>JBBRVE010000021.1:0-36922 GCA_038247245.1 Bdellovibrionales bacterium | reverse complement strand
GTGACCGCATCAAGGAGAAAACCATGCTTTTAAGAAAACGATTGCACTTCGAAAGAAGGGCAGCTTAACATTAACCAGAGAGACGAAAACACTACCTTAATTCTTTACCCAATCTGTCCGAAATTATCTGACGACGTACAAGATTGACTGATAATTATCTAGGAAATGATATTCATACACTGTACGCCATTGACCCTATTAATGGAGAAGAGGTGTTTCTAGACTTTAACTTAGATTTGTCAAAACAAGATGTGAAGGATGCTTACGACTACAAAAAGATACCACAAGGCTCTCAAGAAGCCGCTGTCGGGATTCCTCTGTCCATAGCAAGAAAAAACGAATTTGATGCTGAGTTATCTAAACAGATAACCGAGGCTACAAATTATGCCTTTGATAATTGCGGTGTTCCAGAAGGGGGGGATCTTGATGCGAAAGATCTTGGTTTAATTACTCACTTAATTTTTGAAAAGCTTACTCCCTTTTTAGTTCGACATATGCCTAATAGTCGCATTCCATTAGGCGAAATTGCAGACCAAAATGGCCTATGCAATTGCGGAAGTGGGAAAAGGCAAAATGAGTGCTGTTTAGACTTGGCCCCTTAGTGAAGAACTTCTAAAATTAGTGGGGGGGGCGTAAAATTGAAATTAGATATGTTCTCTCACCTGCCTCAACAGAGGGTAACCGCGTTTTCATCTGCGAATTTCATAGAAACTAATTGGAAAAAACTTACACGGGTTCTTACACAGTTGACTTTTTGAACCCGAATTGTATAGTAAATTCATGGTGTAAGCCGTTGCCGAAAGCGACTTAAAATCCGCAAGGGTTCAATACTCCCCGCCTGCACCCGATTTCAATACTTATCTCATCAGCGCAAGGTTAGGGGCTTTCCGATGAATCATTTAAAAATCGTGGCGTATCTTTTTTTTGTACTGGCATTGCAGTTTGCAGCGCCAGCAAATGCGCAGTTGGCCAATGTTTTGCAGGCACCGGCCGCCGAGGAAACGTCGCCGGTGCAAACTGATTTGCTGGGCAGGAGTACGCCCCGCGGCGCATTTCTGGGTTACATCCGCGCGGTGTCGAAGGAAGATTATGTGCTTGCTTCCCAATTCCTTGATCTTGATTATTTGCCCAAGGCCAAGCGCACGACGGTGGGCCCGCAAGTGGCCAAAATGCTGCAAACGATTCTGGATCAAGACGGCAAAATAAAGGTCAGCGCTATGCTGAGCGACAAGCCGGATGGCGACATCACTGATAACCTTCCGGCAACGAAGGAGAATATCGGGTCGTTCAACACGGGGGCTGAAACCGTTGAGGTGCTTTTGGAGCGCATCAAAAGCGACAGCGGCGGACAGATATGGGTCCTGGCTGCCCAAACGCTTGAGAAAATACCCTCCGTTCTGAATGAAGAAACGGTCTGGAACATCAACCGCGTGCTGCCGTCCAGCCTGATCGACAATAAATGGGGCGGCATCCCGACCGGGCATTGGCTTGTGATGTTGGCGCTGATCGTTCTGTCTTATCTGGCGGCGCTGCTGGTGACGGGGATTGTGGCGAATGCGCTGGCCCGCTTTCTGCACAGGGTCTGGAAAGACGGGGACGAGGGCGTCACGAAAGCGTTCAGCCTGCCGATCCGTCTGTATCTGGCGGTCTGGATATTTGTCATCTGCGCTGAGAAAATGGGTATTTCCATTATCGTGCGTCAGTATTTCAGCCAGGTCACGGTGGTCGTGGCATGGATTGCGGTATTGTTGCTGGTGTGGCAGCTGATTGACGTTTTTGCACGCTGGGGTGAAAAAGCCATGCGCCGCAAATCCAATTACGGCGCGCTATCCGCGATACGGTTTTTCCGCCGTACGATGAAAATCGTGGCGATCGTGCTGGGCGCGATTACGGTGCTGGATACCATCGGCATCAACGTGACGACATGGCTTGCGGCTTTCGGTATCGGCGGTATCGCGCTGGCATTGGGTGCGCAGAAAACCGTCGAAAACCTTGTCGGCAGCCTGACGGTGATTTTCGACCAGCCTGTCCGCGTAG
The DNA here is from genome assembly GCA_038247245.1 of Bdellovibrionales bacterium. Taxonomy (GTDB): domain Bacteria; phylum Pseudomonadota; class Alphaproteobacteria; order Micavibrionales; family UBA2020; genus JAPWJZ01. The sequence goes on along the minus strand of JBBRVE010000021.1, from coordinate 34,885 downwards.
GCGATTTTTGCAAAGTCGGTGAAACGACGGGCACGATCGAGGAAGTGGGCATGCGTTCCACGCGCATCCGCACGAACAGCCGGACGGTGGTCACGATCCCCAACGGCGATTTTTCATCTCAGAAAATCGAAAATTACACGCATCGCGACAAGTTCTGGTTTCATCCGCTGCTGGAGCTGCGCTATGAAACGCGGCAGAACCAGCTGCGCGACCTGCTGGTCAAATTCCGCCAGATGCTGGACGACAACCCCAAGGTCGAAAGCGAGGGCGCGCGCGTGCGGTTTGTGGGGTTTGGCGCGAACGCGCTGAACATCGAAATATTCTGCTATGTATTCGCGAAAGATTTTGCGGCGTTTTTGGAGGTGCAGGAAGAGCTTAACCTCCAGATCATGGATCTTGTCGAAAAAGGCGGCAGCGGCTTCGCCTTCCCGTCGCAAACGCTTTACTTCGCCAAGGATACCGGTGTCGCCAAAGCCTGATATGCTGTGCCGTTGACTTTTTAGGCAGAATTTATATAGTAAATTCATAGCGTAAGCGGCAAGGAAGCAGATGCACAGCACCAAAAACCGTATCAATGTCGGCCAGACGATCGCGGGAAACCCGATTGATATCGTGACCTATACGCTGGCCGCGAAAACGGCGGGCAAGAAGGTGCATATCCAGAGCGGCATTCATGGCGGCGAAGTGACGCAATGGGTGCAGCACCGGCTGTATAATTTCCTGAAGGAAAACCTGACGGCGGGCGAGGTTGTGTTTGTGCCTTGCGCCAATCCGGCAGCGTGGGAACAGCGGTCGTATTTCTATACCTTTGGCAAGTTCGACCTCTATGACGGCAAAGATCCGAACACGCATTTCCCCGGCAAGGCCGACGGATCGCTGCACCAGCGGATTGTTTATGCGCTGCAGGGCGTGGCAAAAAACTGCGACCTTGGTCTTGACCTGCATACCGCGCGGAAAAGCCTGCCCTATGTGATCTTCACGAAAGAAAGCTATGCGCCATTGGTGAAGGACGTCGGGCTGAAATACAATTTCCTTGATGACGGCGAACCCTCCGGTTCGTTCGATGCGGGGCTTGATCCGCTCAACATCGATAACCTCTGCATCGAATGCGGCAGCCATGACGAATATGACGCGGCGAAAATCGAACAGGTGTTTCAGGGGATTTTGCGTCTGCTCGCGCGCCTTGGCATGATCGACAAAAGCCTGACGCAGCATCCCGCGAACGACAGCCACTGGTTCCGCACCGACAAGAAAATCCTGACGCGCGATGCCGGGTTTGTGCGGTACGACGCCGCGCTAGGCGTGCCGTTCAAAAAGGGCGACACGCTGTTCACCCTGCACCCGTCATCGGAACTGGGTGCAGAACAACCGGAAAAAGCGACCGAAGACGGCGTGATGTATAAACACGCCCCCACGCATATCTACCGCGCGGGCGACGAGACACTGCATTACATCCCGATGGATGCGCTCACAAAAATCTAAAACTTATTTCGGTGCGGTCGGCGCGAGATTTCCGTTACCTGTGCCGGGCTTCACGGCCTGTGCGCGGTATTGGGGGTTTTTCTCGATATAGCCTTCGCCGAATGCGTCCTTGTAGAGCTGTTCCAGCATCGAGCGGTAAACGGGGTTCAGGCCCGAAATGCCGTTTTCGATGATGAAGGGCGCGTCAACGCCGCTGGCGGTGCCGGTGATGCGGAACAGTTCCGCGCCTGCGGGCGGCAGGTCGCCTTTTTGCAGGCTGCCGCTGCTGATCTTCACGGTGATGGCGCCGGAATTCAGGTCAACAGGGCGCAGTTTCGCGGTTTCGCCCGCGAATTCCCATTTCCAGCCGCCGTTTTCGGTCTTGGTCACGTTGTAAACGCCGGCAGGCAGATCGCGCAGCACGGGTGTCTTGCCATCGTATTCGGCGTCATGCGTCGCAAACGCCTTGATGTAGAACGAACCGGGCGATTTCATGTATTTCTGGTGAATCGCTTCCGCGTTGTCGCGGATGGCGGACAGCAGGTTCATGTTCTCGGGCTTGGAAAAATCCGCGTAATGCGCGAACCATGCCAGGCGGCTGAGGCCGGGGATGCCGGAATTTTCGGCATCCGCGCTCATCTGGTCGGTCGGGCCCTGCTGGCGGTCGTTGATCTCGTTGATCCAGATCTTGCCGGTGCGGTCGATGATCAGGTCTGCGCCGGCGTGGCCGACTTTGCCCGACAGCGCCATTTTCTTGCCCAGCTTGTCGCCGATTTCGGTGATCTGGCGGCTGATTTTTTCGTCATAGATATGGCCGATATTGTTGCCGACGCTGTCGCCGGGTTCGTTCGCCAGCAGGCGGTCGCCTACAACCTTCAGCGTCGCGCGGCCGGTGACGGCGAACACGTTGGATGCGTTGATACCCTGTTCGGCGGCATGTGCCTCGATCAGCGACAGGCTGTTGGGGTTCGCGCGGTCGATGCCGGCGGGCAGGTCGGCCTTCATCACGCCGCGGCCGTTTTCGGCGGGCAGGGTGTTGCCAGAGAAGAACGACAGGTTTGCCTCGTTGCCGTCGATGAAGCGCGCAACCTTGAACGGGATCTTGGATTTCGAGATGTGTGATACGAATTCATCGGCGTTGTCGATGAAGCGGGTGGGTTCGTAGTTTTCGATGGCGGATTGCACGACAACCTTGCCGTCGGCGTTTTTCAGGCGGTCGTAAATGCCGCGCAATTCCTTTTCCGACAGGCTTGCCGTCACGACTTCGGTCGGGATGACATACGCATCAAGGCCCGCTTCCGACAGGATGTGCATCAGGTTGCCCTTGTTTTCAAAAAACAGGCGGGTGTTTTGTTCGTTCGACGCCACGATGTCGGTGTTCAGGCCACGGTCGGCGATATGCTTCGCCCAGCTTGCGGGCGGGGTGATGAAGGCGAAAATCGCGACTTTCTTGTCCTGCAGCAGCGCGTTCGGGATGGTGCCGGTGATCTGTTCCGACATGCCGGGCGGGAACATGTTGATATAGGCGGTGGTGTCGAAATCGAGGCCGAACTGGGGCACGTTTTTGTAGGACGGTTTGTCCTTCATGCCGCCCACGATGACGGCCTTGCCGCCGACGCGGTTGAATTCGGACAGCAGACGGCCCTGCGAGGGGGAATAGGTGGGCATCAGCACCGTTACGCCGTCGGCGTTGAATTCGCGGGAAATGCGTTCAAACGCGGCGTCGAGCGCGGGCTTGAGTTTGTCCAGCGTGGATGTGTTATGGCGCGACGGGAAAGACATGCCTGTCTCCTTCTACCTCAGCAAATTAAAACAAAAGCAAAGCTCTTCGCAGTAAACCCGGAAACAACGCGCCGCCGGGCGTTTAGCACAAAAAGATCCGCCGTTACTTAACCTGCCTTGTCAGGTGTTATCCTGAGAGGGGCGCCCCCATTTGTCGGGGGCCGCGGGCTATTGGCACGTACGATTGTTTACTGTTAATCGATTCGGCCATGTAAATGCAAGAAAAAATCTTTCCCATAGGATATTTTTATCATCTTCTTTCGTTGCACGGGATTTGCACAAAAACTGCGCGGTAAATGTGCAAGCCCGTCATCACCGCTGCACATCCGCCTGCGATGATGGTCGAAGCTGCGGGGCATTGTGTTCTGTTGCTGAACGGCAGGAAACTAAAGGTATGAAAATTAGACTTATTTTTTCAATTATTTTCGCGGGCCCGCATTCACTAATGCCGCCATGACCTGTATAGTCCGCCCAATTCCTTTATCCCTTTGCCTGCCCACCGGAGCCACCGCCATGAAACCCACCATCCAGAAATTCCTCGCCGCCACCTTGCTGGCGGCTTTTTTTACGCTCGCTGCACCCGCACTGGCAGGGGACACGCTGCCGGTGACGGCGAACAAGGTCGAAGGGCCGGTGACAGGGCAGCTGCAGGACAAGATCGAGCTGAATATCTGGCAAAACAGCGGCAGCGTTGTAAATATGGGTGCGGTCAGCGTTCGTTTTTGCTCCCACAAAGAGTTTATATTCAACAACCTTGCCAATTACTGCACCACCCCCGACCGCAAGCTGCATATCAGCGGCAAACGCCAGCTGACGGGCATCGGCATGATGCCTGCGGTTGCAGGCGAATGGCGTTGGGACAGCGATTACAGCCTGCGTTTTACGCCTGAAAAGCCTTGGCCCGCAGGCGAAAGCTTCCGCGTCGCCATCGACCCGTCCATTTTTCCGCGGCAGGTGACGCTGAAAGACACGAATTTTGTCATCACGGCAGCCGAGCTGCGCGCCAGCGTCGGATCGATTGAGTTCTTTCAGGATTTCAACAACCCCGACCTGCGCGGCGTATCGACCGCCATCCATTTCAATACGCCAGTTGCGGCGGAATCCGTCAAAAAGCACCTGGCTTATAAAATGGAAGAACTGAGCGAGGCGGAAAAGCCCGAAGACCGCAAGATTGTTTCAACAATCCCGAACCTGCCTTTCGAAGTAAAGGTAAGCGAGGACGGTTTGACCGCCAATGTCACTTCCCCCATCACCACCATGCCGGATAAAGAGCGTTTCGTGGTTGCCGACATAGCGGAGGGGTTGGAGGCCATTTCGGGCGGCAAGCCGCTTGGCGCGCCAGACCTGTCCAAACCTAACCCCGAACGCCGCCAGGGCCGCGTGCGCATCCCCAGCATTTATGATTATGCCGAGCTGGAGTCCGTGCAGGCGACCATCGTGCAGGACGACCATTATGTGCCCGCGCAGACGCTGGTGATCGAGGGCAATATGCCGAAAACCGGCGACGAGCTGGCGACGCACCTTCATATCTACCAACTGCCGAAAGACAAACCCGCGCTGGTGAAGGACGGCAAGCCCGACCGCGATTACAGCTGGACAAGCGCGTCCGAAGTGACGGATGCAATATTGGCGGAGGCGCAGGAGGTTAAATTTACCCTCGATACCAAGGATTCTGCGCTGGTGCATGGCGTGAAGTTTGACGCCGTGCCGGGCCGCTGGCTGCTGGTGCGCGTGGCGAAGGGCATGAAGTTCAAGGGCGGATACATCCTTGGCCGCGACCATGACGACACCGTTGTCGCGCCCGAATACACCAAGGAAGTCAAAATCCTGAGCGACGGCGCGCTGATGAGCCTGAGCGGGGAGCGCAAGATGTCGCTCTATTCGCTGGGCGCGTCCAAAATCCGCTTCGAAGTCGGCCGCGTACTGAACGACGACATCGCGCACCTTGTCAGCCAGACGGGCGGCAGCTTCCAGAGCCCGTACTTCCGCAATTACAATTTCGGGCAGGAAAACATCAGCGAAAAATTCACCAAGGAACTGGATTTGTCGGGCGCGGACCTGCGCAAGCCGCAATTCAACGCCTTCAGCCTTGCCCCCTACCTGAAAATGCCGTCCGGCGAAAAGGGCGCGCAGGCGCCGAAAGGCAAGGGCCTGTTCTTCGTCACCATCAAGGCGCTGGCGAAGGACGCCGAGGGCCGCGAGCAGGAGGTATCGAGCGACAAGCGCTTCATCCTCGTCTCCGACCTTGGCATCGTCGTGAAAACGGCGGCGGATGGCAGCCAGGACGTGTTTATCCAGTCGATTGACAAAGGAATCGCCGTAGGCGGTGCGCAGGTCGAGGTGATGGGCACCAACGGCGTTGCGGTCGCAACCGTGCGCACCGATGCGCAGGGCCACGCAGTGATTCCGCCCTTGAAAGGCCTTCAGGACGAAAAACGCCCCGTCGCCTATATCGTGCGTCAGGGTGAAGACATGGCATTCATGCCCTATGACCGCAGCGACCGGACGCTGGATTATTCCAAGTTCGACACCGACGGCATGAGCGCGTCGGACGGCGGATTGCGCGCCTACCTGTTTTCCGACCGTGGCGTTTACCGCCCCGGCGAACAGGTGCATATCGGCATGATCGTGAAGCAGGGCGACTGGGCGAAGAACCTCGCCGGTGTGCCGCTGCAGCTGGAAATCACCAACCCGCGCGGGCAGGTGATCGACAACCCGCTGGTCAAATTGCAGGCATCGGGCGCGGCGGCTTACAGGTTCAGCACGCGCGACACATCGCCGACCGGCGGCTATACCGCGCGGCTTTACATCACCAACAACGGCACGACAGGCGACCAGTTGGGCAGCGTCAGCGTGCGGGTGGAGGAATTTATCCCCGATACGCTAAAAATTTCATCCGCGTTCAACAAACCCGCCCCCAAGGGCTGGATGACGCCGGAAGGGTTGAGCGCCGATGTGACGCTTGCGCATTTGTACGGCGCCCCCGCCGTGGATCACCGCGTGAAGGCATCATTGCGCGTCGATCCCGTAGGCTTCAGTTTCAAGGAATATCCCGATTACGCATTTTTCGACGCAGCAAAGACGGATGCCAGCTTTGACCAGATGATCGGCGAGGCGCAGACGGATGCGGATGGCCATGCGGTGTTCGAGCTGCCGCTCGCCCAATTCGGCAAATCGACCTACCGCCTTGCCTTCGGCGCCGAAGGTTTCTCGCAGGATTCCGGCCGCAGCGTGTTTGCGAACAGCAATGTGCTGGTCTCCGCGCTGAAATACGTCGTGGGCGTGAAAACCGACGGCAATATCGGCTATATCAACAAGGGCGAAGCGCGCGGCATCAGCCTGATCGCCGTGGATTCCGACCTTAAACATGTGGCAGTCGCGGGGCTGACGGCGTCGGTTTCGCAAGTGACATATGTTTCCAACCTCATCAAGAATGAAAACGGCGCGTATGAATACAGGTCTGTTGCCAAGGAAACGCCTGTGTCATCGGCTGTCGTCGATATCCCTGCAGGCGGGCTGGATTATAAACTCGACAGCGCGGCTGCCGGCAATTTCGTGATGACACTCGCGGATGCGGACGGGCTTGTGCTGCATAAAATCAATTATTCGATCGTGGGCGAAGGCAACCTGATCGACCATGCGCGCAAAGATGCGGTCATCACCGTGCGCCTCGACCGTGAAAAATACGCGGCGGGCGACACCGTGAAACTCAGCATCACCTCGCCCTATACCGGCACCGGCCTTGTGACGATTGAAACGGACAAGGTGCTGGCATTCAAATGGTTCAAGGCGAAAACGACCAGCACGGTGCAATCGATCGCGCTGCCGAAAAACTTCACGGGCAAGGGTTTCGTGAACGTGCAGTTCGTGCGCTCGCTCGATTCAAAGGAAATCTACACCACGCCGCTCGCCTATGCCGTGCAGCCGTTTTTGGTCGATACCGCGACCGTCGACAGCCGCATCACGCTGGGGGTTGCCGAACGCATCAAGCCGGGCGAAGACCTTGCGATCAGCTATGCCACCAAATCCCCGTCAAAGATCATCGTCTATGCGGTGGACGAGGGGATTTTGCAGTATGCGCGGTATAAAACGCCCGATCCGCTCGATTTCTTCGTCAACCGCCGCGCGCTGCAGGTGGCGACGGCGCAGATCCTCGACCTGTTGATGCCGGAATATTCGCTGCTGCGCGCCGCGACCGGCGGCGATGGCGGCGGTCCCGATGGCCGCAGCGTCAACCCCTTCAAGCGCAAGACCGAGGCGCCTGTCGCCTTCTGGTCGGGCATTGTCGAGGCGGGCAAGGAACCGCAGGTGCTGCATTATAAAGTCCCCGATTATTTCAACGGCAACCTGCGCGTGATGGCGGTCGCCGTGTCGGATACCACCATGGGGGCTGCATCGACCAAGGCATTTGTGAAGGGCGATGTGATTATCTCCCCCAACGTGCCTGTGTTTGCGGCGCCGGGCGACACGTTCCGCGTCGGTCTCAGCCTTGCCAATAACCTCGTCGGCTCTGGCAAGGATGCGAAGGTTAAACTGACTGTCACCCCGTCCGAACACCTCGAAATCGTCGAAGGACAGGAAAGCGACGTGACTGTCGCCGAAAATGCGGAGGCCAAGACCGCCGTCATGGTACGCGCCAAGGACGTTCTTGGTGGCGCAACGCTGAGCTTTACTGCGACGCTGAACGGCGTATCGGCGAAATATGATGCGACCCTGAGCATCCGCCCGCCGCTGCCCAGCATGACCGCGTTGCAAAGCGGATATGTGGAGACAGGCGACAAGACCGTCGCGCAGGACCGCGACCTGTATAAGGAGTTTGCGAGCGCCGATGCGTCCGTCTCGACCCTGCCGGTCAGCCTGATCCCCGGGCTTGCGCAATACCTTGACCGTTTCCCCTATGGCTGTACCGAACAGACGGTCAGCCGCGCCTTTCCCGCCGTGACGCTGTATGGGCAGAAAGATTTGGGCGGTGATAATACGGCAGTGCAGGAAAGCGTCGTCAACACCATGCGCCGCTTGCGCGAGTTGCAGAACAGCAAGGGCGGTTTCGGTTATTGGTGGTATGGCGGCGAAGCGAATGATTTCGTCAGCGTCTATGCACTGCATTACATGACGCTGGCGAAGGAAAAGCATCTGCCCGTGCCGGACAGCACCTTCCGCGATGCGCAAGGCTATGTGCGTGAACTGGTGAACGGCGCGCCGGCGTCGGTCGACGAAGCACGCGTGCAGGCCTATGGCATTTACATCCTGACCCGCGGCGGCGTGCTGACTGCGAATTACCTGCCACATCTGCTGCAATACCTGGACGCCAATTATAAGGAAGAATGGAAAAACGACCTGACAGCCGTTTATATTGCGGCGGCATACCGGCTGATGCAGCTGGTGCCGGAGGCGAATGCGCTGCTGTCGGAATTCACGCTGGGCGATCCCGTTTATTGGAAGAACCATGCTTGGTACGAAAGCAACTGGATGTTCTATAACAGCCTGAACCGCTATGCGCAGTATATGTCCGTCGTGTCCGACCATTTCCCCGACATGCTGGGCAAGCTGGACCGCAATATACTGTTCCGCATCGCCAATTTCATCGGGGAGGGCAGCTATAATACGCTGTCGTCATCCTATGCGATCATGGCGTTCAGCGCCTATGGGCAGGCATCGACGGGCGCGGTCGGCAACAACCTGACCATCAGCCAGAAAGGCGCGCAATTGCCGCTAACCGGCGAGCTGGTGAAACGCGCACAGCTGGCGCTGGAAAAATCCAGCGTGGTGTTTGCGGGTGGCGGCGATTTCGGTCTGTTTTACCAGATCGCAACCGATGGTTATGACCGCGACGCGGCCAAAAAACCGATCGAGGACGGATTGGAAATCAGCCGCGAATATCTGAGCAAAGACCATAAACCGGTCACGGACGTCGCGCTGGGTGATACCGTTGATGTCGTGATCCGCATGCGCGCGCATGACGACAAGACGCTCGATAGCATGGCGCTGGTCGACCTGCTACCGGGCGGCTTCGAACTGGTGCCGCAAAGCATTGCAGGGCCCGTCGTATCAAATGATGATGAAGAAGGCGAGGGTGAAGCGGAAGCCGCCGCGCCCGATACGTCATGGCTGGAGGGCAATAACTGGCGGACCGAAGCTGTCGATGCGCGCGACGACCGCGTTATCGCCTTTGGCTCGGTGCCGTCGGACGAGGTGGTGTATCACTACAGCATCAAGGCGGTGAATGCGGGCAGCTTCACCGTGCCCCCCGCCTATATTGAATCCATGTATGACCGCGGCGTGAAGGCGCGCGGCATGACAGGGGCGATGACCGTCAAATGAAGATAAAGCGGCGCATCATTATCGCTTGCGTGATTGCGCTGCTGATGCCGGCGGGACTGTTTCTGGCATGGAAACCGCCATTGCTGGAGGGGGCGGGATTTTCCCGTGCGGTGTTCGACCGCAACGGGCAATTGCTGCGCCTGACGCTGGCGGGCGATCAGGCATATCGCCTGTTCACGCCGCTTGCCGATATTCCGCCATCGCTGAAAGAGGCCGTGCTGCTGCACGAAGACTGCCATTTTTACAGCCATGTGGGCGTCAACCCCGTAGCCATGTTCCGCGCGTTTTTCCAGACCTATGTTGCGGGCGGGCGCAGGCTGGGCGCATCGACCTTGACGATGCAGCTGGCGCGCATCAAATACGGCATCAACAGCCGGCAGGTGGGCGGCAAGCTGTGGCAGATCGCCCGCGCCATGCAGCTGGAAATGCATTACAGCAAGGATGAATTGTTCGAAGCGTACCTGAACCTCGCGCCCTATGGCTACAACATCAACGGCATCGGTGCTGCGAGCTTTATTTATTTCCACAAGCAGCCGCGCGATTTGACTCTACCTGAATCATTGACGCTCGCCGTGTTGCCGCAAAGCCCCGCGCGCCGCGCGCCGGAGCGTGGCCAGCCGGTCAAGCCCGCGCTGAACGACGCCCGCAACCGCCTGTTCGCAAGGTGGGTTGCGGAACATCCGGCGGATGCCAGCCGCAAAATATTCTTCGCGCTGCCACTGACCGTTTACGGCACGCGCGATTTGCCGTTCGAGGCGCCGCATGTGGCGCAGGACCTGCTGGACAGTTCTGTTGAGGGGCGCCTGACATCGACGATCAACCTTGATATCCAGCACCTGATGGAAAAGGTGCTGCGCCAATATGTGCGCGACCGCCGCGATTCCGGCCTGCAGAACGCCAGCATGATGCTGGTGAACACGCAGACGATGGAGGTGGAAAGCCTGGTCGGCTCCGCCGATTTTCATGACGCGGCGATTGACGGGCAGGTGGATGGTACGCGCGCGCGACGGTCGCCGGGTTCCACGCTGAAACCGTTTATTTACGCGCTGGGGTTGCAGCAGGGCGTCATTCATCCCGCCAGCATATTGGGCGATGCGCCCGCCAGTTACGGCAGTTATACCCCCGACAATTTCGAGCGTGATTTCAGGGGACCCATCAGCGCGCGCAACGCGCTGCGGTTCAGCCGCAATATCCCCGCGATACGCTTGGCCGCGCAGCTGAAATCGCCCGACCTTTACGAGTTTTTGAAAAAATCCGGAATCGGCGCGCTGCGCGACAGGAAAACCTACGGATTGTCCATCGTGCTGGGCGGTGCAGAGGTGACGCAGCGCGAGCTGGTGTCGCTCTATGCGATGCTGGCGAATGACGGTGTTTTGAAACCGCTGGTGTTCACGCACGGGGCAAAGCTTAAACAAACCGATGCGACAATTCTTAGCCCTGAAGCCAGTTTCATGACACTCGACATGCTGGCCGATACGCCGCGCCCCTATGGTGTGCAGGATCCGTTAAAAGTGTACTGGAAAACAGGCACATCGAACGGTTTCCGCGACGCATGGACGGCGGGCATTTTCGGACATTACGCGATGGTCGTGTGGGTCGGAAATTTTAACGGCAAGAGCAATCCGGCATTGGTCGGCCTCCATGCCGCTGCGCCGCTGTTCTTTGCGTTGGTTGATGCTGTGCAAGGCATCGCGCCGCAGCGCGACCTGATTGCTTCCAAGGCGAAACACCTGAACCTGCGCAAGACGGGCATTTGCGCCACCACGGGGGATTTATCGCTGGATGATTGCCCGTCGTGCAGCAGCACTTGGTTTATCCCAGGGGTGTCGCCGATTGCGAAGAATGATGTTTACCGCAAAATTCTGGTGGACACGGATACCGGCAAGCGCGCCTGCCGCATGACGCCCACGACCGCATGGCGCACCTATGAGGTATGGCCAAGTGACCTGTCGCAGGCGTTGCAGCGCGCGGGCATCAACAAACAGCCGCTGCCTCCGATGGGCGATGATTGCGACGCCGCGCAAGCGTCGGAAGGGCAAAGCCCCGTCATCCTGTCGCCGCAGCCGAAGGTTGAATACCATGCGCGGATCGATGACGCATCGGAGGCCGTGACCTTCACCGCCAGCGTGGATGGCGATGTGCGCGGCGTCAGCTGGTTCGTCGATAACATGTATATCGGCAATGCCGCGCCCGGCGCAGCGCTGTTCTGGCGGCCGCTGCCCGGCACCCATAATGTGCGCGCCATTGACGACCGTGGGCGCAGCGGCACGACCGTCATGAAAGTGTCGCTGGTGCAATAACGCGATGCCGACCTATTGCCAAGCCATTGTAAAATAACAATGATACGGATGACCAAAAACATGGCAGTTGCCGTAATGAGCGGTTAAGTGTATATTAACACTATATTAACCATTACCGCAGGGTCGCATGAAGGATCGCAGCAACAGCCGCAAACTGACAGACATCCTGCTGGATGATGCGCAGACGCTGTTCATGACATCCGCGCCGGTTATCCGCTACCCGATTGCCATTGCGCTGGCGGTTGTTTCCGCCTACATGTTCCGACATGCACCCCCGTTTGATATGTCTTACGCGCTGGCCTATGCGATGGTCGCGGCGATTTATGCGTGGGAAGTCTCGGCGGGACTGTTCCTGATGGCCGTGATCTTCGGCATCTTCAAATTTCTGGCGTCGCTGCCGTTTCTTGTCGCGATTGCGGTGGTGGTCGTGGTCTGCGTCTTCGTCGGGCTCTAACCGACTGTGACCGGTGCGCCCTGCGGATCGAACGTCAATTCACATTCATACGCGCCGTTCTTCACATAGCCCAGCTGGTTGGACATGATCTGCGTGCGGCCGATTTTCTGGCGGTCGCATTCATGGGTGTGGCCGTAAAACCAGAAATCGGGCTGGAATTTATCGATCACGGGCAGCAGATCGAATGAATTGAAGCCGGGGGTCAGGACGCTGCCCTTGTAAATCGTTTCGGGCGGTTCGCACGGCGCGTGATGGGTGATGATGACGCGGGGGCCGGTGACAGGTGTTTCCAGCCATTGCAGCAGTTTAGCCTTGAACGCGTCATGCAGGGGCAGGGTGTCTTCGGGTTTCAGCAATACGCCCGCATCGGTCGTGATGACTTTGTAATCATGCATACGCGGCGCGGCTGCGGCCATGGCTTCTGCGCTGCCGCCATTGAAATCTGTCCACATCGTGCCGCCGAAGAAATTGACGCCGTCGATGCTCACCGCCTCGTCGCGCAGCGGGCTTACATTGGGGGTATTTTTCGCAAGCCATGCCTGAAACCCGTCGATCAGCGGTGTCATGGATTTGCCATCGTAATATTCGTGGTTGCCCGCGACATATAACACAGGCTTGCGCCAGCCGTTCAGGAACGGGATCAGCGCATCCGGTTGATACATGTTCAGGATATCGCCCGACAAAATCATCAGGTCGGCATCCGATTCCGGCGCTGTCAGGTCTTTGGTGTATTCAAGGTGAATGTCGCTGAAGCTGATGATTTTCATTTTTATTCGGGCTTCATTTCTGCATTGGGCTTGTTGACCGCGCCGATGAACAGCACCGTGCCGGTCCCCACATCCTGCAACGCGAAGACGAAGGAACGGTCGAGCTTGATATTTACCGTCTTGGGCGGATTCATCGGCATGGCCGAGCCGGCCATTGTCATGGTGGTGACAGCGGCGGCTTCCGATCCTTCTTCGTCGGTCTTGAACACGATGTCGTGCGATACGCTGCTGATGAATAGCGCCTGAGATTTTGCATCGACCATGTGGCGGAAATCGGCGGCGGGCGTGAAGGCGGTCTTGATGCCCATATCCTGCAGCACGGGCACCAGGTCGTGATGCTGCTTGATGTCCAGATGCGGCAATTCGACGCTGCCTGTCACGTCTTCATATTGCTGGTCGTTCAGCCAGACGGGCATCATCATGTCGCCCTGCGTTGCCAGCCAGTCGCGCGCCGGAACCTTGGCATCGTTCGGGCGCAGCAGGATCAGGCGCATGGTGGCGGCGTCTTCCGTGCCATAGGTGAGCGAAACGGCTTCGTAGCCTTCGTTCGATATCGCGCGCATGTCGCCGGCATGATGGTATGCCTGATGCATCATCGGCGTCATGAATGTCGCGCCGCCATCGGCGGTGAAGGTTTTGTCTTCGGTCAGTTTTTTGTCGAACGGCATGACCCATTTGCCCTTGAAATACAGCGCGCTTGCCAATACCATCGCATCGCTGTCGTTCAGCCTGTTCACGATTTTCGTGATCAGGCCTTTTGTGTTCTCCGATGCCCATGCGTTGATTTTGTCGGCGGTTGCGGGGTCCTTGAAATCTTCGTTGCTGATGGCGGCGTTGAAATTGTCATTCACCGATTTAGTGTAATCTTCGGACAGCGTCGCGGCGGATTTGTTCACCCAGATGCCGTTGGCGGTCAGCAGCTCCACATGGCCCTTGTTCGCATCGAGCAGGCTGTCATTCAGCGCCTTCAGGCGCGGGGCGGCGTTCTTGGCGATATCTGCGTTCTGGAACAGCGCGGCGGAAAATTCGTCATGCGTCGTGCCCACCGCGCCCGATGCCGCCAGCGCCATGTTGGTATAGACGTTATAGGGCGAAATAATCATGTTGTCGGATTTATCATCCTGTTTCGCAATTGCCGATTTCGCCATTTTCAGTGTCACGATATTGGCGTTCAGCTGCCCGCCCACAGGGATCGCCACGACAAGCGCATGGGCGGCGGTTGCGGTCGCCAGCAATGCGGCGGCAATGAGGAGTTTTTTCATGATGTTTCTTCCGGATTTAAATAAACGGTTCTTCGCCCATCTTGCGCAGCAGTTCCTTCACCTTGGTCGCGGCGTTGTGCACCATGTCGTCGTCGGTGCCGCGCAGCACGATGCTGAGGCTGGGGGTCTGGTACATATGGGGATAGCTGCCGATTTCGATCTCGGGGAAGTTTTTCTGGATCTTGCCCAGTTCGTCGCCGATATCGCCTTCTTTCTGGTTGCATTCGATGGTCAGGCTGAACAACGCCGGGCCGCCTTCGATCATCGTTTCGACGTGGTTGAACATCGCCTGCATGATTTTGGGCACGCCCGCCATCACGAACACGTTGCCGACCTGGAAACCGGGCGCGGCGCTGACGGGGTTGTCGATCAATACCGATCCCGCGGGCAGGGTCGCCATGCGCAGGCGCGCCTCGTTCACTTCTGTACCGCTATTTTTGTAGTAATCCTCCAGCCGCTTTTTTGCCTCGGGCGCGACCATGTGGTCGACGCCGAATGCCTTGGCCATGCTGTCGGATGTAATGTCGTCATGCGTCGGGCCGATGCCGCCGGTCGAGAAGACATAGGTGTATTTTTTACGGAGCGCGTTGACCGCGTCGATGATTTCGATGGCCACATCCGGCACGATGCGGACTTCCTGCAACCGGACGCCGCGCTGTACCAACCGCTTGGCGATAAAGGGGATGTTGACGTCCTGCGTCGACCCGCTCAGAATTTCCGACCCGATGACAAGGATCGCGGCAGTGGGGGCGGGTTCGTTTTCGATGTCTGAATCGATGTCTGAATCGTGGTCTACGTCGGTCATTTTTTACACTCCATTTTGACAATCCTTAACAGATATGGGGGCAGATCGGGGGGTACGCATATCCGCAAAGCACATTTTCCTTGTTTTTATGCGCGGCTGAGGCCATTTTACCCACATGAACACGCAAAAAGATTTTACATATAATGATGAAGATTACGGCAGCGACGAGGATTTCGTCATCCATACCGCTGCCGACTTCGATGGTATGCGCCGCGCTGGCAAACTCGCCGCCGAAACGCTCGATTTTATCACGCCCTATGTGAAGCCGGGGGTTGAGACGCAGGCGCTGGATAAACTGTGCCACGATTTCATCATCGACCACGGCGCAATCCCCGCGCCGCTGGGATACAAGGGCTTCCCGAAATCGACCTGCATTTCGATCAACCATGTCGTCTGTCATGGCATCCCCAGCGAAAAAAAGCTGGAGGAGGGTGACGCGCTGAACATTGACGTCACCGTGATCGTCGACGGCTGGCATGGCGACACCAGCCGCATGTATTTCGCGGGTGAAAAAATTCCCGTGAAGGCCAAGCTGCTGGTTGATGCGACATACGAATCCATGATGCGCGGCATCGAACAGGTAAAGCCCGGCGCGACGCTAGGCGATATCGGCGCGGCCATTCAGGATTACGCCGAGGATCGGAAATTTTCCGTCGTGCGCGATTTCTGCGGCCACGGCCTGGGCAAGATATTCCACATGCCGCCCTCCGTCCTGCATTACGGCACGGCAGGCGCGGGGCCAAAACTGAAATCCGGCATGTTCTTCACGATCGAGCCGATGATCAATGTCGGCGGTTACCAGACGAAAGTGCTGGGCGATGGCTGGACGGCGGTCACCAAAGACAAATCGCTGTCGGCGCAGTTCGAGCATTCGCTGGCCGTGACGGATAAAGGCTTTGAAATTTTCACGTTGTCGCCGAAGGGCTACACGAAGCCGCCTTATGCCTAAGGCCGGAAAAATAACCCCTGAAATATCCCATGACGGCCACCGCGACCGTTTGCGCGGGCGGTTCATCCGCTCCGGCACCGGCGCGCTGGAGGATTACGAGCTTTTGGAGCTTGCCCTGTTCACCGCCATCCCGCGCAAGGATGTGAAACCGCTGGCAAAACAATTGCTGGTGCGCTTTGGCAGCATGGGCGGCGTGCTGGGCGCGACGGTCGATGATTTGCAAACCGTCAAGGGCATCAGCGAAAACACTGCTGTGTTCATCAAGACCATGCACGCGCTGACCCTGCGTATGCTGATGGAAGAGATCAAGGAAAAACCCATCCTGACCAGCTGGCAGAAACTGATCGATTACTGCCGCACCGCGATGGCGCATGAAACGCGCGAACATTTCCGCGTGCTGTTCCTGAACAAGAAAAACCAGTTGATCGCCGACGAAGTGAAACAGGTCGGCACGGTCGACCATGTGCCCGTCTATCCGCGCGAAGTCGTGAAACGCGCGCTCGACCTCGGCGCGACCGCCATGATTTTGGTGCACAACCACCCGAGCGGCGACCCAACGCCCTCCGACGGCGACATCACCATGACCCGCGAACTGATCAAGGCCGCCAAGGCCATGGACGTGATGATCCACGACCACATCATCATCGGCAAATCCGGCCATACCAGCTTTAAATCCATGGGGCTGCTGGAGTTTACGGGCTGAACGGAACTTTTCTGGGGCATCCGCCGTTGGCGGCTTTAGATAACCCAATTGAAAAGGAACATCACATGCTCCGTTATGCACTCATATTTCTGGTTCTTGCGCTGGTTGCGGCCGTTTTCGGCTTCGGCGGCGTTGCTGCCGTCTCCATTGACATCGCCCGCCTGCTCTTCATGGTGTTCATCGTCCTGTTCGTGATCACCTTCGCGATCCACGCTCTGAACGGCAAGGCTCCGCCCGTCTAAACAGGCGGTTTAAGCCAATAAATTCAAGCCCGGTGCATGCCCTGCACCGGGCTTGTTCTTTTTTAAATCCCCTATTTAAACTATTGATCTTTAATGGAAATAATTTTACCAAGGATCTGTGCCGCCATATCGTCCTATCAACAGGCAGACCAAGGGCAGAACATGATCAAACGCGATGACGATGAGCTGGTGTCAGAGGCCCAGTCGGGAAACCGGCAGGCGTTTGCCGACCTGCTGGAAAGGCATTACGGGCTGATGTTCAAGGTGGCATGGCAATGGTGCGGCGTACGGGAGGATGCGGAGGATATCGCGCAGGACGCGTCGATCAAGCTCGCGCAGAATATCTCCGGCTTCATGTTTGAATCCGCTTTCACGACATGGCTTTACCGCCTGGTCATCAATTGCGCCAAGGATTACTACAAGGCGAAAAACCGCCGCAACGCGCGCGAGATGCCGATGCATGAAGACGCGGTATATATATCGGAAGACCTGACGCCTGAACAAAAACTATCGCACAAGGACACGTTAAAGGCGATTTCCGACCTGCCGGAAACATTGCGCGAAACCGTCATATTGGTGTGCTGGCAAGGCATGACCCATGCCGAGGCATCCGATGTGCTGGAATGCGAGGAAGGCACGGTATCGTGGCGCATTCACGAAGCGCGCAAGAAAATCGCCGAAACGCTCGAGATTAAAAAGGTGAAACGTCATGGATGAAAAGCAACTGAACGACATGCTTTCCAACCTGAAAGCACCCGCGCCGAATGACAACCGCCGCCAGGAAGCGATCAGCGCCGCCATGGCCGCATTCGACAAAAATTCGGCATTATTAGGCCAAGGAGATGACGACAGCGATCGTCTGACTGACAGGAACAACAAAACTGTCAGGAGAAGTATCATGCAAAGAAGCCACAGATTATCCGGTCCCGTTGGTGCGGTTGCGCTTTGTGCGCTGGTCGCGGTGCTGGGCGTGCCGTTCTTTACGCATCAGGTGGATGACATTATCAATACATCGTCAATTACCGGCGCGGATTCCAGCCTGAAGAACAAGGTTGGCCAGGGCATTGAGGACGAAGTTTATCGCAAGGCAATCGAGTCCGAAAACGCGGCAAACGCTAAAAAAGCGGCAGCCCAAGGCGGCAGTGCGATGCCGGTGCCGATTGGCGCGTCGCAAACCGAGGGACTTGTTGTGCCGCCCCCGACTCCTGCTGCTGCCGGCGATCAACTGGGCGAATGGCGTCAGAAGGCCGAAGCGCGCCGTTTGAGCCTTGAAAGCGAAACCGCACCGCCGGAAGCGGATGATGCCTCTATCGCCCAGCCGAAGGAAAAAGGCCAGCTGGCCGATGGCCGTGCCGAAGAAAGTCGCGCCGTGCCGCAGAGGACGGAAGCGAAAAAAGACAACCGTAGCCGTGCTGATAAGAAAATGGATATGGCTGGAAATTTTAGCGGCGATAAAGTTGCCCGCGCGGCGAACAAGCCCGCAGGCGGCCCGTCCGCCGAAATGGTTGCGCCCAGCGTCAGCGCGGCTGCACCCCGCGACCGTCTTTCCGTGATTGCCGAGCCGCGCCCCGCACCCTATACGCCGCCGTATTACCAGCAACAAAACGGCGGCGAGAGCTTCCCCGATTTCGTGGATAACGCAGTCAAGGCGACGAGCAGCGAACCTGTCTCCACTTTCTCGATCGACGTCGATACGGCTTCCTATGCCTTTGTGCGCCGCTCGATCAATCAGGGTCAATTGCCGCCCAAGGGTTCTGTGCGTCTGGAGGAGTTGATCAACTACTTCCCATACAATTATGAACTGCCGGCCAAAGGCGAAGACCCGTTCAAGCCGACCATCGCGGTTTATAAAACACCGTGGAACGCCGAACATAAACTCGTCCATATCGGCATCAAGGGCTATGACCTGACCGACAAGCCGAAATCGAACATGGTGTTCCTGATCGACACGTCGGGTTCGATGAACAGCCCCGATAAACTGCCGCTCGTCATCAGTTCCTTTAAACTGATGCTCGATGGCCTGAACCCGGACGACACGATTGGTATCGTCACCTATGCGGGTTCCTCGGGTGTTGCGCTGGAACCGACGAAGGTTTCCAACCGCACGAAAATCATGCAGGCGCTCAATAACCTTTCCTCCGGCGGCTCCACCGCCGGTGCGGCGGGCATCGAAGCGGCCTACAGCCTTGCGCATGATGGTTTCGTGAAGGAAGGCAATAACCGCGTCATCCTGGCGACCGATGGCGACTTCAATGTCGGCATCAGCAACCCGGACGATCTGAAAAACTTCATCGCCAAAAAACGCACCGAAGGCGTGTTCCTGTCCGTCCTTGGCTTTGGCCGCGGCAACTATCAGGACGCGACGATGCAGGCATTGGCCCAGAACGGCAACGGCAACGCGTCGTATATCGACAACCTGTCGGAAGCGCGTAAGGTGCTGGTGCAGGAAGCGGGCTCCACCCTGTTCACGATTGCGAAAGACGTGAAGATACAGGTCGAATTCAACCCCGCGCTTGTGCAGGAATACCGCCTGATCGGCTATGAAACACGCCACCTGAACCGCGAAGATTTCAACAACGACAAGATTGATGCCGGTGAAATCGGCGCAGGCCATACGGTGACGGCAATCTATGAAATCACGCCGGTCGGCGCGACGCCCGCCACCGATAACCTGCGCTACGGCGCACGCGAAATGGCGCTGGCAAAGGACGACCGTGCGGATAAATCCGAATTCGGGAACGAAATTGCCTTCCTGAAAATGCGCTACAAACGCCCGGACAGCGATGTATCGACCCTGATGACGCGCCCCATCACATCGTCGGGCGAGAAAGACTTCGCGGAGCTGCCGGATGACCTGCGTTTCGCCGCATCGGTTGCGGGCTTCGGCCAGCTGCTGCGTGATAGCCAGTACACCAACAGCCTGACATGGGACAACGTGATCGAAATGGCGACGAATGCGAAAGGCAAAGACGAATTCGGATATCGCGCCGAATTCATCAACCTGCTGCGCCTCGCCAAATCGGAATCGGGACAGAAGTAACCGGATACCACAAAGTTTACTGCCGTGCGCCGTACACGGCCCTGTCCGGCGCACAACTTTTTCCCGCGTATTTCATGGGGTTTCGGGGCGGTTGCTTTTCAACAACCGTGTGTTGCGGTATAATAAAAAGAAAAGGGTATAATCATGGCACGCACAGAACATACCGCGCCGCAGTCTGCGGGCGCGACGTCTAAGCAAAAAATCATCGGCACGTTTGAATTGTTCTTCCTGTTCGGGCGCGGCATCAAGCCCTTTGAAAAGGAAGCGACGAAATACCATGCCTTGCGCTCCCTCTGGCTGCCCGTCCTGGCAACGCCGCTGGCCTTTTACAGCGCATATCTTTACCCCGCGCAAGGGTTGGAGAAAGAACCCTACAGCACCGTCGCGAGCGTGCTGGCGGGTTACACGGTTTTAAGCTTTATCGTCGGCACCGGTCTGGCATACCTGTTCTGCTGGGCGTTTGAACGGCGCGAACGATTCTGGCTGTGGTTCCATGCGGGCAACTGGATGACGGTGCCGAACACCGTCATCGCAATCCCCGTCATCGCCCTCGCCGTGCTGGGTAATCACGAACGTGATGTGATGGACCGGGCCTTCAGCATCGTCCTTTATTACGGTGTGATCGTGAACGCCTGCGTCGCCTTCCGCGCGTTCAAGGTCGACTGGACGCTGGCGGGTTTCTTTGCCTGCATGTCGGTCTATGCAGCGCAGCAGGTATGGAATTTGATGTTCTGGCTGAACGATGTGCCTATCAAGTGGTATTGATCAGGCCGGTTTGCGTGGAATAAAAATTACCGCTTCCATTTCCAGCACAGGTTTGCCGTTCTGGTTCAGCGTGCGGCTTTTCACGCGCATGATGCCGCGGCCGGGTGCGGATTCGGCGGGGCGCAGGTCGGTGATTTCGCCTTCATAGCTCAACACATCGCCCGGCTTCACCGCGCGCAGCCAGTTCAGGTTCTCGACTGTACGGCCAACCATGCCGCCTTGGAAATTCGGGCTGGAATCAATGATCATCCGCATCGTCATCGCGGCGGTATGCCAGCCGCTGGCGATCAAGCCGCCGAACATCGTCTTTGCCGCGTCATCTGCATTCAGGTGAAACGGCTGCGGATCGTATTTTTTCGCGAATTCGATGATTTCATCAGCGGTGACGGTAATAGGGCCGGCCGTGAATTTCTGGCCAACCGTCAAATCTTCCATAAATACGAAGTTTGATTCCGTCATGGATTTTATCTTATACAGGGGCGGGCATTTTGCAATGCAACAGGTGGCTGTTGACATAACCATGTGGTTGTTTTATTGCGCAAATGCCTGCGGTTTCGCGCTAAACTCGACCGTCAAAACCACTGGAGTCTATATATGCCCAGCTATAAGGCCCCCCTCGATGATATGCGCTTTGTCCTGAACGAAGTGCTGAACGTATCGCAGCTGAAATCGATGCCGGATTTCGAAAGCGTCGACGATGCGACCATCAACGAATTTCTGTCGCAGACCGCGAAGCTGGCCGAGGATGTCCTGTTCCCGCTGAACGCGAGCGGTGACCGTGAGGGTTGCCATCACGACCGCGACGCGAAAACGGTGACGACGCCCAAGGGTTTCAAGGAAGCGTATGAACAGTTCTGCGCGGCGGGGCTCCCCGGTTTTGCCTGCGATCCGAAATACGGCGGGCTTGGCATGCCGATCGTGTTGAACACCGTGCTGTCGGAAATGTTCTGCTCCGCCAATATGGCGTTTGCGATGTATCCTGGGTTGTCGCATGGCGCGTATAACGCGGTGCATGTTTACGGCACGGATACGCAGAAAAACACGTACCTGCCGAAACTGGTTTCCGGCGAATGGTCGGGCACGATGTGTTTGACCGAACCGCAATGCGGCACCGATCTTGGCCTGATCAAGACGCGCGCGGTGAAGCAGGCGGACGGGTCGTTCAAGATCACGGGCACGAAAATCTTTATTTCATCCGGCGAACACGACCTGACATCGAACATCCTGCACCTTGTGCTGGCGCGTATCGAAGACCTGTCGACCCCGCCCGGCATCAAGGGCATCAGCCTGTTCATTGTGCCCAAGGTCATGGCCGACGGCGCGCGCAACGGCGTTTATTGCCAGCGCATCGAAGAAAAAATGGGCATCCACGGCAATTCCACCTGCGAAATCGGCCTCGACAATGCCTATGGCGAATTGATCGGCGAGCAGCACAAGGGCATGCGCGCCATGTTCGTGATGATGAACGAGGCACGCCTCGGCGTTGCCTTGCAGGGATTGTCGTTGAGCGAGATCGCATACCAGAACGGGCTCATCTACGCGCTCGACCGCAAGCAGGGGCAGCCAATCGAACAGAAGATGGGCGACGAAAACCTGTCGAAGCCCGCTGTTTCGATCATCGCGCATCCCGATGTGCGCCGCGAATTGCTGACCGTGAAATCGCAGGCCGAAGCCGCGCGCGCCCTGATCTATTGGGTGTCGATGCAGCTGGACACCGCGCACAAACACCCGGACGAAAAGGCGCGCAAGAAGGCGCAGAAGATCGTCGACCTGCTGATCCCCGTCATGAAGGCGCATTTCACCGATAACGCGGTTGATAACACCAATTCCGCGATGCAGGTTTTCGGCGGCCATGGATACATCAAGGAACACGGGATGGAGCAGTATAACCGCGATGCCCGCATTACGCGCCTTTACGAAGGCACCAACGGCATTCAAGCGCTCGACCTGATTGGCCGCAAGGTGATGAAGGAAAATCTGCTGGGCGGATACCTCGCCGTCATCAACCGCGATGTGATCGATGCGGCAAAGGCGGGCGTTCCGCTGCGGATGCTGTGCCGTCTGATGAAAAGCGCATGGCTGCGCCTCTGGTTCCATACCTATTGGCTGCGGTTGAAGGCGGCGACGGGCCTTGCGCTCTCGAAAACCGGCCAGCCGAAATTGCTGGCGCGCGTGATGCTCGATGCGGGCGCAATGTCGACCGATTATTTGAAACTCATGAGCGTCGTTGCCATGGGCCATATGTGGGTCAAGATGGCGACGGTCGCAAAACAGCGCCTTGCCGAAAACCCCGATGGCCGCGATTTCTATGAAACAAAAGTGAAAACCGCGCGTTTCTATTTCGACCGCATCATGCCGCTGGCCGCCGCCTATTCGCGCAGCATTTGCCGTGGGTCGAAATCCACGATGGATATCGCGCCCGACAGCTTCGCGCACCAGCAGACGACAATTGCCGAAAAATCCTGGACCAAACCTGAAAAAGCCTGACGATAACGGAGCCACCACGCCATGAAAAAGTTTTTCATTTCCCTTCTCATTTTCGCACTGCTGGTCGGTGGCGGTTTGTTCTGGGCGATCAAAAAATACGTGAACACCGAAGAAATTGAGGCGCGTGTGGTAGCGGCGGTCAAGGAAAAGACCGGTCGCGACATCGCCTTCAGCGGCATCCGCGTGATACCCATGGTGTCGACGCCGCCGGTATTGATGTTACGGCTGAAGGATGTGACGTTTAGTAACGCGCCATGGGCGTCTGAAAAGATCATGGCGCAGCTGGGCGCGCTGGATTTGCGCGTCGCGCTGAAGCCGCTGCTGGATAAGCAGATCGAAATCGTAAAATTCACGTTGGAAAACCCTGTTATCCGCCTTGAAGTCGCAGCCGACGGCCGCAAAAACTGGGAATTCGAGCCTGTGAAGAAAGAAGGAGGCGCTGCGCCTTCTGCCGCGCCTGACTCTACACCCTCCACCGATTACACCAAAGACCTGACGTTTAAGTTCAGCCAGGTCGAAATTCTCAAGGGTTCGGTTTCCTATGTCGATAAAAAAGGGGGCGCGAATGTGACCCTCGACAAGCTCGACCTGAACATCACCTATCCCGACCTTGCCGCCGGCGTGCTGCTGGATGGCTGGGCGGAATATATGGGCAAGCGCGTCAGCCTGTACCTGTCGCTCGACAAGCCCATGGAACTTGCCAAGGGCGGATCATCCAAGGGCAAGCTGACCCTGAAATCGGACGGAATCATCTCGACCGCCGCCGAAGGAAAGTTTGCGACCTCGGGCACGATGCTGGATGGTAAACTGGATGTGGATATCGCATCGCTGCCGAAATTCACGGCGTGGCTATCGGGGGGGGCGGAAGCGCCGATGCCCTTTACCCATGTGAAATTCGCGAGCACCGCCGCCTTTTCGGCGGTTGCGTTGAAACTGCAGAATGCCAAGCTGTCGCTCGACGAAGTACAGGCCGATGGCGATGTGACGCTTGGCCTGTCCGGCCCGAAGCCTGATTTCAAGGCGCGCGCAAAACTGAACAAGCTGAACCTCGACCGTTTCACCGGCGGTGAAAAAGCGGCCGGCGGCGACGCCGCACACGCGCCGAAAGGCCCGCAGGCAGATTGGAATTCCTCGCCTATCGATTTCAGCGGCCTCAAATCCGTCAATGCCGACCTCGTGCTGGCAACCGGTGGTTTCTCCCTCCGTGGTGCGGATGTCGGCCCCAGTACGCTGACGGTGTTGCTGAAGGATGGCAACCTGCGCTTCAAATCCTCCGAAGCATCGCTGTTCAATGGACGCTTTCTTTCTGACGTGTCACTGAATGCCGCATCGAAAACGCCCGCCATGACGTTTAAATTCGGCATGTCGGATGTGGAGGCGAAACCGCTGCTCACGACCTTTGCCGATTTCAAGAACCTGAGCGGCAAGATGGATGCGACCGTCGATGTGTCGTCATCCGGCAACAGCCAGAAATTGCTGGTTGGCAACCTCGGCGGCAACGGCAACTTCAACTTTAAAAACGGCTCGCTGCAGGGCATCGACCTGGTCAACATCATGTCGTCCATCCAGAAGCGACTTGGCGAAATGGGCGTGGGTCAAGGCAAGACGGACTTCGTGGATCTTGGCGGCACCTTCACCATCACCAATGGCGTTGCACGCAATGACGACCTGAAAATGCGTGGGCCGCTGGTGCAGACAACGGGCGCGGGTACGATCGACCTTCCGAAAAAATACATCAATTATCGCGCGATGCCGGTGCTGACAGCGTCGTCGGCGGTCGAGGGTGCAAAAGGCGTGACGGTGCCTGTCGATATCAAGGGCCCGTTCAACAACATCAAGGTGAAACCCGATTACGCGGGCGCGATCAGCAAGATTCTTGAAAACCCCGAAGACATCAAGGCAGCTGTGAAAAACGTACGCGAGAACAGCAAAGACATCCTCAAGGACATCAAGAAAGACCCCAATGCCGCGATCAATAACCTGTTGGGCGGCGGGCTGTTCGGCAAAAAGAAAGCCGCACCGGTGGAAGACGTTCCGGCAACTGATCCCGCGACCGACCCCTATGCTGCGCCGTAAGGTAAACACGTGGACCTGATCAAGCTCGCAAACCGCGCCTTCGAGAACTTGTGGGAAGCCAGTTTCCAGCCGGGAACGACGACCGGCAGGTTCGCGTTGCGCGTCGTGCGCCTTAGCGTCGCCGTCGGCCGCGATATCAGCGAGGGCAATTACGGCCAGCGCGCCGCCAGCCTTGCCTATACCACGCTGGTATCATTCGTCCCGCTGCTGGCAATTGCCTTTTCGGTGTTGAAAGGTTTCGGCGTGCATGACGCGTTACGCCCCAGCCTGCAATCATTCCTGTCTCCACTGGGCGCGGAATCGGCCGATCTTGCAGACCGTATCGTGGGATTCGTTGAAAACATCAAGGTGGGGGTGCTGGGCGCGGTCGGCACGGCGTTCCTGATCTTCGGCGTGATTTCGACGATGCAGAAAACCGAAAATGCCTTCAACGAAATATGGCGCGTATTGCGCGGCCGCAGCTTTTACAAGCGCGTGCGCGATTATATGGCGGTCGTGCTGGCGGGGCCCTTGATGATGTTCTTGTCGATTGCCATGACGGCAACGCTGCAGCATGCGGATGTGGCGTGGAAATGGCTGCACCTCGACCTCGTCGATAGCGCAATGCAGAATGTTTTCGAGATCGTGCCCCAAGTGCTGTTCATTCTGGCCTTTTCCGCTCTTTATGGGTTCATGCCGAACACCAAGGTGAAGCCAAGCGCGGCGATGGCGGCAGGCTTGACCATCACACTTGTTTGGAAAATCCTCGGCATTTTCTTCGGCTTCTTTGTCGCCAGCTCCGCCAGTTATGCCGCCATCTATTCGGCCTTTGCGGCGCTGGTGCTCTTTATGATCTGGGTTTATATGGGCTGGTTCACGCTACTGGCGGGCGCGGCTGTTGCCTATTACCTGCAGCACCCGACCAATCAGGGGCTGAGCCGCCATATCAAGAACCTCAGCCTGCGCGTGAAGGAGAAAATCGCGCTGCAGGTCGTCTATGAAATCGGGCGCGAGTTTTACAAAGAAGGCAAGGGCGTGCCGCTGCAAACGCTGTCTGCCCGCACGCATATGCCCGCGCAGGCGGTTTATGACGTGATCGAGGATCTGGTGGATCAGGGCGTGCTGGCCGCAACCGGCCCAGCCGCGCCGCTGTTCATTCCCGGCCGCCCGTTCGATGTTGCGACGGTTGAAGATTTGCTCAAGGCGATCCGCGCCGCGGATGAAACGCCTATTTTGCGTATTGACCGCGTGCATGGCGCGCCGGTCGTCAATGCGCTGGTGAAAATTCACGACAAGGCGATCCACGATAAACTTGGCAAATACACACTCAAACAATTGGCATTAGGGAGTATAGAGTCATGATCCCCCGTTTCACACGCAAGGAAATGGCCGATATCTGGGAGCCGGAGAACAGGTTCAGGCTGTGGCTGGAAGTGGAGCTGGCGGCGTGCGAAGCGCAGGCCGAACTGGGCGTCATTCCCCTTGATGCTCCCGCTAAAATCCGTGGGAAGGCAAATTTCGACGTCGCACGCATTGATGAAATCGAACGCGAAGTGAAGCATGATGTCATCGCGTTTCTGACCAGCGTCGCAGAATTCGTCGGCCCTGAATCGCGCTTTATCCATGTGGGCATGACCTCGTCCGATGTGATCGATACGGCCTTCGCGATGCAGTTGCGGCAGGCATCGGATATTATCATCGCAAGCCTTGACCGTTTGCTGGCCGCGCTGAAAAAACGCAGCGACGAACACCGCGACACGATTTGCATCGGTCGCAGCCACGGCATCCATGCCGAACCCACCACCTTCGGCATGAAACTGGCAGGACATTACGCGGCCTTCCTGCGCGCGAAAAAGCGCATGATCGCGGCGAAGGAAGAAATTTCCAGCTGCGCCATTTCTGGCGCGGTCGGCACGTTCGCCACCATCGACCCGAAGGTGGAGGAATATGTTGCCAAGAAGCTCGGCCTGAAATCCGAAACGGTATCGACGCAGGTCATACCCCGAGATCGTCATGCGGTTTTCTTTGCGACGCTCGGCGTGATTGCGTCCTCCATCGAAAACCTGTCGACCGAAATCCGCCACCTGCAACGCTCGGAAGTGCGGGAGGCGGAGGAGTTTTTCTCGCCGGGGCAAAAGGGATCGTCTGCAATGCCGCACAAGCGCAACCCTGTGCTGACCGAAAACCTGACGGGCCTTGCGCGCCTGATACGTTCATCCGTCATTCCCGCGATGGAAAACGTGGCGCTGTGGCATGAACGCGATATTTCGCATTCATCGGTCGAACGCGTGATTGCGCCCGACGCCACCATGCTCACCGATTTTGCGCTGAACCGCATGGCGGGTGTGATTGAAAACCTGCTGGTCTATCCCGACCGCATGAAGCAGAACCTTGAAAGCCTGAAAGGTCTTGTGTTTTCGCAGGCCGTGCTGCTGGCACTCACCGAAACGGGCATGAGCCGCGAAGAATCCTATAAGGTCGTGCAAAACAACGCGATGCAGGTCTGGGCGGGGAAGGGGGCGTTTATCGATCTCCTCAACGCCGATCCCGCCGTGCAGAAGACGCTGCAAAAGGGCGCGCTGGAAAAAATATTCACCTATGACCGTTATACGAAACATATCGGCGGCATCATCGACCGCGCGTTGAAGGCGGCGTAATGTCGCTCAGCTGGCAGGATTCCGGCATCATCCTTTCCCTGCGCCCGCATGGGGAAAATGGCGGCATCGTGTCATTGCTGACGCAAAACCACGGCCGCACGGCGGGGTATGTGTATGGCATCAATTCAAGCCGTGTGCGGGGCATGCTGGAAATCGGCAACCTTGTGTCCGCGCAGTGGTCGGCAAAAACGCATGACCAGCTGGGTTCCTATACGCTGGAACTGGATACAAGCTTCGCTGGCAACATAATCGACAGCCCTGTGAAGCTGACCGCTCTTCAATCCGCCTGCGCGCTTGCCGACCGGACGCTTCCTGAAAACGAAAGCCATCCCGGCGTCTATGACGGGATGCTGGCATTACTGGGGTCGTTCGGCGACGATATCTGGCCGGCGGCGTATATATATTGGGAGATTGCGCTGCTGCGCGAACTGGGCTTCGGCCTCGATTT
Source organism: Bdellovibrionales bacterium (assembly GCA_038247245.1). Lineage (GTDB taxonomy): Bacteria > Pseudomonadota > Alphaproteobacteria > Micavibrionales > UBA2020 > JAPWJZ01. Next base: position 6,387 of record JBBRVE010000021.1, on the reverse strand, counting down.
TTCCAAATGCGTTGCGACGGGCGTGACCGAAAACCTGCGCTATGTCAGCCCCAAATCCGGTTGCGCTGTGTCGGAAGCGGCGGGGGAGCCGTATAAGGACGTCATGCTGCGCCTGCCGACCTTCCTGCGGGGCGAAGCGCGCCTCGACCCTGCCGACGTGCTGGACGGGCTGAAACTGACCGGCCATTTCCTTTTGCACCGTGTATTTTCGCAGGCAAACGCCAATCTGCCAGAACCGCGCCTGCGGCTGGAGGAAAAATACGGGAAAATGGTGCAATAAAAGCGGGTTAGGGGCCGCCTCAAAACCGCTGGAAAACCCCCTAAAAATGCGCTAAAACACCCCCTATGGCAAAAAAACCGACAAACGTCGTTGCAAACGACATCAGGGACCGTAACCTCGGCGATATCGTATCCGAGAAGTATCTGTCCTATGCGCTTTCCAGCATTATGTCCCGCTCGCTGCCCGATCTGCGCGACGGGCTGAAACCGGTGCATCGCCGCGTCTTGTACGCGATGTCGCAGCTGAGCCTGCGCCCCGAGCTCGCGCCCAAAAAATCGGCGCGCGTGGTCGGTGACGTTATCGGTAAATACCACCCGCATGGCGACCAATCTGTTTATGATGCGCTCGTGCGCCTGGCTCAGGATTTCTCCGTCCGCTATCCGCTGGTCGACGGACAGGGTAACTTCGGGAATATCGACGGCGACGGCGCGGCTGCGATGCGCTACACGGAATCGCGCCTGACGGCTGTTGCGCAGTTGCTGTTGGAAGGCCTCGACGAAGACGCTGTGGATTTCCGCCCGACCTATGACGGTTCGGAAAACGAGCCCGTGGTGCTGCCCGCGAATTTCCCCAACCTGCTTGCCAACGGATCGTCCGGCATCGCGGTGGGCATGGCGACGAACATTCCGCCGCACAACGTCGCCGAATTGTGCGACGCGATGGAACATTTGATCGAAACCCCCGATTGCGAAGTGAAGGACCTGCTGAAATTCATCAAGGGCCCCGATTTTCCGACAGGCGGTGTGCTGGCCGAAGACAAGGCGAGCATTCGCCAGTCGTATGAAACCGGCCGCGGTTCGTTCCGCGTGCGCGCGGTGTGGAAAGTCGAGAAGCTGAAGAACGAAGGCTGGCAGATCGTCGTCACCGAAATTCCGTATCAGGTCGCAAAATCGCGCCTTATCGAAAAAATCGCCGAGCTTATCACGAACAAAAAGCTGCCCTTCCTCGACGACGTCGTCGATGAATCCGCCGAAGACGTGCGCGTGGTCCTGACGCCGAAGAGCAAGTCGATCGACCCCGAATTGCTGATGGCGCAGATGTTCAAGCAGACCGACCTTGAAACGCGCTTCTCCCTCAACATGAACGTGCTGGAAAAGGGCCTTGTGCCGCGCGTCATGAACCTGAAGGACGCCCTGCAGCAGTTTATCGACCACCGGCAGGAAGTACTGGTACGCCGCTCCAAAAACCGCCTTGCGCGGATCGAACACCGCATTGAAGTGCTGGGCGGGTTGCTGATTGCGTACCTGAACATCGATGAAGTCATCCACATCATCCGCACGGAAGACGAACCGAAGCCCGTGATGATGAAAAAATTCAAGCTCTCCGACGTGCAGGTGGAGGCGATCCTCAACATGCGCCTGCGTTCCTTGCGCAAGCTGGAAGAGATCGAGATCAAACGCGAGAATAAAGAACTGCGCGAAGAAAAAGAGGAGCTTGAAAAACTCGTCGGCTCCAAGGCGCGTCAGATGACCGCGATCAAGAAACAGGTCCGCCATATTTACGACCTGTTCGGGCCCACCACCAAACTAGGCAAGCGCCGCACCGAAATCGGCAAGGCGCCCGCCGATGTTGAAATAGCGCTGCACGAACTGATCGAGAAAGAACCCATCACCGTGATCTGCTCTGAAAAGGGCTGGATCCGCGCCATGAAGGGGCATCTGGAGCAGGACAAGATTGACGCCATTTCGTACAAGGACGGCGATGGCCCGAAATTCGCCCTGGCGGTGGAAACGACCGACAAACTGGTCATGTTCGGCACCAACGGCAAATTCTATACCCTCGGCTGCGAGAAGCTGCCGCCGGGCCGCGGTTTTGGCGAGCCTGTGCGCCTGATGATCGACCTGCAGACGGAATCAGATATCGTGTCCATCATGAAACACGACCCTGACCGTAAACTGCTGGTCGCAGCGGATGACGGTCGCGGCTTTATCGTGCCTGAAAAAGAAGTCCTGTCGCAAACCCGCAACGGCAAGCAATGCCTGCTGGTGAAGGACGGCGTGGAGGCGAAGGTCTGCACGCCCGCCATTGGCGACAGCGTTGCCTGCATTAGCGACAACCGCAAACTGCTCATCTTCCCGCTCGAACAAGTGCCGGAAATGACGCGCGGCGTGGGTGTGATCCTTCAGAAAGGTGGCTTGGCGGATGCCAAGACCTTCACCTATAAACAGGGCCTCACCTTCTTCAGCGCAGGCAAGGAACGCAACGAAACGGCATTGAAAGCGTGGCGCGGCGAACGCGCGCAGGCCGGGATGCTGCCCCCCAACGGATTCCCCAAATCGAAAAAATTCAACGGTGTCTAAGTATATTTAACGCGCTGATCCGTTTGTCTTGCTGAATGGATATATCCGATGCCGATTATTTTTCTGCTGACTATTGCCGTTCAGATCCTGTTCGCGGTGCATGTGCATCGCACGGGACGTAACACTTATTGGATATATCTGATCCTGATGGTCCCTGTCATGGGTTGCGCAATCTATTTCGTGGCAGAAGTGTTGCCGGAATTGATACGCGGGCCTGCGGGTAAGCACGCAAAAAAAACTTTCAGCAGCGTGCTCGATCCCGAAAAAGATTTCCGTGACGCTAAATACGCCTTCGATACAGCGCCCACGATCGCAAATCGGATCAATCTGGCGCAGTTGCTGATTGCGCGCCACCAATATGATGCGGTCATCGCGTTGCTTGAGCCGGCTCTGACCAACCATTTCGCGGATGATATATTACTGCTGGAGGGGTTGGCATATGCCTATTACGATAAGGGCGATTTCAGGAATGCGCTGGTCTATATCCACAAAATTTACGACCGCCAGGATGCCGAGCCGCAAGATTACATCAAGCTGCTGCGCGCGCGCACCTATATCGCGCTGAATGAACTTGCAACCGCGCGGGCAGAACTGACGCGCCTGATCGATTTCTATACGGGCGAAGAAGCGCGCATCACACTGGCGCAGCTGATGGTGCGCATGGGCGCCAACGCGGAAGCGCGTTCGATTTATCAGGACATCGTGACACGTTCCAGCCACGCGCCGAAATACTACCAAAAGCAGGAGCGCCATTGGATAGACATTGCGAAACAGGCATTAAAGCAGCCTTGACCACCCTGTGGATAACTTTAGACTCGGGCTCAAAAACGCCCGTTCAAATTTCTAAATTATGTTCGTAATATCAAGGGCTTGTATGTTTATTCTGGACTCTCATTTCGTATAGTCTTATAAGTCCTTTCCGCCCGCGTATCGTCCTCCGTAACAGGCCGAGCCAGCGCGCGGCGGAACGTAGGGTGTGTAAATGAATTTTGAGCAGACATCACTGCCGGATCGGCAGTTATTCCGCGAAGCATTTGCGGCAGGCTGGGCAAGTTATATTGACCGCTTCGTCGCCCCCGACCTTGCTGCCGAGCAGTATATCCGCGGCCCTGTAGCCATGGCACGCCTGATATACGAGCACGGCGGCGAGGAGCGTTCGGTGGCCTCTGCCGCCTGCCTTGCCGGCCCCGCCGTCTTTTCGGGTGCCCCCGAATGGCTGGGGCAGGAACTCGGCGATTTTTCCCGCGAATTTAAACGCATCGGCGAAATGGAACCGCGCGACCTGTATGGCCGCATGGACAATTTCACGCTCGACGCCCGCGTGCTGCTGCAGGCAAGCGCGATCATGCTGCTGGAACAGCTGGTCAGCGCGCCCGAAGAATGCGCTCAGGCATGCATGAGGATATATACCGATTCACTGGAGCTTTATTCCGCCGCTCGTGGCCGCGACGACACGTTCAAGCTGGATACCCGTTTTGAAATCGCAGCGATGAAGGTGACGACAGCGGTCGACGGCCATACCAATATCTGGTCAAAGCCCCGTACAACCGCGCCGCGCGTTCACGCCTGATCCCTTAAAAATTACTGCTGTGTATTCAGCTCTGCAAACGCCTGCTCGACATCGCGCAGGGTAATTGTCGTTAAATCCTCGCGCGCGGGTTTCGGCAGCTTCATCACGCGGGATGCGGCGTATTTTACGCTGTCCTCGAACAAATTGCGCACAAGGCGGCCGTTGGGGAAGTGTTCGGGGAAGAGGTTTGGCGCTTCGGCCATCACTTTGTGCAGCGCTGCCTCGGCATCGGCCTTCAAAGTGTAATGGCCGTCGCGCAGGTATTTCATGTATATCTGCACCATTTCAGCAGGCACGTAATCGGCAAAGGAAATGATTTCGGTGAAGCGCGATTTCAGGCCGGGGTTATAATCCAGAAATTCATCCATCTTTTTAGGATATCCGGCGGCAATCACGACAAGACGGTCGCGGTTGTCCTCCATCAGTTTTAAAAGCGTGGTAATCGCCTCTGCCCCATATGAATTTCCGGTATGCGTCGTGTGGCCCATCAGGCCATAGGCTTCGTCGATGAACAGCACGCCATCCATTGCCTCGTCGACCATCGCTTGCACTTTTTGCGGGGTTTCGCCGACCCATTTCCCGATGATGTCGGGGACGCCGACCTCCACCACATGGCCGCTTTTCAGGTAACCGATCTGTTTCAGCAACCGCCCGAAAATGCGTGCGACGCTTGTTTTGCCCGTGCCGGGATTGCCGGCAAAAACAAGATGAATGGATGATGATGGAATGGCGGGCAGCCCCTGCGCCAGGCGCAGCTGCATGAACGCCATGCGGCTGGCCTGTTCCGATATTGCTTTCTTGACGGATGCCAGACCGATCAGCCCTTCCAGTTCCTCGAACGGATCGCGGAAGCTGTCCATGTCGGGTGCGCCCAGCGTCGGTAACAATGTACCTGCTTCGCGGCTGCCGTTTTTTACCGCATGGCGCAGCCACATGATGGCAAGGTCGGGATCGGGGTGGAAATAATTGTCGTTGCCGCGCCCCAGCAGGCCGAGGCCGACGGCGTAACCCGCATCCGGCTCGCCAATCCAGCCGCGACGCAGGAGTCCGTTAGCGGCTTCTTTTTTATCAGGCGGCAATGTCTTCAACAATTCGCGTGTCAGTGCCTGCAGCGCTTCGGTGTCGCCCTGCAGAGCCTTCTTGCGCGGAATATTGTCGGGCACGGGACGGCTGCCTTATTGTGGCGCTGCCTGTTGCGGGCAGTCGGACGGGCGGATGGTGAAGGGGGCCAGCAGATTGCCGTTGCCATCCTTGAAGCGTACCTCGACCGTGATGCCAAGACCCATCTGGAAATCCTGTTTGTGGCAGACGTCGTTTTTAAGGTCGACGGTCATGCTGTCGGCCAGCGGCTGCGGGTCGGTCGTCGTCAAGGTGATATGATAGACAATCGTGTTGCCTTCCGACGTCACGTCGTCGATGCGGATCATGTCGTCCAGCTGGCGGGGCGGGCGGATCTCGTCGCGGATTTCCTGAAGTGCCAGTTCGGCGGGGTTGTTGGGCGCGCCTGCCATCATCATCAGGTTGGCGGAACCGCCCAGCAGCAGGATGATCGCGATAAAGGTGACCCAGAATTTTCCGCGCAGCGCCTTGGGCAGCATCGGCGTGCCAATCCCCAGCAGGAACAGGTAAAGGCCAAGCGCAAGGGTAATGCCATTGCCGAGGCTGATTGATTGGATGATTTCCATTTCTAGTCTCCCTTAATCCTTGCGTCCGAGCTGGAAGCCCATGGACCGTGTTTCGTCGTCTCGCTTGGTGTAGGAGCGCCTTGCATCGCGGAAGGCTGCCTGAATATCTTCGGCATAGAGTACCACAAGATCTTCCTTGGTTGTTTCAGCCTTTTTGCCGATGCGGATCGCCATATATTTGATCGTGTCTTCGAACAGGTTGCGCACAAAACGGCCATTGGAAAAGTTATGGGTAAAGTTTTCCTTGGCTTCCTGCATCATTTCCAGCAGGCCTTCCTTGGCATCCTTGCCGTAACGGTATTTCTGGTCACGCACCAGCCGCGAATAGATGCGCACGAGATCCACCGCCTCGTAATCCGGAAATATGATGAGTTCCGTAAAGCGCGATTTGAGGCCGGGGTTGGAATCGAGGAATTCGATCATTTCAGCCGGATAGCCTGCCACGATGACCACAAGATCATGGCGCAGGTCCTCCATGTATTTCACCAGAGTCGCAATCGCGCTTTGCGAAAACGACCCGCCGTCGCCCTGCGCGTTCAGCATGGCATAGGC
>JBBRVE010000020.1:0-39540 GCA_038247245.1 Bdellovibrionales bacterium | reverse complement strand
GAGGACCTTGATAACAGCAAGGGCATCAAAAAACGTGGTAAATAAAGACGAGGTTATCCGCTATTACGGTCGCCACCGCGGAAAGCCGCTGCGCCCCGAACGCCAGAGCGCCTATGAAGAAATCATGGCTTGGTCGCGTATTCCCCTGCCGGAAGACGGCACACAATTGGATCCCCGCTCCCTGTTCGATTTTCCCGTCCGTGAAGTCTGGATGGAAATCGGTTTCGGCAACGGCGAACAATTGATCCATCAGGCACTGCACAATCCCGATATCGGCTTTATTGGCTGCGAACCGTTCATGAACGGCGTGGCATCCCTTTGCCGCGATATGCGCGACAACAGCCTGCGCAATATCCGGGTGTTTCAGGATGACGTCCGCCTGCTGATGCCCAAGATGCAGGAAAAAAGCATCTCCCGCCTCTTCCTGTTAAATTCAGACCCGTGGCCGAAAACCCGCCACCACAAGCGCCGCGTGGTGCAGACCGAAAACCTCGATGCCTTCCACCGCCTGCTGAAGCCGGGCGCCGAATTCCGCATGTCGTCCGATGTGCCGTCCCTGAACGCATGGCAGCTGGAAAAAACCTTCCTGCATCCCGGTTTTGAATGGCAGGCCAATTGCGCCGCGGACTGGCGCACCCGCCCCGCCGATATGCTGGGCACGCGTTACCAAGCCAAGGGACTCGTGCAGGGGCGCGAGACGATGTTCTTTAATTTTAAGGCAAATTAGAATCCCAATGGCCAGTTTGAAAGATTTAGAATCTTTAAGCGACCAATGGGACAAGGCCGTAGCGGCGAATGACTGGGAATCAGCATTTGATGTATCAGTTGAGGGTTATCGCGCCGCCACAACCGCAAAAGACCATGTTTTTCTTATGATGTTCTTAGGTTTCGTGCGTATTGCATCAAAGCGGCTTTTTGAAAATTTTTCAAAGCATGGGAAAGAAAGAGAGCCCGTTACTTACATATGTTCATTTTGTGCCAAAAGCGGAAAAGATCTCCCAATAGTGGCCGGGGCTAATGTTGCGATATGTCCAGAATGCGCATGTTGGGCAAATGATCGCCTAAATAATCGCAAGTTCTCCAAAATTACCGCCTTTATACAGCGCATGATCGGTAAAAAGGGTTAAAGTTATAGATTATGAAAATAAACTACAAATAAATCCGGAATTATTTTCAACTTCATGTACGCGAAATGTAGCTTAAATGCAGGTTTAACCCCTATTTCCCTTGCAAAACCGCATAGTTGCTGTATAAAAGCACTCAAATATACCCGGCATAAACAAAAGGGTGGGCTCTGAAAAAGAGCCCGCCCTTTGTGCTGGAAAAGACCTAACAAGCACGCACGAGTAAAATGGATAAATCGCCGCTGAGCAGAAAAATCGAAAAAGCGATCACCCCCGCCGCCGAAGGCATGGGTTACGAAATCGTGCGCGTGCTGATGGTGGGCGTCGGCTCCGGCAAACCTACCTTACAGATCATGGCCGAAAAGCCCGACGGCACGATGAACCTCGACGACTGCTCCAAGCTGTCGCAGGCGGTTTCCGCCGTCCTTGATGTCGAAGGCGTGATTGACTCGGCTTACTACCTCGAAGTCTCCTCCCCCGGCATCGACCGCCCGCTGACGCGTTTCAAGGATTTCGAACGCTGGAAGGGTTTCGAGGCGAAGATCGAAGTAGACCAGCCCGTCAACGGGCAGAAAAAATTCAAAGGCATGCTGATGGGCACTGAAGGCAGTGACATCATCAGCGTGCAAACCGAGGATGGCACTCTGCGCGGCCTTCCTTTCGGACATGTCCAGAAAGCCAAACTGGTGCTGACGGACGAACTTCTCAAAGCAGCGCAGCAGCAGAAAAAGGGATAACAAGGAAAACCGCCATGCAAGAAATGCTCCAAGTCGCAGATGCCGTCGCCCGTGAAAAAAGCATCGACCGTGAAATCGTGATCCAGGCCATGGAAGAAGCGATCCAGAAGGCTGGCCGTTCCAAATACGGTTACGACCATGATATCCGCGCGACCATCGACCGCAAAACCGGCGAGATCGAGCTTTTCCGCTACCGCGAAGTCGTGGAAGCCTTCAACGAGGAAATCCCGGAAGCCGAAGCGCGCCAGATCCTCCTGAAGCCCGCCAAGAAAATCAAGGCTGACGCTGTCGTCGGCGAGTTCCTCGTCGATAAACTGCCGCCGCTCGATTTCGGCCGCATCGCCGCCCAGACCGCAAAACAGGTCATCTTCCAGAAAGTGCGCGACGCAGAACGCGACCGCATGTTCGAAGAATACAAGGAACGCACGGGCGAAATCGTTTCCGGCGTCGTCAAGCGCGTCGAATACGGCAACATCACCGTCGACCTCGGTCGTGGCGAAGGCTACCTGCGCCGTCAGGACGCGCTGCCCCGCGAACATTTCAAAAACGGCGACCGCGTCCGCGCCTACATTTTCGATGTGCGCCGCGAACAGCGCGGCCCGCAAATTTTCCTGTCGCGCGTTCACCCCGACTTCCTCGCCAAACTGTTCAAGCAGGAAGTGCCGGAAATTTATGACGGCGTCATCGAGATCAAGGCGGTTGCCCGCGATCCCGGTTCGCGCGCGAAAATCGCGGTTATCTCCCGCGACTCGTCCATCGACCCCGTCGGCGCTTGCGTCGGTATGCGCGGCTCGCGCGTGCAGGCTGTCGTCGGCGAATTGCAGGGCGAAAAAATCGACATTATTCCGTGGACGAACGACGTTGCGACCTTCGTGGTCAACGCCCTTGCGCCCGCTGAAGTCACCAAGGTCGTCCTTGATCAGGACACGCACCGCCTCGACGTGGTTGTTCCCGATGAACAGCTCTCGCTCGCCATCGGCCGCCGTGGCCAGAACGTGCGCCTTGCAACACAACTTTCCGGCTGGAACATCGACATCATGACCGAAGCAGAAGAAACCGAACGCCGCCAGACCGAATTCCGCACGCGCTCCGCCCTGTTCATCGAAGGCCTCGATGTTGATGAAGTCATCGCGCACCTGCTGGTGGTCGAAGGCTTTACCTCCATTCAGGACATCGTCGACACCTCCGTTGACGAAATGGCCCGCATTCAGGGCTTCGATGCAGACGTCGCGACCGAATTGAAAAACCGCGCGGCCAGCTTCCTCGATGCAAAAACCGCCGAGTTCGACAAGAAATGCATCGAACTGGGCGTGAAGGCCGACCTCGCGAAAGTGAAAGGCCTGTCGCAGGACATGATCATCGCGCTTGCCGAAAAAGGCGTGAAGACGCTCGACGACCTGGGCGACCTCGCCGGCGACGAACTGCGCGAAATGGTGGGCAACGATGCGCTCACCGAAAGCCAGGCAAACAACATCATCATGGCGGCGCGTGCAAGCTGGTTCCCCGAGGAACAGCAAGCAGTGGCTGGATAATGGCTGATGCATGACTAATTGATTCAAGGTATGAAACCTCAAGAAAGCTGAAGACACCAAAATGGCTGACAACGAAAAAGAACCGAAAAAGCTGACCCTATCCGGCAAAGGCACCCTGAGCCTCAAGGCTCCTGTGGGTGCTGCGCCGCGCCAGAACATGGCCATGGGCCGCAGCGCAAAGCCTGTCGCCGTCGAGGTGAAGAAAAAACGCGGGGCGCAGGCCGAAGCCGCGCGTCAGGCCGAGGAAAAAGCCAATGGTGACATCCACCTGACCACGGCGGAGGCCGAAGCACGCAAACGCGCACTTGCGCTGGCGCAGGCAAGCCCCCGCGATACTGCCACTCCCCAATACCAGAAACTGGTCATCAAGAACCAGCCGGTCGAGGAAGAAGCACCCGCAGCGGCAACAGCACCCGTTGACACCATGTCCGCCGCCGACCGCGCGCGCGAACAGGAAACCGCAAAACTCCGCCAGCTGAACCAAGCGGAAGATGCCGAACGCAAACGCCGCGATGCAACCCGCAGCGCGAACGCCATCAACAATCCGCGCGTGGGCGCACCCGTCGCCCCCAACGCGCCGGATGAAGACCGCCGCGGCATGCCCGCAGGCCGCAAGGAATTCGGCCCCGATGCGGCACCCGCTTCGGTCGTCGATGAAATCAACCGCAAGCGCGGTGCCGGCCGTTTCGGCGCGCAGCAGCAGCGCAAGCGTGGCGGCGGCAAGATGACCGTCAGCCAGGTCCTCAATGACGGCTTTGAAGACCGCGATTCCAAGAGCCCCTCGATGGCAGCGCAACAGCGCGCCCGCGCCCGTATGCGCGCCAAGATGATGGCGGAACAGCCCCAGACCAAGCAATACCGCGAAGTCATCGTGCCGGAAGTCATCACCGTGCAGGAACTGGCGAACCGCATGTCGGAACGCCTTGGCGACGTCGTCAAGAAACTCATGGGTCTTGGCATCATGGCGACAGGCAACCAGCCCGTCGACCAGGACACCGCCGAATTGATCGTCCATGAATTCGGCCACACCATCAAACGCGTGTCTGAATCCGATGTCGAAACCGGCATCCGCGTTGAAGACAGCGAGAGCGACCTCCTTGGCCGCCCGCCCGTCGTGACCATCATGGGCCACGTCGACCACGGCAAAACTTCGCTGCTCGACGCCATCCGCGCAACCGACGTCGTGTCGGGCGAAGCAGGCGGCATCACGCAGCACATCGGCGCGTACCAGATCACCACGAAGGCCGGCAAGAAAATCACCTTCATCGACACTCCCGGCCACGCGGCCTTCACCGAAATGCGCGCGCGCGGCGCCGACGTGACAGACATCGTCATTCTGGTTGTCGCAGCCGATGACTCGGTCATGCCCCAGACGGTCGAGGCGATCAGCCACGCGAAGGCCGCCGGAAAGCCGATGATCATCGCGATCAACAAATGCGACCTGCCGACCGCGAACCCCAACAAAGTGCGTCAGGAACTGCTTCAATATGAAGTCGTGACCGAGAGCATGGGCGGCGACAGCCAGTCGGTCGAAGTTTCCGCGAAAACCCGCAAGAACCTTGAATCACTCGAAGAGGCGATCCTGCTGCAGGCCGAAGTCCTGCACCTGCGCGCCAACCCGAACCGCACCGCACATGGCGCGGTCATTGAATCGCGCGTCGAACAGGGCAAGGGTTCGGTTGCAACCGTCCTCGTCCAGTCCGGCACGCTGAAACAGGGCGACATCTTCGTCTCTGGCACCGAATGGGGCCGCGTCAAAACCCTGCATGACGACCGCGGCACGCTGATCAAGACCGCCCTCCCCGGCCAGCCCGTGGAAGTGCAGGGCCTGACCGGCACGCCCGAAGCGGGCGATGATTTCTCCGTCGTCGCCGACGAAGCGAAGGCACGCGAAGTCGCCGAATTCCGTCTCCGTAAAAAACGCGCCCTTGCCGCCGCAAAAGGCAAAGGCCGCGGCATCGACCAGATGATCACCGACATCCAGGCGGGTTCCGCCAAGATGCTGAACGTCATCATCAAGGGCGACGTGCACGGCTCGATCGAGGCGATCGCGGGCGCTTTGAACAAAGTGACCGAAGAAAACAAGGAAGTGAAAGTGCAGGTGCTGCATTCCGGCGTCGGCGCGATCACCGAATCCGACATCACGCTTGCGAACGCTTCCGGCGCGCTGATCATCGGCTTCAACGTCCGCGCGAACCCGCAGGCACGCGACCTTGCGAAACGCGATGGCGTCGAAATCCGCTACTACTCGATCATCTACGAAGTGATCGACGAAGTAAAACAGCTGCTCTCCGGCCTGCTCTCGCCCGAGATGAAGGAAAAGTTCATCGGCTACGCGGAAATCCGCAAAGTGTTCGAAGTCAGCAAGACCGGCAAGATCGCCGGCTGCTTCGTCACCGAAGGCCTTGTCAAGCGCGGCGCGAAAGTACGTCTGCTGCGCGACAACGTGGTCATCCATACCGGCACACTGAAAACCCTGCGCCGCTTCAAGGACGAAGTCCGCGAAGTGCAGAAGGGCTATGAATGCGGTATGGCGTTCGAAAGCTATGACGACATCAAGGACGGCGACGTGATCGAGGCTTTCGAGATCGAAAGCTCCGCGCGTACGCTGGAAGGCACGGCGTAAGGGTTGACGATGAAGCGCCGTACGCCCACATCCCGCGCCGAACCCGGCCAGCGCCAGCTGCGCGTTGCAGAACGCATCCGCCATATCCTGTCGGCTGTCCTGCGCCGTGGCGAGCTGCACGACCCTGTGTTGAGCCAGGCGAGCCTGATCACCGTGACTGCCGTCGAAATCGGCCCTGACCTGAAACATGCGACCGCCTATGTCATGCCGCTCGGCGGCAAGAACGCGGACGAGATCGTCCACGCGCTCAACCGCGCCGCCGGTTACTTCCGCTCCGAAATCGGGCCGGAGCTTGACCTGCGCTACGCGCCCAAGGTGTCGTTCCGCTTCGACCACAGCTTCCAGAACGCCGCCCACATCGAAGGCATCCTCCGCCAGGACCGCGTCCAGAAAGACATCCACGCCCCGGTGCGGGATGATGAAGAAGAGCAAGAAAACGACGAAGAAGATGAAAGATAATTCGGGGGCCGCTACTGCCCCCTCTCCCGCTCTCGCGGGAGAGGGCCGGGGTGAGGGTGAGTCTTGGGCCACCGCGCGCCGCAAAGGCACAATCAAAGCCCGCCGCCTCCGCCATGACCAGACCGACTGCGAAAAAGTAATCTGGCATCTCCTCAAAGACCGCCGCTTTGCAAATTACAAATTCCGCCGCCAGCATCCGGTCGGCAACTATGTCGCGGATTTCGCCTGCCCCGCCCTGAAACTCATTATCGAGATTGATGGCGGCCAACACTGTGCAAACCAGCAGGACGCGGTGCGCACGGAATATTTGCGCGCCAAGGGATATGAAGTCCTGCGTTTCTGGAACAACGATGTCCTGACGAATATCGACGGTGTAACACACACCCTCACCCTGGCCCTCTCCCGCAAGGGCAGGAGAGGGGAAAGCGCTGCGGAGATTTCAGATGGCTAGAAACAAAAAAGGCACGCCCATCCACGGCTGGCTCAACCTCGACAAGCCGCTGGGGATGACGTCGACGCAGGCGATTGGGCGGGTGCGGCGGTTGACGCAGGCGCAGAAACTGGGCCATGCGGGCACGCTCGATCCGCTCGCGACCGGCATCCTGCCGATTGCGTTGGGCGAGGCCACCAAGACCATCCCCTTTGTGCAGGACAGCGACAAGATCTACAAATTTACCGTAAAATGGGGCGAGGCACGCACGACCGACGACTGCGAAGGCGCGGTCACCGAAAGCTCCGACAAGCGCCCGACGGAAGCAGAGATCGTTGGCCTGATCCCCCGCTTCATCGGCACGATATCCCAGACCCCGCCCCAGTTCTCCGCCATCAAGATTGACGGCGAAAGGGCCTATGATCTGGCCCGCGAAGGCGAAAAAGTCGATATACAGCCACGAAATGTGGTCGTTTACGACTTTAAGCTGGTCAAAACGACCGAAAATGACGCGGAATTCGAGCTGAACTGCGGAAAAGGCACCTATGTGCGCTCCATCGCCCGCGATATGGGGCAAATTCTGGGCTGTTTCGGCCATGTTTCCCTGCTTCGCCGCACCGCCGTTGGCGGTTTTACGGAAGAAAACTCGATTTCTCTGGACGAATTCGAGAAAATAATGCAATCTGCCGCTCCTGATCAGGTTCTGATGCCTGTGGAGACTGTGCTGGACGACATCCCGGCACTAGCCATGACAGGATTGGAGATCAGCCGTATTAAGCAGGGCCAGACCCTGAAGTTTTTGTCGCGGCAGGATATCGAGCGCCTCACGGTTGCAGGTATCGACGAGACAACCACTTTGGTTCTGGCCGTTGGGGACAACAAGCCCCTCGCCCTTCTTGAGAAGAATGGGATAGAGCTTCATCCGGTCAAAGTCTTTAACCTTTAATTTTAAAGGAGTATACGATGTCGCTGACAAAGAGCACGAAGTCGGAAACGATCAAGAAATACGCAACCACCCCCAAGGACACCGGTTCCGCGGAAGTGCAAGTTGCCCTCTTGACCACGCGCATCAGCCAACTGACCGAACACATGAAGACCCACAAAAAAGACATGGGTTCGCGCCGCGGTCTGCTGCTGATGGTGTCCAAACGCCGCCGCCACCTCAACTACCTGAAAAAAGTTGACTCCAAAGGCTACGAAAAGCTGATCGACAGCCTCGGCCTGCGTCGCTAATTTTAGATTTCAGATACAAAGGAAAAGCCGCTGATAACTCAGCGGCTTTTCCTTTTTTCGCAAAAGGCCTAATGATCACTCCATCACCCATCCATGGCTGACCAGCAGCGACTGGCCGGTCAGCGCGTTGGTTTTGAATTCGGCAAAAAACAGGGCGACGTCGGCGACGTCCTGCAGGGTCGTGAATTCGCCGTCGACGGTGTCTTTCAGCATGATTTTCTTGATCACTTCGTCTTCGGTGATGCCGAGCGCCTGCGCCTGTTCGGGGATTTGTTTTTCAACCAGCGGGGTGCGGACGAAGCCGGGGCAGATGACGTTGCAGCGCACGTTATGCTTCGCGCCCTCCTTCGCCACGACCTTGCCGAAGCCGATCAGCGCGTGCTTGGCCGTCACATAGGGCGCTTTCAGCAGCGATGCGGTCTTGGAATGGGCGGAGCCCATCAGCACGATGCTGCCGCCCCTGCCCTGTTTGTACATATGGCGCAGCGCGGCGCGGGTGGTGAGGAACGCGCCGTCGACATGCACCGCCATCAGCAGTTTCCATTTCGCGTAGTCGAATTCTTCAATGGGCGCCACGATCTGGATGCCCGCATTGCTGACCAAAATATCGATGCCGCCGAGTTCCTGCGCGGCGCGGTCGATGCCGGCATCCACCTGTTCTTCGCTGGTCACATCCATGGCGATGCCGATGGCGCGCTTGCCCGTGGGGTCGAGCTGTTTCGCGGCAGCATCTGCGGCGGCGTGGTTGAGGTCGGCCAGCGCAACCTTCGCGCCTTCGCGCAAATACGTGCGGGCGATTTCGAGGCCGAGGCCGCTGGCAGCGCCGGTGACGACGGCGGTTTTGTCTTTGAGGCGCATGATATTCTCCCTGATGCAGCGCACAAATTAAGCCTCTGCGGGGGTTTAGTCAACGAAGCGGAAATGGCGGGGGCTTTATCGCGCGGCGGGGAATGCCGTGGATTTTGTTCGTTTCAATTCACAATGTTCAATAACCCATCATCTATTACCGTAACATATAGATGCGGAAAACGCAATTAAAATCATGCAAGCGGTTGGTATGCTGCCCTAATCCCCGCCCCGAATTCAGGCGCGGATGCATTGACTTGGGGAGCCATGCTTCCTACCATCATTCAACACCAAGAACTTGAAGGCAAAAGCCATGAGATTCGCAGACACGAAACTGCCGCAGCACCCTGTTATCGAACAGGCCTTCAACGAGCTGACCCGCCTCGATACCGACAATAATTTCACCGACCGCGGCGTGCGCATCGCGCAGATCATCGCCGCCGAAAGCCTGTCGAAAGACCCCGATGCGATCGCCGCCGGATTGCTGGTGCCGATGGCGAGCGACACGGGCCAGGTTTTACTGGCACAGGCGACACTGCCGCTCCGCGTGACAGAAATCATCCAATCCGTTTTCGATATCGGCGGCATGACGATGCGCGGCGAACCCATCGAAACATTTTACAAGGAACTAGATTCCGGCGCGCGTTCCGTGATCCTCGCCTCCAGCTACCGCATGTTCGAGGTGATGGCGACGGAGATGGAGGAAAGCCTGATCGCCTCGCGCCGCGCAGGTGCCAAAGCCGATGCCGCGTTCCTGCAGGAAACGCTCGACCCTGTGAAAAAATTCACCGGCATGATCTGCCGCGCGGAAACCGAAGAGAAACAGCTGGCGCAGAAATGCGACGATGCTGTATTGCGCATCGAAACGCTCATCCACGGCGCAAACCCGCCAAGTCCGCCAAAGGCGACACCGGCGCAGCCGAAATTGTAACCGGCCCAGCCGAAACTGTAACCGGCGCAGCCGAAACCCTGAGAATAAATTATTGCGGCCAGATCGTGACGGGCACGTTCATCGCACTGCCGTTCAGCGACATCGCGACCGTGACCGTGTTTGGATAAGCGCAGCTGACGCAAGATGTTTGCGTGCCGCGCACTTCCGCCGCTTCGCTGGGGGCGAAGCTGGGGCGCACGGTGTTGCGGCCGGTCATATGGTCGCCCTTGAAGCAGGCAATGCTCATGGTATCGGGGGCGCGGCGCACCATCACGGCGCCGGGCGCCTTCACCGAATAGGTGTTCAGCCCGCCCTGCATCACGCAATTCGCACCGGTCACGCCGGGTGTGTTGATGACGATACTCTGGTATGCCGTGCGCGGCGGCGGTGCCATCGACACTTCTTTTTCGGCACAGGCGGAAACCAGCATAGCTGCCGCCAGCACAATCAGTTTTGGCGCAAACGCGCCGGGGAATTTCAACGTCTTCATACCGATGTATCCCTGTTGCTCAACGATTTTTTGATGGCGGGCGCCAGCGCCACGCCGATAATAATAAGGCCGATGCCCAGCGCCGCGACCAGCGACAGGTTCAAAAGGAAATCCATTTCGCCGCTGGCATCGGCTTCGGCGTCCGCGATGGTGGCGGGCACGCTGCCGCCGTTCGCCGCCAGCGTCAGTCGCGCATATTCCTTTGCGCTTTCCTTGACGAATTCGTTGTCGTCCGCGCCGGTGTATTGCGAATAGACGCTGTAGATCAGCGCCTTGTTTTTCACATTCAGCGCCGACATGGAAATGGCGATCGGAATATCGACCTGCTGGCCGTCCGGCGTTTTCATGCCGATATTGGCGAGCATCGAAATGCCGATGGCGTTATCAAGGTTCATGAACGCGCCGAAGCTTTTGGATTCGCCGATGCTGATCTTTGCGCCGTTGCCGTTATTGATACTGTCGAGCATCTCCTGCGCGGCGGCATCGGCCTTCAGAACGCCGCCCGTTTCGCGGATGATCGCTTCCTTGAAGATGTCGAAATCTTTCTGGTCCTTGATCGTCACGTCGGATTTCGTGGTTTGCACAAGGATATAGCGTTTGATGCCGGAACCGGGATTTTGCTCCATGGCCTTCAGGTCTTTGAACGACAGGTACACCGCCAGCAGGCGGTTTTCCGGCGGCACGAACTGCTTCACCAGCTTGTCGAATTCCGGGTTTTTGCCGTAGCGTTCCTCGAAGCCCAATAAATTCGGCAGCGCGATTTCCTGATCGCCGACAAACGAATTGCGCGCAATCGTTTCATCATCCGCCCGCGCGGGCATGGCGCAGGCCATCACGAACGCGAGCACGAAAAGGATATGTTTCAAACTTTCGGCCCCTGCTTTGCGGGTTTCGGCGGCGCGGGCGCGACCTGATAATGATTCACCAGCTTGCCGTCTTCGTATTCATACACGACCGGCGTTGCGTTCGGCACGCCCTGACGGTTCGACCAGATATCGGTTTCCGGCACGGGGCGCGTGCCGATGGCGATTTCGAACGCGATCATGATGCCGGAATGCGACGATACCAGAACCGTTTCACCGCGTTCGAGGCGCGGCACGATTTCTTCGTCATAGAATTTCTTGGTGCGTGCGACCATCTGTTCATCGCTTTCGCCGTTCGGCAGCGCGAGGTCGTATTTGCGCGGATAGGCCAGAATTTCGGGATCGGTCAGCTTGTCGCGTCCGGTGAAATCGCCGGAGTCACCCTCGACGATTTCGGGGCGCTTTTCGATGTTCCATGTGCCGTCGGGATTTTTCAGGTGGTCGTTGCTGCCGGAATTTTCGAGCGCGATTGCGGCAGTGTTGAACGCGCGGCCCAACGTGGAGCTATACGCCTTGTCGAACACGAAACCCTCGATGCGGCTGCCCGCTTCGCGCGCCTGGTCTTCGCCCATTGGCGTGAGCGCGATATCGCGCAGGCCGGTCATGTAATGAAGCTTGTTGTATTCCGTCTGTCCGTGGCGGAACAGGACGAGCGTGCCTTTGGTCTTGGTCATGCCTGAAGCCTTTTTGATTGGTTCAGGACAATATAACCCTATGGTTTTGGTTTGGAAATACCCGATTTCGGCGGCTGGATAGCGGCTGGAACCTTGGTATTTTCCAGCTGGTGATGGTCGGTCATGATGCCGTTTTCGTATTCAAAGATAATCGGCGTCGCATTCGCGATGCGATGGCCCGAACCCCAGATTCCTTTTTTCGGATCGGGAATTTCGAGGCCCATCACGACGTCGAACGCATGCACGATTCCCGCATGGGCCGCGACCATCACGGTTTCGCCACGCTCGATGCGCGGCAGGATTTCGTTGCGGTAAAATTTCTCGACGCGCTGTACCACCTGCCAGTCGCTTTCGCCATTCGGCAGCGGCGTGATATAGCTGCGCAAATAACCCGTAATGCGCGGGTCATCCATATGCATGCCTTCGAAATCGCCGGCATGGCTTTCCATGATGACGGGGCTTTGTTCGATGTCCCAGACGCCGTCCTTGTTCAGGTGCGCGTTGTTTGCCGATGTTTCGAGCGCCAGCACGGCGGTATTGAACGCGCGGCTGAGTGTCGATGAATACACTTTGTCGAACGCAAGCGCGCCCAGGCACAAGCCCGCTTCACGCGCCTGTTCCTCGCCGAGCGGCGTCAGCGGTGCATCCGCCTGTCCGGTCATCAAATGCTGTTCATTGTAGGTAGTCTGCCCGTGCCGGATCAGCACGAGTTTGCCCTTGATCGTCATTGTCTGTGCCTTAGTCTTTTTCTTGATTATGGGCAATATAACAGGTTTTCCCGCATAATGGAATACGGAAAACAATAATTTTAAGACTTTGATATTAATGAATTAAATGGCAGAGCCGCCCAGTTTTGGCGGCTTCGGCGGTTTGTTCTGGTTGGCGGCTTCGAGTTCCTTGGGGTTGTCGAGCCGGTAATGGCGGACCAGTTTGCCGTCTTCGTATTCGGCAACAGTCGGCGTTGCGTTCGGCACGCGAGCCTTTTTTGTCCAGCCTGCGTTGTCGGGCTGCGGCTGTTCCTGAAAACCAAGGACGATATCAAAGGCGCGCATGATGCCGGAATGCGAAACGACCAAGACCGTTTCACCGCGCGCGAGACGCGGTTGCACTTCGGCATCAAAAAATTTCTGCACGCGCTCAACGACCTGCTGGTCGCTTTCGCCACCCGGCAGCGGCGTATCGAAACGGCGGCCGAAATTCACGATTTCGGGATCGGTCTTGTGGTTGCGGCCGGTGAAATCGCCGGTATGCAGCTCGGCGATTTCGGCGCGTTTTTCGATGTCATAGGCGCCGTCTTTCAGCAGATGCGTCTGGTTGCCCGCAGATTCCAGCGCGAGCGCCGCCGTGTTGAACGCGCGGCCAAGGTTGGAGGCATAGGCCTTGTCGAATTGGAACACGCAGATGACGCGCCCTGCTTCCTTCGCCTGTTCTTCACCCGTGGCGTTCAGCGGGATATCGCGCTGGCCGGTCATGAGGTGCTGGACGTTGTAATCGGTCTGTCCGTGGCGGAGGATGACGAGAGTGCCTTTGTTAGCCATTCGCTGCTTTCTTGATGAAGTAATTCTTCTGTTTTTGCGCCTTGTCCATTTCGAACACCAGCGGCACGCCGGTCGGGATTTCCGCGCTGTTGATGTTTTCTGGCGTGTTTTCCTCGAGGATGATGAGCATGGCGCGCAGCGTGTTGCCGTGTGCGGCCACCAGCACGTTCTTGCCTTCTTTCAGCAGCGGTTCGATATGCGCCTTGTAATACGGGCGGACGCGGTCAACCACATCCTTCAGGCTTTCGCCGTTGGGCGGCTGCACGTCGTAGGAACGGCGCCAGATATGCACCTGCTCCTCGCCGAATTTTTTGCGCATCTCGTCCTTGTTCAGGCCGGTCAGGTCGCCGTAGTCGCGCTCGCGCAGGTCGTCGTCCTTGATGAAATCATGCTGCTGCCCTGCTTCGGTCATGGCGAGCGATGCGGTGTTGTAGGCGCGTTTCAGGGTGGACGTGAACACCGCATCGAACTTGATGTTCTTCAGCGACTGTCCGGCGGATTTTGCTTCCTCGATGCCGGTTGCGCTCAGGTCAACATCGGTGAAACCGGTGAATTTGTTTTCCTTGTTCCATTCGCTTTCGCCATGGCGGAGCAGCACGAGGTAATTCATTTTCAGGCCTTTTTTCCAATGTTGTAAAGTTATGGTATATGCCGGACGGGTGTTTGACAACCGCTATCTGGCAGGGTTTTTACTAGCGAAATTCGCCTTTAATAACAACCGGAAATCACTTGGCCGTGACGGGCTTGCGGTACTTCGTTTTATACCGCTTCGCAAATTCCAGCGCGGGGCGTTCGATCAGGAAATACGACAGGCTTGCCACAATCAGCGTCAGCACAATCGTGACGGGCAGCGTCACCGTCCAGTCGCGCCCGACAATCGTATAAGCGGCAATCGGGTAATGATAAAGATAGATGCCATAGGATATGCGCCCCAGATAGGCAGGCACGCGGCTGCCCAGCAATTTCACCACCGCGTTCGCATGGTCGGTCATCACCGCATAGATCAGCAACGCCGTGAAAATTTCCGTGACCGTCACGCCCAGCGCGAATGACCATGATATGCGCGGCACCGCCGTCCACAGGCACAGCAGGAACAGCCCGAAGAATACAGCGAGCGGGATTTTATAATCCGGCAGCTTCCCCCCGCCCTGCAAAAACGCGGCCACGAACCCGCCGAGGATCAGCCCGCTGATGCGGTAATCGAAGCGCAGGTACAGGGAATCCTTGAAATAGACGCAGCCAATCGCCTTCCACGCCAGCGACAGCAGGAACAGCCCGCCCAGTATCTTCGCCAGATGTTTCTTTTTCGCGCTGCGACACAACAGCAGCAAAACGAAGGGCCAGATGATGTAATAATGCTCCTCGATCGCAATCGACCAAGTATGCATGATGATGGATGTTTTCGGCATCCAGTCGAGCAGCAGCGCAACATCGGTCAGGTACAGCGCGGCGATGCCCGCATGGCGGTAGTAATTCTGCGCCGCTGTCGGCGGAATGCCCAGCAATGCCCAGAACCCGATCAGCACCAGCAGCAACAGCAGCAGCAACGCCGGATACAGGCGGCAGATGCGCCGCAGGTAAAAGAACGGCAGGTTGATATGGCCCGTTTCGGCATGTTCCTTCATCAGCAATGTGGTGATGATAAAACCGGACAAAACGAAAAAGACATCCACCCCCAGATAGCCTGACCCCATAAACGGCACGCCCGTATGGAACAGCATCACCAGCAGCACGGCGAAGGCGCGGATGCCATCGAGGGCTGGGGTGTATTTCATGAAGAGGTTTCCGTGATTTGCGGGTGGCCGTCAGCAGCAAGTTTATCGAAGAAATCGCTGTTTGAACGCAATTTTCAGCGTTTTGTGCGGATAGCGTCTTTTAATTTACATATACCGTCTATTTCGCTTTGACTTTCTTCGGCATTAATGCGATTTATTCAATCGAAAATAAGGTGAAAAAGTAAGTAAAAGCCCCTTTTAGCAATCCTTATTGGCAAGGGGCGAATGGAAAAGGAAAGACGAATGTTTAATATCACGAAAAAAGAAATTAACTGGGCAGGCAAGAAACTGTCCTTCGAAACGGGCCGCATTGCCCGTCAGGCCGATGGCGCAGTCCTCGTGACCTATGGCGACACGACCGTTCTGGTGACGGCAGTTGCCGCGAAAACCGCAAAAGCAGGCCAGGATTTCTTCCCCCTGTCCGTGCATTACCAGGAAAAATACTTCGCAGCCGGCAAGATCCCCGGCGGCTTCTTCAAGCGCGAAGGCCGTCCGACGGAACGCGACACCCTGATCTCGCGCCTGATCGACCGCCCCATCCGCCCGCTGTTCCCCAAGGGCTTCCTGAACGAGACGCAGATCATCGCGACCGTCCTGTCGTATGACCAGCAGCATGAAAGCGACATCTCCGCACTTTGCGCCGCTTCCGCTGCCCTGACCATTTCGGGCGTCCCCTTCATGGGCCCCGTCGGCGCCGCGCGCGTCGGCCTGATCAACGGCGAACTGGTGCTGAACCCGACCATCGACGAAATGAAGACATCGAAACTCGACCTGATCGTCGCCGGCACCCGCGAAGGCGTGCTGATGGTTGAATCCGAAGCGCACGAACTGGACGAAGCGAAAATGCTCGAAGCTGTCATGTTCGGCTGGAAAGGCTTCCAGCCCGTCATCGACATGCAGATCGAACTGGCCGAGGCTTGCGCGAAAGACGCGTGGATCCTTCCCGAAAAAGGCTATGACGCAGATGCGCTCGAGAAAAAAGTGCACGACCTCGTCGGCGAAGACTTCAAGGCCGCTTACTCGACCCGCGTGAAGCAGGAACGCGTCGCGAAACTCGACGCAGCCCGCGACAAGGCCGTTGAAGCCCTCGTGCCGAAAGACGACAAGTCCGGCCCGATCAACTCCGCCCTTATCGAAGCCATGTGCAAGCATGTCGAAGCCGACATCGTGCGCAACGGCATCCTGGATACCGGCAACCGCATCGACGGCCGCGACACGAAAACCGTCCGCGCCATCGTTTCGGAAGCAGGCTTCCTGCCCCGCGTCCACGGTTCGGCATTGTTCACCCGCGGCGAAACGCAGGCTGTGGTTGTCACCACGCTCGGCACCGGCGACGACGAACAGCTGGTTGACGGGTTGCATGGCGAATCCCATGAAACCTTCATGCTGCATTACAACTTCCCTCCCTACTCGGTGGGTGAAGCTGGGCGCATGTCGGGTGCCGGCCGCCGCGAAATCGGCCACGGCAAACTGGCATGGCGCGCGATCCGCCCCATGCTGCCGGAGAAAGAAAAATTCCCCTACACGATCCGCGTCGTGTCGGAAGTCACTGAATCGAACGGCTCGTCCTCGATGGCGTCCGTTTGCGGTGCGGCTCTTTCCCTGATGGATGCGGGCGTTCCCCTGACCCGTCCTGTCGCCGGTATCGCGATGGGCCTGATCAAGGAAGGCTCGAAATTCGCTGTCCTGTCCGACATCCTCGGCGACGAAGACCATCTCGGCGACATGGATTTCAAGGTGGCGGGTACCGCGAACGGCATCACCGCCCTGCAGATGGACATCAAGATCACGTCCATCACGGAAGAGATCATGAAGATCGCTCTCGCGCAGGCACAACAAGGCCGCCTGCACATCCTGGGCGAAATGGCGAAGGCACTGACGGGCGCGCGCGAAACGCTCAACCAGAACGCCCCGCAGATCGTCACCATCAAGATCCCGAAAGAGAAAATCCGCGAAGTCATCGGCTCCGGCGGTTCGGTCATCCGCGAGATCACCGAAAAAACCGGCACCAAGATCGATATCGAAGACGATGGCACGATCAAGGTCGCGGCTGTCGGCTCCGAAGCGATCCAGAAAGCGCTCGAATGGATCAAGGGCATCACGGCTGAAGCAGAAGTCGGCCGCGTCTATGACGGCACTGTCGTGAAGGTTGTCGAATTCGGCGCTTTCGTGAACATCATGCCGAAAACGGACGGCCTCGTGCATATCTCCGAACTCGCTGCCCGCCGCGTGAAAACGGTGGACGAAGTCGTCAAGGAAGGCGACAAAGTGAAAGTGAAATGCATCGGCATGGAAAAAGGCAAGATCAAGCTGTCGATGAAAGCCATTGACCAGAAGACCGGCGAGGACATTCAGCCCGCACAGCAGCGCGAAGCGTCGTAAGACGCATCTGCCGCTAAAAGATAAAGGGCGTCAGCTTCGGCTGGCGCCCTTTATCTTTTCTAAATCCCCTCTCCGCCCTTGCGGGAGAGGGGGCTGCTGCAGCCTTATGCGAGGGGGTGACGCGCGACAACAATTTGTTGTATATTTCTTAAGAATTAAAAGGAGCAAGAAACCATGACCTCCCTCGTCATCCCCCGCGTGATCGGCCATCGTGGCGCGAAGGCTTATGCGCCGGAAAACACGCTGTCATCCGTCCATGCCGCCGCCGACCTTGGCTGCGAATGGGTGGAGGTGGATGTGAAGCTGTCGAAAGACAGCGAGGCGATCATTTTCCACGACGAGGAACTGCTGCGCTGCACGGGCGTCGACGGCCTTGTGAAGGATTTCACGCTGGCGGAACTGCGGGAGATGGATGCCGGGTCTTGGTACGGCGAAAGCTTTTTGGGCGAAAAAATCCCGACGCTGGAGGAATTGCTGAACACGGTGCTGGAGCGCGGCATGGGCGTGAACCTTGAAATCAAGCCCTGCCCCGGCCGCGAGAAAGAAACCGCCGAAGTGATGCTGGATGTGGCGACGCGCATCTGGCCCGATGATCTGCCCCCGCCCCTCGTCTCCAGCTTCCAGCATGTGAGTTTGGAAACAGCGATGGACATGATGGGGGAATGGCCGCGCGGTTTCCTGATGGACGAACACATGGACAACTGGCGCCAGCTGGCCGAATACCTGGAGGCCGCGACCATCAACATCAACGGCAACACCGTCACGCGCGATCAGGTGGAGGAATATATGGAGCTGCAAAAGCCCATCCTCGCCTATACCATCAACGACCAGATGAAGGCCAAGGAACTGATCCGCTGGGGCGTTGATACCGTATTCTCCGACAACCCCGATACAATCATGGAAATCCTGTCACCGAAACATTAGGCGCAAAAAGAAAGCCCACAGAAATTCTGTGGGCTTTCCCTTCGTAGGGAATACTGCAAAAGCCGTTTCCCCTTGGAAGCTCTTGTTACTGCTTGCAGCAGCAATCGCCTTTTTTGGAACTGTCAGGCTTTGCTTTAAGCGCTGCCGTTGTTTCTTCTTTGGCCAGTTTTGCATCATCTTCGGGTGCGGGCGGGCCGCCTTCGCCTTCCCAACGCATTTGCGGATAACCGCTGCGGGGAGCCGGCGTATTTTCTTTTATCTCTGTCATGCTACGTCTCCTGTTCGTTGGTTATAAATTTCGAGGTGAAGAGACAAGAACATTTTGAAAGACCGGCTTTAAACGCCCTTGCCTCTTCAAATAACCAACACACCGCATCCCGTAGCGTTCCCAAAATAATTCCTTTTATTTTCAATGATTTAACGTCGTAAAAAAAGAAAAAGGCCGGGAAGCATTGCGCCCCCGGCCTTATCTTTTCTTTAGATCGCGTTTAAAACGCGTCCTTCAGAAACGTTACTGCTTGGTGCCGCAACCGTTGCCGCTGGTCGAGCAGGAACCGGAGTCCTTGTCGCCGCCGCCGGAGAGCACTTCGCCATCGCGCGACGAGGGATGTTTCGTTTCCATGTCGAATTCATCCGCGCCGACTTTCGAGGTGGATTTTTTCTCAATGCTGCTGTCGCGGCCCGAAGCGGATGACGAGGAGGATTTCGAGGGGTTTTGCGATTGTTCGTTTTTCATGCGTAATTATCCTTCATACGTTGTGTTGTGCTTTGTTTAAAGCAAACGGCCTTGAAAATTACTGATTCCAAAGCTGCTTAACCGCCGAGGACAAAAGGATTTTCTGTCGTGCAGAAAATCTCTTTATCCTCGCGCGGCAAACCAACAGGCTTCACGTGAAAGGGTTCCGGTTATTTTTTAAACGCTGTTTAAGGATAATCGCAGCTGTCGGATGTCACGCTCATGAATGAACGCTCGCCCGCCGCGATTGTGAAGCGGTATTCCTTGTTGCCCACGACCAGCGAATGCTGCACAGGCAGCAGGCCTTCTTTTTCCGTGCGCTTGCCGCCGATTTCAGTGAAGGTCAGTTTCACTTTTTTGCCCGGGTCGTACCATGCCTCCGGCTGGCCGGAGGAGTTGACGGAGGCTTGACCGTCACCCGCCACCGTCACAACGCCGTTGCCGAACGCAACCGCGCCCTGCGGGCCGCTATAGACGGGCGTCTTCACGACGAAGCGTTTCACGACGGGTTCCGTGCAGTTTTTGGGCGGGCGCGCGGCATCGATCAGGAAGGCGAGGCGTTCCGGCTTGATGCCTGAATCAAGCTGCTTTTTGACAAGATCCGTCAGCTGCTTGAATACGCCCTGCGGCACTTCCTGTTTATATTTTTCCTCCAGCTGCTGGTAACGCACCTGCGTCGATTGCACATCGGCATGCAGCTTGGTGATGACTTCGTCCAGACCCGCGCGTTCTTCGGTCAGCTTGGTCGCCTTTTCCTTGAAGGCCAGCTGGCTGGTGCGTTCTTTTTCGCCACCCCACCAATAGCAGGTGCCGCACAGCAGCGCGATCATGAAGATCACCATGCCGATGCGACGGTTGCGTTGCGAATTTTTGCGGCGCGACCGGCGGCCGCCGAATTCATGTGACATGAAATTCATATTTTTATCACTCCTCTTCACTACCCTTTGTCAGGCGTATGCCGGGCGCACTGAATTCGCCCAGATTTTTAAGTCCCACACGCAACATCAGCACCGTGCCGTTTTGGCCTGATGCTTCCGTTATCAGGCTGCGCGCGCCCTGCAGCGAGAATGAAAAACATTCGTCTGCGTAATTGATGCCCAAGGCCGCCTTGCGCAGGCCGGGCTCTTCACCCATATCGACCAGCGTGCCCGCATTCAGCCACCAGTTGGGGCGGAAGCTATAGGTGCCGTCCAGCAGCGCCTGCTGGCGGGATTCAGTGAAGCCGGTGCCCGCCGTAGGGTCAATGAAAATATATTTTCCGTTCACATTCACCATGTCATTGCCCAGATGCGCCTGGAATTCGTGACGGTGAATGACCAAGCTGCGGTTGTCCATCTGGAAGCGGTAATCACCGCTCAGGTATTTTGACACGCTGGCGTTGATCTGGCCGACAACATCGGACGCCCTGTCGTCAAGCCCCGAACCCGCGGGGAAAATCGCATCATCATCCAGCCGGTAACTCTGGCCGAGGAACACGCGGCCATAGCGACCGTTATCGCCATACAGACCCGCGCGCAAACCGTAATTCACCCGCGCGCCATCTTCGACGCGGTCGATGCCGGGGAAGCGGTTGCCGGAGAACAGGTTGTTTGAATCAAGCTGGATGTCGATGCTGTCTTCGTTCGGGATTTCCAGCGGCGTGTCATCGGTCTGCGGGCTGGCGCTCAGGCCGATCTGCGGCTCGATCACGACCTGCGCCTTTTCAACGCGGTGAACCAGCGGGTACGAAACATCCGCACTGGCAACCGCCATGCCGCGGGTATCGGTCGTGCTGCTCTCGAGCGCGGGGTTGAGGACCGCTGCGGCGCTGTCCTGCACCGCATAAAAATCGCCGCGACCTGACAGGCTGACGCGTGTCACGAAGCCCTGACGCGATACGTCGCGGCGTTCCCAGCCAAGATCGACCGACCCGCGCTGCACATCCTGATCATCGCCCGAGCGTCGCAGCTCAAGCGTCGAAAGACCCGCCGTCCAGCGTCCGCCGAACAATTTATCCGGTTCGCCATAGCTGCGGTGTTCAAGGCTGGGCAGCACATCCGGCTGGTCAGGGCGCAGGCCAAGGCGCACGTCCTGAAAATTGAAGGCCGAGATGTTGGTGTAATCGCGGCCCGAAAACCGTTCGGCATAGGCGCGGCTTTCCAGCACATCCTGGCTGGTGATGTCGTAGAGGCGCAGGAATTCCTTATCGGACGCGCGCTGCACGTTGAAACCCGCGCGCCATTTTTCATCGATGTCGAACAAGCCGTTCGCGAAGATGTGGCCGCGCAAACGGTTTTCTTCCACGCGTCCGTCTTCTTCGTGGCGGTCGGATTTCACGCCACTGACATCCATCTGGATCCTGCCGTTTTCAAAGCGTTTGCGCAGCTCGCCCTGCACCAGCACACCGGCCTGCGTCGTGGGACGCACGCTTAAGGTCGCATCCAGATCGGGGCGGATATCGCCGAAGTAATAACCCAGCTGCGCATGCGCGCCCTGTTCGCTGCTGTAGCCGTAAGACGGGCGCAGGAAACCGCTTTTGCGTTTCACCGACGGATCGGCATGGGAGAAAATCGGCGCGAAGGCCAGCGGCACGCCCGCGAATTCAAGACGCGCGTTTTTGTACTTCACCGAATGGTCAGCTTCGTCATGGATAACTTTGTCGGCCTTGATCTGCCACAGCGGATGCGGGTCGGTTTCGCAGACTTTACAAGGCGTATAGGTGGCGTCGGTCAGCGTCATTTTCGTGCCGTTTTCGCGGCGCGCTTCGGCGGCGGTAAAACGCGAGCCATCGGCCAGCAGCGACAGCAGGCTGTGGACGAAGCCGTCCTTCATGCTTTTGTTCAGCGACACATATTCGGCGAAGCTGACATTGCCTTCTTCATCCAGCAACGACACGTTGCCCAGCGCCTCGACGGTGTCGGTATCCAGGTGATAGACCATCTTGTCGGCGCGCAATATCTGGCTGCCCTGCACCAGTTCAACATCGCCCTGCGCGGTGACGGTTTGTTTTTCATCGTCATGCGATAGTGATTTGGAATTGAACGCTACCGGCAGATCGGTGCTTTTCAGCGTGTCTGCAACGCCCGTTGTCACGCCGAGCATCAAAAACAGCCCGAGCATCGTCACGCGTTGCGTAACGTGTTTACCCCAAAATTTGCGGTGAAATTGCGACAAGACCCCGTCCCGGCTTGTTATTCGGAAAAGCTCCGGTTTAACGGCTTATTTTCCTGAAAAATCAGAGAGGTGTCAACCGTTCAGGTCATTTTCTGAGGAAGGACGGAACATCGTCGCCAAAGCCGCCGTCGTTTTTCTCGGCCTTTTCCTGTTTTTCCGGCTTGTCGGAATCAATTTCGATATTATCGACATGGCGGTGACGGTGATTTTGCTTTTCGTGACGGTTGTGGTGACGTTCGCGCTGGCGCACAGCGGGGGCCGGACGGTCGCGTTCGGGCGGCGGCGGCGGTGCCTTGGGCATGTCAAGTTCCAGCACGTCGATTTTCTTGCCGATCAGCTTTTCGATGATGCGGAGCGCCTTGTCATCCATTGCCGTTGCCATCGTGAAGGCGCGGCCCTTCATGCCGGCACGGCCTGTGCGGCCGATGCGGTGGACGTAATCTTCGGGGTGGTTCGGCACGTCCCAGTTGAACACATGCGAGACCGCCTGCACATCGAGACCGCGCGCGGCGACGTCGGAGCAAACCAGTACTTGTGTCGTGCCGGCCTTGAAGGCGTTCAGCGCCTCGGTGCGTTCCGACTGTTCCATGTCGCCATGCAGCGCGTCGGCCTTGATGCCTTTCGACTTCATGAAGCGGCGCACTTCCTCGATATCGCGCTTGCGGTTGCAGAACACGAAAGCATTCTTGATGCCTTCCTGCTGGTACAGCTTGAAGAACGCGGCCTGTTTTTGCTTGAAATGCGGCACATGTACAAGGAAAGCCTCGACATTCGTGGCCGTCGATGCGGGCGGGGAAATTGTGATGATCTTCGGATTGCTCAGGAATTTGTCGGCAAGGCGCTTGATTTCGGGCGGCATGGTGGCCGAGAAAAACAGCGTCTGGCGGATCGGGGGCAGCAGCGACACGATTTTTTCAAGATCGGGAATAAAGCCCATATCCATCATGCGGTCGGCTTCGTCGATCACAAGAATTTTAATGTCGGCGAGCAAAATCTTGCCGCGCTCGAACAGGTCGAGCAAACGACCAGGCGTTGCGATCAGCACGTCGATACCCTTGTCGAGCAGTCGTATCTGTTCATCCATCGAGGTGCCGCCAACGATCAGCGCCTTGGTGAGCGACTGGTATTTGCCGTACTTGTCGAAGTTTTCCGCCGTCTGCATCGCGAGTTCGCGCGTGGGGGAAAGAATAAGCGAGCGCGGCATACGCGCCTTGGCGCGGCCACCGGCCAGCGCATCGATCATCGGAATGGTAAATGCGCCGGTCTTGCCCGTGCCGGTTTGCGCGAGGCCGAGGACGTCGCGGCACATCTGCACGGCCGGAATAGATTGTTCCTGAATGGGCGTCGGGGTTTTGTAACCAGCTTCTTCAACGGCTTTCAAAACCGCATCGCTGAGACCTAAGTCTTTAAATTCCATAATATCGCTTTTCGCTGTCTATTTGTCGTATTTTGTGCGGATTTTAAGCCCTGAATACATTGTGCATACGCTGCTTTCAATGTAGTTTACAAGCATTATTTCATATTTATGAGTGAGGAGCCAGCCATGGCGAAGCCCCATCCGCAGATGACAACGGATTCAACTCCGGTTGCCAATCTTCCCGTCCGACTGCCCGTGCCCGCCAACAAGGGCCATGCGCATGAACGCAACCCCGGCACAGACCTGAACCTCGACTGGATCGACGGCATCAATGTTAACCTTTCGGCTGTCGAGCGCCGCACCTCCACCCTGCTCGGCCGCCGCACGGTCAAGAAGCAGTGGCAGGCCGCCTGGCTGCTGAAGGCCGTTGCCTGTATGGACTTGACGACACTTTCCGGTGACGACACCGCCGGTCGCGTGAAACGCCTGTGCGCCAAGGCGCGCAAGCCGCTGCGCGATGACCTGGTCGAAGGCCTCGGCATCGAAAAGCTGAACCTGACGACCGGCGCGGTTTGCGTGTATCACGAAATGGTGCCGACCGCCGTGAAGGAGCTGCAGGGCACGAACATTCCCGTGGCCGCCGTCGCTGCAGGCTTTCCGCATGGATTGTCGCCGCTGAAGCAGCGCCTCGAGGAAATCCGCGCATCGGTTGCGGAAGGCGCGAAGGAAATCGACATCGTCATCACCCGCGGCCATGTGCTGACCGGCAACTGGCAGGCGCTGTATGATGAAGTAAAACAGATGCGCGAAGCCTGCGGCGAAGCGCACCTGAAATCGATTTTGGCGACCGGCGAATTGGCGACCATGCGTAACGTGGCAAAAGCCTCGATGGTGGCGATGATGGCGGGTTCCGACTTCATCAAGACCTCGACCGGCAAGGAAGCCGTCAACGCCAACCTGAACGTGACGATGGTCATGATCCGCATGATCCGCGAGTTCGAGGAACAGACGGGTTACAAAATCGGCTACAAACCCGCCGGCGGCATCGCCCATGCCAAAGACGTCATGAATTACCAGTTCATCATGAAGGAAGAACTGGGCAACCCGTGGCTGCAGCCCGACCTGTTCCGCGTCGGCGCATCCAGCCTGCTGGCCGATATCGAACGCCAGCTGGAGCATTACCTGACGGGGCGGTATTCGGCCAACAACCGACATCCGGTGGGCTAGATCATGGCAAAAACAAAAAAACAATTTAACGACGAAGCATTGCTGAAACGCCTGAAAACCGCGCGCGATGCTGACCCCAACTGGGAAAAGGCAATCGCCGATGTGGTAGATGCCGAAGCCAAATACGGCAAGGATGATCAGGCTGAAGGCAAGATCGTGAGGCTGCCGAAAAGCCCGAAGAAGTGATGCAGTATTACGTTTATATCTTGACGAATAAAATAAACGGCACGCTGTATGTCGGAATGACCGAGAACCTGATCAAGCGGACATGGGAACACAAGAATGAGGCCGCCGACGGGTTCACGAAAAAATACAAGTGCAAGACGCTGGTTTATTTCGAGACGGTTGAAGACTACGAAGGCGCGCTACGGCGCGAAAAGAGACTGAAAAAATGGTCCCGGCAATGGAAACTGGACGCCATCAACGACAAGAACCCCGAGTGGAATGATTTGTATGACGATATCTGCCAATAACACAGTAGCGCCACCCCCGCCTTGCGCGGGGGTCCAAAAGCGCGTCTGCGCGTCTTATAAGGCAGAGTCACATGACGGCCTAACGGCCTTTTGGATGCCCGCACAAGGCGGGCATGGCGGGAGGGATGATGGCTAGAAAAATTAATTGGGATAAAGCCAACAGGAAAACTTTATCCTTAAAACAAGGTACAGAAACGCTTACTAAGCATGACGCAACAACATTACGTTCCGGCGCGCTCATCACAAAGGAAATGAGAGACAAAACTTGGGAAGCAAAATTTCTTACGCGATCTCCTCCAAAAAAAGTTGTTCTCTATCAGCCTACTAAAAAAGATCGTCAAGAAAAGCTAGTCAAGTCTTTACAAGGCAAGAGAAAGTCTTTGACCGTACAGATTGCTGACTGTGATAAAAGTCTAAAGATCAAGAAAGACCAAATATCTAAACAAATAAACCAGCTTCATGAACAGTTAGCTCGCCACGAGAAGGCAAAGATAATAAAGGCTATAAGCCTTCAAAAAGAGCGCGATAAAATCGACAAGGAACTGGCTGCGCAATTCGTAATTTTACAATCTATCTCTTTAGAGGAATCTAAAAAATGACACCCGCAAAAGTCGCAGAAATTTTTGAAACGATGGAATACGGCCCCGCGCCCGAGAGTGACAAGACGGCGCAGGAATGGCTGGAAAGCCATGGCCGGAGCTTTGGCCATTTCATCAACGGCAAATGGGTGAAACCGGCGAAGGGCAAATCCTTCACGACCACCAACCCAGCGAATGGCGAGATCATTGCGAAACTCGCGCTCGGCACGAAGGCCGATGTGGATGCGGCGGTAAAGGCCGCGCAGAAGGCGCAGAAATCATGGGCCGCGCTTGACGGTCACGTGCGTGCGAAATACCTCTACGCCCTCGCCCGCCTGATCCAGAAAAATTCGCGCCTGCTGGCGGTTGTCGAATGCCTTGATAACGGCAAGCCGATCCGCGAAACGCGCGATATCGACGTGTCGCTGGCCGCCCGCCATTTCTATCACCATGCGGGCTGGGCGCAAATTCTGGAATCCGAATTCCCCGCTTACGAAGCCTGCGGTGTTGTCGGTCAGGTCATTCCGTGGAACTTCCCCTTCCTGATGCTGGCGTGGAAAATCGCGCCGGCGCTGGCAGCGGGTAACACGGTCGTTTTGAAACCTGCCGAATTCACGCCGCTGTCGGCGTTGCTGTTCGCGGAACTGTGTCTCGAGGCTGGCCTGCCCGCAGGTGTTGTGAACATCGTGCAGGGTGATGGTTCGACCGGCGCGGAAATCACGAAACATCCGGATATCGCGAAAATCGCCTTCACCGGTTCGACCGATGTGGGCCGCATCATCCGCGAAGCAACCGCAGGTTCGGGCAAGACACTCACGCTGGAACTCGGCGGCAAGTCGCCGACGATCGTTTTTGAAAACGCCGATCTCGACAGCGCGGTCGAAGGCGTTGTGGACGGCATCTGGCTCAATCAGGGTGAAGTCTGCTGCGCGGGTTCGCGCCTGCTGCTGCAGGAAGGCATCGCGGAGAAAATGATCGCCAAGCTGACCCGCCGCATGGAAAACCTGCGCGTCGGTTCGCCGCTGGATAAAGCAATCGACATGGGCGCGCTGGCATCCGACGAGCAGTACCAGAAAATCGACCGCCTTGTGAAACAGGGCGTCAAGGAAGGCGCGAAGCTGGTACAGCCGGGCAAGGATAGCTGCCCCGCCACCGGCTACTTCTATCCGCCCACCATGCTGTTGAACGTGCAGCCTGCATCGACCGTTTCCGAAGTCGAAATCTTTGGCCCCGTTGTCGTCGTCATGACCTTCCGCACGCCGGAAGAGGCTGTGCTGCTGGCAAACAATTCCCGCTATGGTCTTGCGGCGAGCATCTGGAGCGAGAATATCAACCTTGCATTGGATATCGCGCCGAAACTGAAGGCGGGCGTGGTCTGGATCAATTCGACCAACATGTTCGATGCGGCCTGCGGCTTTGGCGGCTACCGTGAATCGGGCTTTGGCCGCGAAGGCGGACGCGAAGGCATGTTCGCTTACCTGAAACCCAAATACGCGAAATCGCTGCCGGTTTATAAAGAAACCAAATCGGCGCTGTCGCCCGCCAAGCATGTGAGCGCGGTGGAAGGCGTCGCCAATATCGACCGCACCGCGAAACTCTATATCGGCGGCAAACAGGCACGCCCCGACGGCGCGTATAGCCTCTCCATCACCGACAAGAACGGCAAACTGGTCGGTCAGGTCGGCGAAGGCAACCGCAAGGACATCCGCAACGCGGTGGAAGCCGCGAAAAAAGCGGAAGGCTGGGGCAAGTCCGCCCACCACCTGCGCGCGCAGATCCTTTACTACATCGCCGAAAACCTGTCGGCACGCGGCGACGAGTTCAAGAAACGCCTTGTGCAGCTGACGGGCGTCACGCCTGCCGCCGCGCAGAAGGAAGTCGATGAATCGATCCGCCGGTTGTTCACCTATGGCGCATGGGCAGATAAATACGACGGTCAGGTGCATACGCCCCCTGCCCGCCTTGTTTCTGTCGCCATGAAAGAACCCATCGGTATCCTCGGCATCGTCTGCCCGGATGAAAACCCGCTGCTGTCATTCGTGTCGCTGTTCGCGCCCGCGATGGCGATGGGCACGCGTACCGTGATCGTGCCGTCCGAAAAATACCCGCTGCTGGCGACCGACCTTTATCAGGTCTTCGATACGTCGGATGTGGTCGATGGTTCGATCAACATCGTGACCGGTCACCGCAAGGAACTGACCAAGACGATTGCCGAACATGACGAAATCGACGCGATCTGGTATTTCGGATCGGACGTCGCGGGTTCGGCGCAGGTCGAAAAAGGCTCAACCGGCAACCTGAAACGCACCTGGGTCAACAACGGCAAGCAGCGCAACTGGTTTGACCGCGCACAAGCCGAGGGCGAGGAATACCTCCGCCATGCGACCGAGATCAAAAACATCTGGATCCCCTACGGCGAGTGATCGCTGCAGGCACAAAAAAAAGCGCGGGGAACAAACCCCGCGCTTTTTTAATTTCAGAACAGGCTGTTACCAGCGCGGATTATGTTTGCTGCTGCTGCCGTTATATGAGGTGGCAGGCAGCTTGACATAGGCTGCCGGCGGGAACTGCGCGAACAGTTCTTCCAGCGGCAGGCGCGTGCCCGTGGGGTCGTTGCCCTTGGTCATCACATCGGCAACCTTCGCGGCGCGTTCCGCCTCGAGACCAAAATTGCCCTGTGCCACATGCGTGATGGCGTTGCTGAATGCCGAAACAAGGCGCATGCCTTCGGGCGAGAATTTGCCCTTCACGACCTGTTCGGTATAAACATCTTCGCCCATGCGCAACAAGCCGACCAGCACGGTCGCCTTGGCAAGGCGCTGTGCCAGCAATCCTTTATCGTCGCCAAAGCGCGCCTGTACATTCGCAGCCTTGGCAAAGGAATTGATCAGGCGTTCCTTTTGCACAATGGTTGTCGCTTTGTCTTCCAGCTGCTTGGGCAGGTCTTTCAGCGCGGCAATCGTCTTGCCCATTTCCCATCCGTATTCGGGATAGGCATCATCGGCCGCAAGATCGGCGAGCGTAACGGCGCGCTTGATCTGCACTTTGTCGAATTTCGGTTCGGGCGGCGGAGCCTCCACAACAGGTTCTGCTTCGGCGGCCACTTCGGGCGTTTCAGAAACGGGCGTTTCTGCGTTTTTTTCGGCAGCGGGCGCCTCTGCGGCTTCAATCGCTGCAGGCTCCGGCTTTGCGGGTTCCAGCACCTTGGCGGGCACGAGGATTGTTTCGCGCAGCGACCATTCAGCCGGCCAGCTGTTCACGATCTGCGCATGTACTTCCTGCCAGCTGTCGAGCGGCTTGGCGACCTGCTTGTGGAACAGCGCATCGATGCTGTCACGGTTCATGAACACGCCCTTGGCGAGGCGGGTGTCAGCCTCGATCTTCATGATGTTGCCATCATCGTCGAAGTGGATGCCGTACTGGTTCGCGAACGGGCGGTAGGTGCCACGATGGCCTTCGATCGCCACATAGTCTTCGTCGTGGCGGTATTTCTTGTCGAAATCACTCAGGATGCGGACGACATCCAAAGGATCATCGGTGAAATCGACG
Organism: Bdellovibrionales bacterium; assembly: GCA_038247245.1. Taxonomy (GTDB): domain Bacteria; phylum Pseudomonadota; class Alphaproteobacteria; order Micavibrionales; family UBA2020; genus JAPWJZ01. Next base: position 9,903 of record JBBRVE010000020.1, on the reverse strand, counting down.
TCGTATTCGGACGTGATCGGGCGGCCGGGATCATCGCGCTTCAGGTCGGTCTTGAATAGGCTGACCGTCCATGTCTGGGAATCCACGGCGGTCTTGCGCGCGGCCATATAAATACGGATGTTTTTATGTTCGTCATTCGCAAATTCATGCGACACGATCCAGCGGGGGTCGCCGTCGTCGAGTTTATCGACGCCGGAGGGCAGACGGCGTGACTCTGCCATCCACTTCTCTTCGCGATCCTTGCGGCCGATCCAGTCGAACCATCCCATGGGCAGTTCCTTTAGTTCAGGGCTGCGGTGTTTTCGGCGGACGCGACGTGCCCGTCACGTTCTTGTATTTCTCGAAATTGTCGCCGGTCGCTTCAGTCGCTGCGGGTTGAACGACGGGCTTGTCGTTGCCGTTGGCGGCGGGTTTCGCTGCGGGATTGTTGAAATCGTCCGTCACGGGCGGCTTCACATCAACCGACATCGTGTTGACCTGGCGCAGGCCCGCCTGGCGGTCCTGAACTTTTGCCATGACGTTGCCGCGCGACGTGTAGTAGCGCGTCAGGAAGCCGGGCACCCAACCGGGGATCGGGTCTTTGTTGGGGTTCGCAACCCATGCCTTCAGTTTGTCCATCTGGTCCTGCGTGCCACCGAGGTCGGTGAATTTCTTCTGCGCGCGATCGACAGACTGGCGGATTTCGGTGATGAGGCTGGTATCGGAATTGCTGGCCGAGGTAAAGCTGCGCTCCAGCTTCGCAAGGTTCTGCGATGCATAGAGCAGGTTTGCGTACAGTTCCAGCTCCGCCGTGAATTTCTGGAAGGGCTCGACATGCACGCCAAGGCTCTTGGCTTCGTCGAGGTTCGAATTCATCTGCGGAATCAGGTTGTCGATGATCTTGCGGAACCCGTTGCCACGGCCGCCGGGCGTGTTTTCTTTCGCGCGCGAAACTGCCTGTTCTTTTTCCTCGGGCGACAGGCCTTCGACGCGGGCGAATTCGCCATGCGTTGCGAGGGTTGCGAGCGCCTTGTCAAAACGCTCAGCCTCTTCCTTGCGCGACGCGCCTTTCAGCTCGACGGTGGATTCCTTCAGCGCCTGCTGGATAGCAAGATAGAAACCGCCGACCTGATCTGCAAAGCTGTCCATGGTGCCCAGCACCTGGCCGATTTTCAGGATATTGTCGAGCGATGCGGCGCGGTCGGAAGCAGTTGCGAACAGGTCGGACAAGATGCCGCCTTCGATTTTCGCCTGCACCTGCGGATTGTTGCGCGCCTGTTCGACGGCCAAAATCGTGTTGCGGATTTCGGAGCGCTGGAAGGTCGCGTCCGAGAACACTTTGCCTTCGACACGTTTATAAGGCGTGTTGTATTCGCCGAACGCGAAGCCTTCGATGTTGGCGGCGGTTTTATAATGTTCGAGGTCGTAGAAGTGGACTTTCAATTCCGGGAACTGCGCCGCCGGATATTGTTTTTCGATATCAAAATCGGCATGGGTGATCAGGCCGCGTGCGGTGTATTCCTTTTTCGCGATCTGCGTGACGGCTTCCGCAAAGGGAACGTCCTGCTTGGTCACGGTTTCGGAGACGAATTTACCGTCGCGACGGTCTAGGTCGTACACCATGTAATGCATGACGCGCCATTTATCGGCGTCTTTATCAACCTGCAGCGCCGCCCAGAACTCGACATAGTTTTCGACGATGTTGTGGTTGACGAATGCTTCGGTACGCATGGCGTTGAAGAAGCTGGAACGGCGGGGCAGCGCGTCTGCGGCTTTGTCATCCAGAAGGATGTTCGGATCCTTCTTTACCGGTGCTTCGACAGGTTCCGGTTTATCTTTTCCAAAAAAGCCCATTACACTTTACCCACTATTCATAAGACGTTGACAAGGTTGCAAAAAAAGCCGGTGCCGCGAGGCACCGGCTCTTTGATTTGCTTATTACGGCGTCGGGCCTTTGCGCGGACGGCGGCTTGCTGCGGGTTTGTCTTCCGCTGCAGGCTGGTCGTCTTCGATCGCAGCCACAGGCTTCGCTGCTGTCTCGACGGTCTTGTTGTCGTTGACGGGAGCCTGTTTTGCTTCGATCTCCTGGCGGGCTTTCTTGGCGCCTTCTTCGGCGTCCTTCACAGCTTCCAGGCGGCGGGCGACGTTCGAGCTGTCTGCAGCTTCGATCAGCTTGTCGGTTGCGCCGCGCAGTTGTGTTGCGGTCGCTTCCAGCTGTTTCAGGCGCTTTTCGCGTTCGTCGTTTTCGCGTTCGATCATTTTCTGCAGGCGGTCGGACGCTTCGATCAGTTTCTGCGGATCGATCGTGCCGCGCGCTTTCGAGTTCATCGTCAGGGTGTGCGCTTCCTCGATCATTTTCATGGTCTGGTCGTGCATCTTGTCGCCGAAATCGTCTGCTTTCTTGATGGTCTGTGCAGCTTTCAGGGACGAGCCCGCGATACCGGCAGCAGCCAGCATTGCTTTCCACTCGTTCTGCGAGTTGTACATGATGTCCTGGATTTTCTTGCGCTGGTCTTCCATCGTTTCCATCATCTGGCGCAGCTGTTGAGCGGCGATAACGGAAGCGGCGCGCGAACCTTCGAGGACGGTAATACGGTCAATGAAGTCTTCTTTGCGCTTCATCACGTCTTTCAGGTACAGCTCGTCTTCAGGATCCGAGGACTCTTCGAACACTTTGTTTGCTTCGGGAATGTATTCTTCGTTGTAGCGACGGAGAACTTCCTTGCCTGCACCCAGATACACGCCGATTTCGCGGGTCGCTTCGACGCGCGCGAGACCGAGTTTCTCGGCTTCTTTCATGACTTCTTTAATGCCGACTTCGGTTTTCTGGATGTTCTCGACGAGCTTGATCATCTCGAACAGCATTTCCGGCAGGGCTTCCTGCATGTCCTTGACGAGTTTTTCGTCTTCGGAACGTTTCGCTTTCGCGCCCGAGAAACCTTCCCAGATGTCTTTTGCGAATTTGGTGATGCCTTTGGCGCCTTTGACGGTGCCGGAAGCAAGGCCTTTCAGCATTTTCTGGGTCGCTTCGCCGAACTTGTCGAGGTTCATGCCTTTCAGGCCGCCTTCGAGCTGGTTCAGTGCCGACGCCATGACGTTGACCTGGTCGTTGAACTTGCCCTGGATCTTGATCATGTCGTTGGCGATTTTGCCCAGGCGGTCCAGCGGCGGGTGGCCGTAGGAGATGATGGATTCAAAGCTGTCAGGATTCCGGTCGATCGGATCCATGATCTTTTCCATCTGGTCTTTCAGTTCGGGATCCGCATCGACGTATTCGACGACTTTACCACGCGCGCGATTGCGGCGGCTGCTGGTATCTGCTTCGCTCTCGGCGGGCGTATCTGCCATGTTATTGAATTTCGCTTCGAGGCTATTTTGTTTGTTCATCATCTGGGGACTCTCCTTGGATTGTGGCCCTTCACCGTCGGTGCTTTTTTGTAGCAAAATCATTTTTCTTAATCGCGGACAAATTACGAAACCTTAGACATAATGTCAAGACTTCCCGCGACCGATTTGTAAGATTTCAGACACCATATTTTGTTCTGGAGAAGAAATCAATGGCGTAGAGATATGCTTGTGTATATTGGCCTTTTCGACATTATCGCAATTAAATGCACTGAAATTATTTACCATATATCGGCAGTTTCACCCGTATTATTATTTTCATAAACTGTGATTTGAGCATTTGCGAGCACTATTCGGCGAGAACAGGCATGGAACAGCGGAGGTGATTCACTCTTGCCCTCCGTGAATCGACAAAAAATCGAATGATTTCAGGTAGGACGTGGCACATGGTAGGCAAACAGGTCCTCGTTACCCCAGCCCGCCAGATCCGCGCGCACGACGGCGGGCAGGCATTTGAACAGGCCTTGCGCGATCTCTTCCCTGCCCTCGCTCACCATCATGGCGGCCAGTTTTTCGCGCATGGGGTGCAGGTGCAGCACGTCGTTTGCCGCGTAATCCAGCTGCGCAGCAGTTAGGACGGGGGCGCCCCAGTCGGTCGATTGCTGTTCCTTGGAAATTTTCACGCCCAGCACATGACGGCTGACGTCTTCCAGGTCATGCTGCTGCGTATAGGTGCGCGCGATGCGCGACGCGATTTTCAGGCAGTAGACGTTTTCGGGAATGACGCCTACATAATGCCCGATCCAGCGCATGTCGCCGCGTGCATAGAAAAACATTTTCTCGCGCGATGTATCGGCCATCAGCTTTTTGACATTGGGCGCATTGATTTTGCCGGGCGCAAACTGCACCATATGCACCTTGCCCGCGCCATCGTAAATCTGCAGCAGACACAGGCGGTCGCGGAAAACATTCAGGCCCATGAATTCGGTATCGATCGCCAGCACATTGCCAAGCGCAAGGTTATCCGGCAAATCGCCCTGATAAAGTTCATAGCGGGACGACAGTGCGGATTTCTGATCCTGCACGACGGGCTGGAGATTTGGCTTCATGATATTCCTGTTCGTATGCGCGGTAAAAAAAGCAACTCTTTGCGCCAAAGACAGGATAGAGGATTCGATTATCCTATGCTAGGCTCTGCCCATGAAACATTTCATTGCCCTTGCACTATATATGTCGTTTTTCTGGCTCGTACCCGCCTCCCCCGCGCAAGCGGCTGAAAGCGCGCTGGGTGCTTTTGCCCCTAAAACTCCTGCCGACCTGCAGCGTGTTGCGAACATGCTGGCGCTTGCAGAAGACATCGTCACCTACAGAGAAAAGACCGGCCATTACCCGCTGGCAGGCGATGAACCACAGGCCGTAATGACCGCCATCGGCATCACCGACTATATGCCCGAAGAAGGCACAGCCTATATCCCCAAAAAGAAACTCGAAGACGCGTTGAAGGAAACGCTGGGCAAGGGCATCGAACTGCCTCTTGACCCCGCTGAAGGGCAAGAGGGCATCGAACTGCGCATTTATCAATACGCGACAGACGGGCAGGATTTTTACGTCTCTGCCGATCTCGAAGAAACCACGCCTTATACGCGCAAAATCAAGGACGGCCATTACAAGCTGGAAATCACCTCACGGCCCCTGAAACGTGACAGCCAGTACAGCATTAAACAGATCAAACGTTTCCTGAAGGCCGGGCCAGATGACCCTGTGAAGCAGGGCGCGCTGGAAAAAGCGCACGATGCGCGCGATTTCGAGGCCGCGAAAAAAGCAATGGAGGACGGCGCGAACGTCAACCCCGTCTGCGACTTCGATGTGGTGTGCAAACCCCTTGCCCGCGCCGCACATGAAGGCGACATGGAAATGATCAAATTCCTGCTGGATAACGGCGCAGACATCAACGGTTTTGCCGCTTACGCCGAAGTGCCGCTGATTTATGCCATTGGCAACGGGCAGCAGGAAGCAGCAAAGTTCCTGACCGAAGCGGGTGCCGACGTGAACCTTTCGAGCGCATTTGGCGCAACGCCCTTCATCGGCGCGGTATCGACGGGCGATATTGAGCTTACGACACTGATGCTGAAAAAAGGCGCGAATGTGAACCGCCGTTCGATGCAATTGAACAGCAACGCCACGGCAGGCGATACCGCCGACCGTCCGCTGGAGGCAGCGATCCGTGCCGGCAAGCCCGAAATGGTGGCACTGCTGCTGAAATCCGGCGCGGATGCGATGCTGAAGGGTCAGGACGACAAGACGATGCTGGAATTCGCCCGCACAAAGGGCGACAAGAAAATCATCGCCCTCATCGAAGCCGCGCAGAAAAAATGACCGCCCCCCGCGACCTCCTGGAAAAAATGTTCCAGGCCGCGATCAACGCCGCGCAACCCGCATTATGCCTGCCGCCACATTTGCCGTTGCCGCCCAAAGGACGGATTGTCGTGCTGGGCGCCGGCGTGGCATCCGCCGCAATGGCAAAGGCGGTCGAAGATAACTGGCAGGGCGATATCAGCGGGCTTGTCATCACGCGCCATGGCTATGAAGTCGGCTGCAACCGTATCGAGATTGTGCGCGCATCGCATCCCGTCCCCGACGATGCAGGTATGCAGGCCGCGCAACGCATGCTGGAACTAGCGCAAAGCCTCACTGCGGATGATCTTGCACTGTGCCTGATGTCGGGCGGCGGATCGGCGCTGATGCCTCTGCCGATGGCGGGCATGACGCTTGCCGATAAACAGCGCATCAATAAATCCCTCCTCGCCTCCGGCGCGACGATATCGGAAATAAACTGCGTGCGGCGGCATATTTCGGCGCTCAAGGGCGGGCGTCTGGCGGCGGCCTGCGCGCCCGCGCGCGTCCTGACGCTGCTGATTTCGGACGTGCCGGGCGATAGCCCTGCGGACATCGCCTCCGGCCCGACCATTGCAGACCCCACAACCTGCGCAGATGCCACTGCAATTTTAAAACGCTATAACATCGTTACGCCACCCGCCCTGTCGGAATCCGTCAAGCATCTTGCGCACTGCGAACACCGCCTGATTGCGACACCGCAAATGGCACTCGAGGCGGCGGCGGCCGTTGCGCAGGCCGAAGGCATCACCGTACATATCCTTGGCGACGCTATCGAAGGCGAAGCGCGCGAATTGGGCGCAGCTATGGCGCGTCAGGCGCTGGCGTCGAAAACGCCATGCCTGTTGCTGTCCGGCGGTGAAACGACCGTGACGGTGCGTGGCAAGGGACGCGGCGGGCGCAATGTAGAATTCCTGCTGTCGCTGGCGATCACGCTGAACGGTGCGGCAGATATATATGCGCTGGCGGGCGATACCGATGGCGTGGACGGCACGGACGATATCGCAGGGGCATATGCATCGCCGGATACGCTGGCAAAGGCGCGCGCCGCCGGACTCGATGCCGCCGAAGCTCTTGAAAACAATGACGCACATAGCTTTTTCGAGCGCCTCGGCGACAGTATCGTCACTGGCCCCACCCGCACGAATGTCAATGATTTCAGGGCGATATTGATCGCTTCACCGTCACCCATCCCCGCCTAAAAAATTTATGCTATAATATTGTCATGAAAGACGTCATCGTCGTTATTAACCATGTACAGGATAGCTACCTCGACCCTAAAAATCCGGTCGATGCGGCATTGCGCCAGAAAATCAACGACTACGTCGAAGAAATCCGTCCCTTCGTCAAGGGCATCGCGTGGTCGTTCGCGCATGGCATGAATGCGCGCAATATCGAATTCGATGCGGCGCATGAACGCTCCCCGTCATGGCGGCCCGGCGATATTGAACTGGTGAACAACGATGGCAAGGGACAAGATTCCGGCTTCCTGAAAAAACTGAGCGATGCGCAGCCCGGTGCCGTGATCCTCGCGGGCGTTTATTTTGAAGCCTGCAGCAAGGGCACTGCCACCACCATCCGCGAAGGTCTCGGCATTCCCGTGGCCGTGCCACAGGATCTGGCCGATGCTCCCGACCCGCAATTTGCGTATCATTACGAAAGCGCTGCAAAAGAAATGGCGCAATCCGGCATCGATGTAAAATCATCCTGCATTGATCTGCTGCAAAAAATATCCGCCGCGCCCTATAAAGGCCCTGCAGTTGCAGAAGTTGCGGATTTCAAACTGCCGCAGACCATCGAAGTGGATATACCGAAAAAAGATTTCACAATCCGCCCTATCCGTGACGGCGACGAAGCTCATGTCTGCCGCCTGCTGGGGGGCGACACAAGCAAGATCGATTTCGATGACCCGAGCCATCCCGTTAACGAAACGGTTCGCCTGATCGAAGCCAGCCGCGACCCAAATGCCAAGGGCGGTGGCTGGATCGCGATTGCCGATGGCAAACCGGTCGGCGTGGCATCCACAGCCAATATGGGCGGCTCGCTGATGGTCGATGACAAATACAGCAAGTCTGGTATCGCCGAGGCGCTCTACAGCGCGCGTGAAAGTTTCCGCCCGCCTGAAAGCAAGGCCGCGCCGCTTGCCCAGAAAATGCAGGCCCCGAAAGCTCTCTGAAACGGCGTCAATCATGCGACTCCATGACGATCGTCCCCTGCCGCAAAGCAATAACCCGTCCCCGTTTCATTTCCAAAATGTTGTCAAAAGACCTGATACTTCATGGCATTGGGCATTCACCCTCTGGGAACGCACGTCCAAAAAATTGACATAAATATCAATCTGATATACCTTGAATACATCAGAAATTAATACTTTGTTAATAATTGGGCGCAAGGCAATGGTCAGGAAATTTTGGAACGGCCTCGATAAAACAGCACGCGGCAACTGCGTCTGCCTGTTTATCGCCATGGCTATCCTGTTCACCATCGCCTTCAAGAACCAGAATGCCTGCCGTACATCCGATGTGCAGGCAAAATCCAGCAACGCTGTGCGCGGCTTCATGATACGCCATATGTTCCCCTGCGATGCCAGCGGCCATACGCCATTCCGCGCACCGTCAGATATTTCGCAGATGGTCGGCGCCGATGTGCCGAACCCGCGCACCATGGGCACCCTGCCCCCCGGCGCGCGCTACAAGATGGAACAGCAGCGCAAAGACCTCGCAGCACAGCAATACTGATAACCCCGGCTGCCTGTCCCTGGGCAGACTTTGTGAAATCCCTATCCCATTATTATCGCTCGTGTTGATTGCCAAATGCGGCGTATTAACGCCGTATTAAGCGGGCTCATGCGATAATATGTTCAAATATATTATTTGTGACGGTAACGGGAACAGCGCTGATGGCCGATACCAATACGACAGTTCAGGATAAAGGCCCGATGGTGATGGTCTATATCGGCGACGATGATCCGTCGCGCGGCGACAGCCACGGCTTCAAGGGCATCGGCATGCGCATGGCGCAGAAGCTGCATGGGGAGTTTCATTACCTTGAAGACAAGCATCTTGTGGATTTGTACCCCGATATCAGCAAGCCCCGCGACGCTTTCCTTAAATATCTGAAAGACCACGGCAATCCCGACATTATGCTGAGCCGCTACGGTTATTACGGCGGCATGATGAGCAGCATTCCGCCGCGCCTGCTGGTCAGTTCAATCAATGAAGGGTTGTCCGACGAGTTGCTGGGCGAAAGCAGCCTCGTCTCCCACCACCTGACGCCCGAATTGCTGGCCGAACAGGGCAAGCAGTTCCGCGACAATTACAAGGAAATCAACACGCCGCTGATCGCCGTGATGATGGTAAACGTAAACGATATCGAAGCCTTCGCGCAAAGGATGGTATCAAAATGTGCGGAATATAAAGACGGTGCGACAGTTTTCATCTGTACCAGCCGCCGCACGCATCAGGATAATTACACCAAGCTGAAAACACGGCTGGAAGAACTAGCGGCAGAAAAAGGCGTCGGTGACCGCCTGAAAATTTCCGGCTATAACTTCCACGAGCATGTCGGGCAGAAAAGCTTCAACCCCTATGTCGGCTTGATAGAAGCGGCCGACCATGTGGTCGTCGCAGGTGAGTCCATGTCGATGGTGTCGGAACCACTGGCGGCGGGCAAACCTGTATATCTGTACGAACCCGGCCACGGTTATTCTTCATTGAAGAAAAAAGGCCTCGCGATTGATTTCAACAAGACGGCGCCCGATACGCGCTTCGACGACCACCGCATCAAACCCGTCAATATCACCGAAGACATCGCCGACCGCCTGATCGACAAATTCAACAAGGTCGCATACAAGAAAAACGGCGGTCTGCTCGGCTGGGTGCAAAGCAAGGCCAAAGCCTTCCAGAAAACATGGGGCATGGGCATGTAAATGCCCGCCAATAAAAAAGCCCGCGAAACGGCGGGCTTGGTTATCAACGAATTGGCGTCCCCTAGGGGATTCGAACCCCTGTTACATCTGTGAAAGAGTTTTAACCTAGGCTTTTGTGGACACTGGTGAACTATTGCTATCATTATTTATCAATAGTGTAGGCCGTCAGCCCCAGTTGGACAAATGAGGGCTTCTTGACAAGGTAGTGTTTTTGTCTCATCGCAGTGACTGAAAGGAACGCAGATGAGACAAAAACG
>JBBRVE010000019.1:0-43194 GCA_038247245.1 Bdellovibrionales bacterium | reverse complement strand
GTCGTGATCGTGACCGACCATGACGGGGTTGATTATGGGATGGTTGCGGCACATGCGAAGCTGGTTGTCGACACGCGCAATGCGCTGGCCGGCGTCACAAACCGTGACAATATCGTAAAGGCCTGATTTCCCTCTTTATCTTTACGCGCAAGCTTGGTTAAAATAGCCCTCGAGTGAATTGGACAAGGGGCTAAACATGTTTGGCATCGGCGGAAATAGCAAGATCAAGGCCGCGAAGGTTGGCGCGCGGGAAAAAATCAGGCTCGCGCAGCAACTTGCCGCTCAGGGTGGCGGGGCTGTCCTTTCGAAAAAAGAAGGCAAGGAAACCAGCGTCGCTGTTTCCGTCATTTCAATTTACATCATGGCCTATGTGGTCTGCTGGATGGTCAGCGAGAAATATATCTCGAACGGCCAGAGCCTCGGCTTCCGCCTCGGCTGGGATTGGCTCGACTCGTTGCTGTTCAAAGGCGGCAAAATCAACGTCACCGGAAACGAAGTGTTGGATTACGGGCTGCTGATCGGCTTTCGCGCCATCTGGCTGCTGCTGGCGGCGGGCGTTGTTCCTTTCGTTGCGCTGGTCGCTCAAAAATCGCTCGATGCCGCCGGCATGAACCCTTTCCGTACGGTCTGGGGCACGCCGATCGGCATCCTGCTCGTCATTATCGGCATGAAGGAATATATCGGGCCGCTGCTGATGGAAGTCTTCGGCATTTTCTAAAAGACACCTCCCGCAACTTCTATTTTTCAAGAGCAGTAAATGGAAAACGATCTTTCGCTTCTCGGCAGTCAACCACTCTGGGTATGGGGCGTTTTCTTTGCGGTGTTCCTGGGCGTGCTGGTGTTCGACCTGAACGTGGTCAATAAAAAAGACCATGTGTTCGGCGCCAAGGAAAGCCTGCGCCTGTCGGCACTTTACGGCATCATCGCGCTTTGCTTCGGCGCGTTCATCTGGTTGCTGCCCACGGGCGGCCCTGCCAATGCCGGATTGTTCGTGACGGGTTATCTGGTCGAGCTCTCCCTTTCCATGGACAATATCTTCATCATCTCCCTCGTGCTTGGCTACTTTGCCGTGCCAAAGCAATATCAGCACCGCGTGCTGTTCTGGGGCATCATGGGCGTGATCGTGATGCGCGGCATAATGATTGGCGCGGGCTCCGCGATCGTGCAGGAATTCGAATGGGTGCTGCTGCTGTTCGCCCTGTTCCTTGTCTATACCGGCGCAAAAATGCTGTTCATGGATGATGGCGATGACGAACATGACCTGTCGAATAACAAGGTCGTGAAGTTCTTCAAGAAAAACCTGCGCGTCACCGACGAATATCATGGCCATGATTTCACCGTCCGTAAAAAAGGCAAGGGCGGCAAAATGGTACTGTTCGCAACGCCGCTGCTTCTGGCGCTGTGCGTGGTCGAGGTTGTGGACGTTATCTTTGCGGTTGATTCGATCCCCGCGATTTTGGCGATCACGCAAGACCCGTTTATCGTTTATACAAGCAACCTGTTCGCCATCATGGGCCTGCGCGCGCTGTACTTCGCTCTCTCCGCGATGCTCGACCGGTTCCAGTACCTCAAATTTGCGCTGTCGCTGGTGCTGGTCTTCATCGGCCTGAAAGTGCTGATCGGCAAGGGGCCGGAAGAAATCGCGGCATGGCTGCAATCCTCCAACCCCGATCTTGCTGCCACTATCGGGGGTTATGCCTTCCATATGCCGCCTTGGGTATCCTTGCTGCTGACCGTCGGTACGCTGGTGGCTGGCGGGGTGTTCTCGTTCATGAAGACCAAACATGACGAGCATGCCGACAAGAAAGCCCCGAAGAAAATCGCGGCGAAGAAAAAGAACTAAGCTGCAATATTCATAAGCATTGAAATATTATTCGGCGGATATGAAAACATATCCGCCGAATTGCTTTATATTCCGCGCGTAAAGATTCTTTACGCCTTTGTTCTTTTGCAGCTTTACGGCAAGGACTCATTGTTTCATACTCCACGGATACAAAAAATGGCGACTGCATTTTGGGTCAAACCAAAAGCAAAACGCTGTACCGGGGTGTGGCCAAATTCAACGCGTTTTAACAAACGAGGCCATGGAAATGACTGAATCTAAAAAAGTTGTAATCGCAGGATATGTCCGCTCCCCTTTCACGCCCGCCAACAAGGGCGAGCTTGCCGGTGTGCGCGCGGATGACCTGATGGCGCAGACCGTTTCCGGCCTGATCTCCAAAACCGGCGTCGACCCGAAACTGATCGACGACCTGAAACTCGGCTGCGCGATGCCCGAAGGTGAACAGGGCCTCAACATGGCGCGCCTCGTTGTTCTTCAAGCGGGTCTCCCCACCGAAATCGGTGGCGTCACCATCAACCGTTTCTGCGGATCTTCGATGCAGGCAATCCATGACGCGGCCGGCGCGATCTCGATGGGCATGGCGGATGCAGTTATTGCAGCGGGCGTCGAGAGCATGACCCGCGTACCGATGGGCGGCTTCAACCCGTCCCCGAACCCCGAGCTGTATAAAAACGTCCCCGGTGCCTATATGGGCATGGGCGAAACCGCCGAAAACGTCGCGTCGCGCAAAAACGTGACCCGCGCGGAACAGGAAGAATTCTCCCTCAAATCGCAGTTCAAGGCGGCCGCCGCGAAAAAAGCCGGCCTGACCGATGGCGAAATCGTCAACATCAAGACGCCGAAAGGCCTGATCGTTTCCGAAGACGGTTGCCCCCGTCCCGAATCGACCGCCGAAGGCCTCGCAAAACTGAAACCCGCCTTCCTGCGCGAAGGCACCGTGACCGCAGCAACCGCATCGCCCATCACCGATGGCGCGGCGGCGGTTCTGGTTTGCTCCGAAGAATTCGCGTTGAAGCACGGCCTTGAAATTCTGGCTGAAGTGAAATCCTTCGCGGTTGTCGGCCTTGATCCGGAAGTCATGGGCCTCGGCCCCATTCCGGCCACGCAAAAGGCAATGGCGAAAGCCGGCATCGACATGAGCCAGGTGAAATTCGTTGAAATGAACGAAGCCTTCGCCAGCCAGTCGATCGCGTGCCAGCGCGAGCTTGGCATCGCCGAAGAAAAACTCAACGTGCATGGCGGCGCCATCGCCCTTGGCCATCCGCTGGGTGCGACCGGCGCGCGCATCACCGGCAAGGCTGCACAGTTGTTGCATGATAACGGCAAGGACGGCGACTACGCGATCTCCACCCAGTGCATCGGCGCTGGTCAGGGCATCACGACCGTCTTGAAAAAATACACGCCCGCTGCCCCCAAACCCTAACGCGAACCCTGATTTTTATTTTCCTTGAAAGGAAACTGACATGGCTATTAAAAAAGCAGCGGTCATCGGCGCAGGCGTCATGGGGGCCGGCATTGCCGCCCACCTCGCCAATGCCGGTTACGAAGTCGAACTTCTTGACCGCGTTGACCCGAAAAACCCGGCCAACCGCACGGCAATTGCCGAAGGCGCGATTGAAAAACTGCTGAAGACGAACCCTGCGCCCCTGATGCACAAGAAAAACGCGCGCAAGATCCGCCCCGGCAACACCGAAGACAACATGGACCGCCTGAAGGACGTCGATATCATCATCGAAGCCGTCTTCGAAGACCCCAAGGTGAAATCCGACATCTTCAAGAAAATCGATGCGAACCGCAAACCCGGCTCCATCGTCGCCTCCAACACCTCGACGATTCCGCTGAAAGACCTGATCGCCGACCAGTCGGATGCGCTCAAAAAAGATTTCGTGATCACGCACTTCTTCAACCCGCCGCGTTACATGCCGCTGCTGGAACTGGTGACCTCCGAACACAACGACCCCGCGATGGTCGCCGACCTGACGCGCTTCCTTGATGAAAAACTGGGCAAGGGCGTTGTGCATTGCAACGACACCCCCGGCTTTATCGCGAACCGCATCGGCACGTTCTGGATTCAATCCGCAATTAACGAAGCGATTGCGCGCAAGATTTCCGTGGAAGAAGCGGATGCGATCGTCGGCAAGCCGATGGGCGTGCCGAAAACCGGCATCTTCGGCCTTGTCGACCTCGTCGGCCTTGACCTGATGCCCCACATCTCCAAATCCCTGATGGGTTCTCTCCCTCCGGAAGATGCGTATGTGAAATCGAACCGCACGCACCCCGTGATCGATACGATGATCAAGGAAGGTTATACGGGCCGCAAAGGCAAAGGCGGCTTCTATCGCCGCGATGAAAACAAGAACGACTTTGCGGTTGACCTTGAAACCGGCGCGCTGCACCCGAAGAACAAGGTCGTGCCCGCGAAATCCACTTTCGCGAAGGCATCCACCGCCATCGGCCGCGTGCTGTCGGCGCCCCTGAAGCTCTTCTCCAAGAAAAAAGAGGGCGGCGCTGATCGCCAGAAGCCGATCGAGCTGGAAATCCTCAACGCCTCCAAAAAAGGCGGCTTGCGCGCGCTGGTCGAACATGACGACAAATACGGCGAATATGCCTGGTCGGTGATCAAGCAGACGCTCGTCTACTCGCTCAACCACGCCCATACGGTTGCGGGTTCGATCTACGACGTCGATCAGGGCATGAAGCTAGGCTACAACTGGAAAAACGGCCCGTTCGAGATGCTCGATAAACTCGGCACCGATTATTTCATCAAGCGCCTTGAAAAAGACGGCGAGCCTGTCCCCGAACTGCTGAAAAAAGCAGCCGGCAAGACCTTCTACAAAAACATCGACAATAAATTGAACATGCTCAACAAAGACGGCGAGTATGTGGAAGTCAAACGCCCCGAAGGCGTGCTGCTGCTGTCCGACGTGAAGCGTGACAAGAAAAACCTTGTGGCAAAAAACATGTCGGCATCCCTCTGGGATATCGGCGACGGCGTGATCTGCCTCGAATTCCATTCGAAGATGAACTCGCTCGATTTCATGTCGCTCGGCATGATGAACAAGGCGGCGGACATCATCGAAAACGGCGGCAAGCCGGGTGGCAAGTTCAAGGCGCTGGTCATCCACAACGAAGCAGATGATTTCTCGGTCGGCGCGAATATTGGCGTCGCCCTTTACGCAGCCAAAGCCAAGCAATACTGGCTGGTCGAGAAAATGGTGAAGATGGGGCAGGATACCTACAAACGCCTCAAATACGCCAACTTCCCCGTCGTGTCGGCGCCTGCCGGCAAGGCGCTGGGCGGCGGCTGCGAAATTCTGCTGCACAGCACCCATGTGCAGGCGCATGCCGAAACCTATCCGGGCCTCGTCGAAGTCGGCGTCGGCCTGCTCCCCGCCTGGGGCGGCTCGACCGAGCTGATGACGCGCGCGAAACAGAACAAACGCCTGCCGGGCGGCCCGATGCCGGCTGTCGGCGCGGTTTTCGAAACCATCTCGACCGCGAAAGTCGGCCTGTCGGCCTTCGAAGCAAAAGACCTCGGCTATTTCCGTGAAACCGACGGCGTGACGATGAACAAATCGCGCCTGCTGGCGGATGCCAAGAAGAAAGCGCTGGAACTCAGCGTCGACTTCAAACCGGAAGTGCCGTTCAACATGACACTGCCGGGTGCATCCGGCGCTGCGGCATTGTCGATGGCGGTCGATGGCTTCTTCCTGAAAGGGCAGGCAACGTCCTATGACGTCATCGTGTCCGACAAGGTCGGCAAGGTGCTGACGGGCGGCGATCTCGCCGGCCCCGGCGTCGTGGTCACGCAGGATTACCTGCGCGAGCTCGAGCGCAAGCACTTCATGGAACTCGTTCATGACAAGCGCACGATGGCCCGCATCGAAACCATGCTGAAAACCGGTCGCCCCTTGCGCGAACAGCCGCTGAAGGGCCAGACCGCCCAGAAGCTGCGCGAAGACGCAGACCGTCCGGGCTTCATCGCCCGCGCGATCACCAACCCGATCAAGGGCGTGTTCAACAAACTCACGCATAAAGCGGTCAACGACAACACGACCGCGCTGGAACGCGACACGAAAGCCAAGGTCAACTGGCCGAACGTGACGCCGCCCAAGAAAACGCCGTAATCCGCGTTTTTAAAGCTAAATCTTTTAAAAAACCCGCCCCTGTTTCCGGGGGCGGGTTTTTCTTTATGCGTTAATCACCTGATTTAAAACGTTAAATTGATGCACAGAATGTATCTTGGATTTCTTGACAAAGCCGCCCAAATCCCATATTTCTCATGGGTACCCGCGCAGATAGATTCTTTTGCGCACGATGCGGATGTAGCTCAGGGGTAGAGCACGACCTTGCCAAGGTCGGGGTCGAGGGTTCAAATCCCTTCATCCGCTCCATTTTCTTCCAAAAATAGCCCCTTTTGCTCCGCGCCGGAACCCGAATCCCGCTTTGCCCGTTGTCCACCCGCACGTTCAATCATGCCGGAGGATTATCCATGGCCAACAACGATTATCGCACCAAGCCCACGGGCGAAAGCATCGACCGTATCTGGGAACTCGCCGAAGATATGCGCACCTGCATGCTGGTCACGCGCGACGGCAGCCGTTATGCCGCACGCCCGATGTCGGCGCATGTGAAGCGCGAAGATCATGCGATTTATTTTCTCGATAAAACCGGGTCGGAAAAAGAACGCCAGATCGCACAGTCGCCCGACGTGCTGCTGTCCTTCGCCGATAACGGCGGCAATAAATTCATCTCGCTTCGCGGCCGCGCCGTCGTGACGAATGACCGCGCGCAGATCAAGGAATTGTGGACGCCCTTCTACAAGGCATGGTGGGATTCCGAGAACGATCCCGATATCCGCCTCATCACCTTCACGCCCGATGAAGGCGAGCTGTGGGATGGCCTGAACAACATTCTCGCCTCCGGCGCGATGCTGGTCTCTGCCGTCACGGGTGCAAAGCCCAATCTCGGCGAAAACGCCAAAGTTGACCTTTAAAATATCAGACGCAAGAAATGAAAAGCCCCGGTCAAGTATCGGGTTTTTTTCATGCGTCCGTTACCGGCGTAATCGCCTGTCAATTATACCCCTGCCGGCTGTATAATAGAGGGCAGGAGAACCGCCATGAACATGCCCGCACACCATCAATCCCTCGCCACCTCGCTCGCACGCGGGATTCGCGGCAAATGCCCCGCCTGCAACGAAGGCAGCATTTTCCGCGCGCATCTGAAAGTCGCGGACCGCTGCCACCACTGCGCGGAAGATTTCCACCACCACCGCGCCGATGATTTTCCCGCCTATATTGTCATTCTTATCTTGGGCCATATCCTCGTGCCGCTCGTGATGTTTACGGAAAAACACTTCGAGCCGCCTTATATCTTCCATGTGCTGACTTGGCCCGTCGTGGCGGTCGCCATCGCCTGGTTCATGCTGCAGCCGGTGAAGGGCGCGGTCGTTGCGCTGCAATGGCATATGGGCCTGCACGGTTTCGATGCCGCCCGTGAAAAACGCCTGAAGTAAAAACCTGTATTTAGTTTGCGGCGGCTGGCGTATCTTCAGGCATCCATTTTTTAAGAGCATCGCCATGCAGCAAAGCCAGACGACAGAAAATACCGCCGACGATACGCGCAGCGAAAACACTGCGATGCCGGCGAAAGCCGCGCCCAAAGTCACCTTCGCGATATCGGACGGTTTCGTCGCCCTGCTTGGCAACCTCGATATCTCGCTCGCGCTCACCTCGTACCAGTCGGGAAAATTTTATATGCTGGGCCGCAACCCGAAGGCGGGTCTGATGGTGCATGCGCGCACCTTTCAAAAGGCGATGGGCCTCCATGTCGAGGGCAATACGCTGCTGCTCGCCACCTACTACCAGATGCAGCGGTTTGAAAACGCGCTGCCCAAGGGAAAAACGGTGGGCGAGGTTTACGACGCCTGCTACATCCCGCGCACGACATATAATACCGGCGTGCTGGACGCGCATGATATCGGGCAGTTGAGCAACGGCCAGATTATTTTCGTGAATACGCTGTTCAACTGCCTTGCCACCACCAGCCCCAAAGACAGCTTTATCCCGGTCTGGAAACCGCCATTCATCTCCGGAATCGTCGGCGAAGACCGCTGCCACCTGAACGGCCTTGCGATGGAAAACGGCAAGCCCCGCTACGTCACCGCCTGCGGCCCCAGCGATGTTGTGGACGGCTGGCGCGCCTATCGCGCGGGCGGCGGCGTCGTGATCGATGTCGGCACAAATGAAATTGTCTGCGACGGCCTTGCGATGCCGCATTCCCCGCGGCTGCATAACGGCAGGCTGTGGGTATTGAATTCCGGCACCGGCGAGCTCGGCACCGTGAATTTGCAGACCCGCAAGTTCGAGCCACGCGCCTTCTGCCCCGGATTCCTGCGCGGGCTTTCCCTCTACGGCAAATACGCCTTCGTGGGATTGTCCAAGCCGCGCGACAAGCATTTCACCGGCCTGCCGCTCGACCAGAAACTGCAGGATGCGAAGCTCGATCCCGTCTGCGGCATACAGGTGATCGACCTCGAGACGGGGAAATGCGTCGAATGGTTCCGGATCGACGGCGAGATCGGCGAAGTTTACGACGCCGCCGTAATACCCGGCATCAAATGCCCCATGGCGCTCGGCTTCGCCGACGACAATATCAAGGGCTTTCTCAGCCATCCGCCGTTGGATGAAAAAATTCTCGCCGGCGTTTAGAAGTCGCGGCGGAAGAGCAGCTTGCCGCGCGCATCTTCTCCGATATGCACCCAGCCGAAGGGGCCGAGCTGATGCTCGATCAATGCCCTCGTCAGTTTCGGGTTTTCGGTGACAATGATAACGCCTTTCGGCTTATTCGCCTCCGCATGAGTCTTGAGATAATCATAGGTGCGGTTCGTGATTTTTTTCGGCAGGTTGTGCGCGCGGTCGCCCGGCTGCACGAAAGTGCGGAAGAAATAAAAATCGCCTTCCGGCGCGTTCTTCATCCCCGCATGCGCCAGCGTGTCGCGGTAGACCGTGCTCACGCCGATCGGCTTGTCCTGCGTATCGACGGCCACTATGACGACCTGCTTGGCGCGCGCTTCGGGGTCGGCGCCGGCGGGGAGCGCGTTGTTACTCCGCCATAGGTCCACGATTTGCGCCCGTATATCCGCTGTTGTATTCTGGAATACCGGAAACAGCCGGTAGTCTCCAAGTCGGTCGTATATGCCATATTGCGTCTCAAGGCGCCCTGCAGTATTCATAAGTCGACCTCTCAATTATCTGCGGAACAAGATTGGTTCCCCATCGTTTAGCATCGGTGCTCAGCAAAATCAAATCGTGACGTGCCGGGATTGACCATAAAAATTCCCGCGTTGTCGAGTTGCGGCAAACAAAGCCGCTGGGGATAAAACCGTTTCCAAACCGCTGAAACCTGCGTATATTTGCCGTCTAGGATTCACCGGCTCAAAAATTCGCCCATCATCATTTTACAAACAGAGGACTAATCTCACATGGCACTCACCAAAGGCACGACTGGCGTTGACACCCTTACCGGCACCGGTACCGCAGACATTATTCTCGCCGATAAAGGCAATGATACGGCCAGCGGCGGCGCGGGCGATGACCTGATCGACGGCGGCAATGGCAATGACGTGCTGAATGGCAATGCGGATAACGACACGCTGCTGGGCGGCGACGGCGCGGACACGCTCGATGGCGGCACCGGCAACGATTTCATGTATGGCGGTGACGGCAATGACCTCTATTTCGTCGACAGCCTGACCGATGCGGTTGAAGAAACCGATGCACTGTCGGCAAACGGCGGCGTCGACACCGTCAACACCACCGTTAATTTCACCCTCGGCAACTTCGTCGAGAACGGCACCATCAACAGCCTTGCTGGCGGCGGCGTCACGCTGACCGGCAACACGCTCAACAACGTGCTGGTCAGCGAATCGACCGGCACCAACACGCTGGATGGCGGCACGGGCGCAGACACGATGTCGGGCACCAGCGGCGGCAACAACGTCGTATTCCTCGTCGACCAGTCGGGCGACACCATTGTGGGCGCGGTCGGCGCTTCTGACACCATCGTTGCGGATCTCAGCTGGAGCCTTGCATCGCAAAGCACCGGCGTTGAAAACCTCACGCTCTCCGCAGCTGCAGGCGCGGGCGCAACCGCGACCGGCTCCACCGGCGCGAACATCCTGACCGCCAACGACCTCGGCAACACGCTGATCGCAAGCGGCGGCAACGACACGCTCGTGGGCGGTCTCGGCGCTGACACCCTCGACGGCGGCACCGGCAACGACGGCATGGCTGGCGGCGCGGGCGACGACACCTATGTCGTCGACAACCTCAGCGACAGCATCACCGAAGGCGCGGCTGCAGGCACCGATACTGTGCTCGCGGGCGATACCTTTACGCTAGCCGCAAACTTTGAAAACCTGACCCTCACCGGCACCGGCAACTTCAACGGCACCGGTAATTCCGACGTCAACATCATCACCGGCAACTCCGGTAACAACACGCTCGATGGCGTCTCCGGTCTCGACACCCTGAACGGAATGGACGGTGCCGACGTGCTGCTTGTCCATTCGGGCAACGAAGTCGTCAATGGCGGCAACGGCATCGACACCATCGTCTCCGATGTCAGCTACAGCCTGCCGGGCGCGACCTCGGTTGAAAACCTGACGCTCACCGCGCTTGCGGGCGCGGGCGCAGTTGCGACCGGCGACACTGGCGCGAACGTCATCCGCGGCAACGCACTGGGCAACACGCTGGACGGCGGCGGGGCAGGCGGCACAGATACGCTGATCGGCGGCGCGGGCAACGACACTTACATCGTCTCGAACACGGCTGATGTTATTTCGGATCCTGCTGGCGGCACTGATACGGTGATCGCAAACAGCATCTCTTATACTCTCTCGGGCGACCTTGAGAACCTGACGCTGCAAAGCTACAATTTCTATAATTTCTATGGCAGCACCGCGCTCACCGCGACCGGCAATAGCGGCGCGAACGTCATCACCGACAACTCCACCACCTATGGCGGCAGCATCGGCAACGTCCTGCTGGGCGGAGGCGGCATCGACACGTTGGTGAACAACGCGCAGGACGGATCGATCTTCACCGGCGGCCTTAGCGGCACGACAACGCTGGATGGCGGTGCGGGCGCCGACGTGATGAGCAGCGCGGCCGACAACACCACCGTTTTCGTCGTTGACGACATCGGCGACACCGTTGACGGCAATTCCAACAAATACGGCCAGTTCAACGACGTAGTGCGCTCCAGCATCAGCTGGGATCTTGCCGTCAACACCACTGACGTCAACAACCTCACGCTGACAGGCGTCACCAACATCAATGGCGCAGGTAATGCGAACGTCAACATCATCACGGGCAACACGGGTAACAACACCCTGACCGGGCTTGCGGGCAACGACACCCTCTCGGGCGGCGACGGCAACGACCGCCTCGATGGCGGCACGGACGATGACACCATGATCGGCGGCCTCGGCAACGATACGTTTATCGTCGACAGCACGCTCGATGTGGTTTCCGAATTGGCGGGCCAGGGCACTGACACCGTGACATCCTCGGTCGACTTTGAGCTCTCCGGCAACATCGAAAACCTGACGATCACCGGCGCAGCGGTTACCGCAATCGGTGATTCGGGCACCAACGTCATCACCGGCAATAGCAACAACAACACGATCGACGGCGGCGGCGGCGCGGATGCGCTTTCCGGCGGCACGGGCGACGACCTCTACATCGTTGACAATGCGGGCGACCAGGTGTTCGAAAACAACGGCGAAGGCACCGACACAGTCCAGGCTTCGGTCAGCTATACGCTGGGCGCGACCTCGGAAGTCGAGATCCTCACCCTCACCGGCGGCAGCAACATCAACGGCACTGGCAATGCGCTCGCCAACGCCATCACCGGCAACACCGGCGACAATACGCTGGATGGTGGCGCCGGCATCGATACGCTGATCGGCGGCCTCGGCAACGACACCTACGTCACCGACAACCCCGGCGACGTGCTATCCGAAAACGCAAGCGAAGGCAACGATACCGTTGTGGCGGCTTACTCTTACACCGTCGCGGCTGATTTCGAGAACGTTGTCCTCAGCGGCACCGGCGACTTCAACGCGACCGGTA
This sequence comes from Bdellovibrionales bacterium, assembly GCA_038247245.1. GTDB lineage: Bacteria > Pseudomonadota > Alphaproteobacteria > Micavibrionales > UBA2020 > JAPWJZ01. The sequence continues at coordinate 31,212 of JBBRVE010000019.1, read as the reverse complement.
ACGCGGCCAACAACTCCCTCGTCGGCAACTCGGGCAACAACACGCTCGATGGTCTCGCCGGCGCGGATTCCATGGAAGGCGGCGCAGGTAACGACTACTTCATCGTTGACAGCTCGGGCGACATCGCAACAGACTTCGGCGGCGGCACAGATACGGTGTTTGCTTCCGCGTCCTTCACGCTCGGCACGGGCATCGAAAACCTCATTCTCGACACTCTCGTGGTCGGCGCGATCGATGGCACCGGCAACGGCAGCGACAACTCGATCACCGGCACCGATGGCGACAATATCCTGAACGGCCTCGGCGGCAGCGACACCCTTGAATCCGGCCTCGGCAACGATACGCTCGATGGCGGCACGGGTGCCGACAGCATGACGGGCGGCGATGGCGACGACACTTACACTGTCGACAACGCAGGCGATGTTGTGAACGAGTTGTTTGGCGAAGGCAACGACACCGTTTACACCTCCGTCAGCTACACGCTGTCGGGGAGCAACGTCGAAAACGTGATCCTGACCGGCACTGCCAACCTCAGCCTCACCGGCACCGGCGACGATGACGTCCTTACCGGCAACACGGGCAACAACACGCTCACCGGTCTCGGCGGGAACGATACGCTCTCGGGCGGCGGCGGTACGGATCGCCTTGTCGGCGGCGACGGCGACGACATTTATGTCGTCGATGCGCAAACCGACGTGGTCGTTGAAAACCTGGGCAAAGGCACCGACACCGTTCAATCCACCGCCAGCTACACGCTGGGCGCGAACATTGAAAACCTCGAGCTGTTCGCAAATGGCGTCGCCAAGGGCAACACGCTCAACAACACGATCACGTTGTTCGGCGCGGGCACGGCAGACGGCAGCACCGGCGCGGATCTGCTGATCCATGCGGGCGCGGGCACTGCTACGTTCATCGTCGACAACGTTGGTGACAGCGTTGACGGCTCGGCGATCGGCACCGATAACGTGGTGTCGAGCGTCAGCTTCGACATGAACATGCAGGGCGATGCTGATGTCGATAACCTGACGCTGACCGGCAACGCCGCCATCAACGGTTTCGGCAACGCCTTCAATAACACCATCACTGGCAACGCGGGCGCCAACACGCTCGACGGCGGCGGCGGCGACGACCGTCTGGTCGGCCTGGGCGGCAACGACACCTACTTCGTCGACAGCATCGGCGACGTGCTTGTTGATTCGGCTGGTATCGAAACCGTCAACTCGGAAGTTGACTGGACGCTCGGCACAGGCTTCGAGAAACTCGTGCTGACTCTCGGCGCGGGCAACATCGACGGCGCTGGTAACGCGGCGGTCAACACCATCACCGGCAACGAGGGCGATAACTCGCTCTTCGGCGCTGCTGGCAACGATACGCTGATCGGCGGCATCGGCTTCGACATCCTTGAAGGCGGCATCGGTGCGGATCGCCTGACGGGCGGCGCGGACTCCGATACCTTCTATTGGGGTGCGGTCAACCAGGGTGCCGATACCATTACCGACTTCCAAGCTGGTGGTGGCGGCGATGCGCTCGACTTCTCCGACATCCTCGTCGGCTATAACGGCAACGTGTCGGAATACATCCAGATCACGCAGTCGGGCGCAAACACCATCGTCAAGGTGGACGTGAACGGCCTCGCGGGTCCGGGCGGCTTCGTGACCTACGCGACGCTGCTGGGCGTCAACCTCGGCACCGACGAGTCGACGGTTCTCGGCAACGGCAACCTGATCGTGGTGTAATCCGCCATTATCAACTGACCACAAAAAAGCCCTGCGGCATCCACCGCAGGGCTTTTTTCATGGGCAATTTATAAATCATGCGAGCGGCAGCGGCTCCGCGATGCGTGTCGCCGCGTCATGGATCTTCACCAGCGGCGCGATATCGGGATGGACACGGCTGTTGCCCTCCGCGCTCAAGAATGCGCAAACGGCATAGGACTGGCTGTTCCGCTCGTACATCTCCAGCCAGCGGCGGAAGCCATCCTGCAGCGCAGGATCCGTGAAGGGATAATGCCCCGTGATGCGGCCGCAGCCGATGCGGAACGGCTTCGGCGTCAGGCGGGCGCGGTAGCATTTCTGGTTGCGGCACAGCTGCACGTATAATTTATCGCTGCCCAGTTCCCGCAGCCAGCCGATCGTCTCGTCGCTTACAGGATGCGGTGCATGGGTAAACAGGTAGCGCAACCCCGCTTTGGTGCGGTAAATCCGCGCACCGGCGTCAGGATGGCGTACCAGAAATTCCTTCAGCGTTCCGATGTATTTCTGTTCTTCCTTTTCCCGCGTTGCGCCGAACAATTTGGCGAAAAAACCGGGGCCGGAAATGTCGATATCGGCGAATACGGCATCCGCCGTATTCAGCACAAGGCAGCCCTTGCCGTTGCGCGTGACACCGGCGGTTGCGCTGATTTCCTGCACCAACTCCTCCGGCACATCGCGCATGCTGTAGCTGTAATCGTCGCGCTTGAAACTGGCGGAGGTCACGCGGCGCACCAGATCGTCGAGCGCTTGTTTAGCGGAGCGTTTCGCATCCTCGGCGCTCGTGTTCGATCCGCCCCATTTGCGCAGGCGCATGGTCTTTCCCGCCGCATCGGGTGCTGAGGTTTCGGCAACGTCCCAGTATTTGCAAAGTTTCATGTCAGTTCTTCCTCACTATAGGTTTTCGTTTCTCGGCCATAGCCCCGGCCCCGGTCCCAGCCACAGCGCCGCGCAGCTTGTTCTCCAGCATGACAAGGCCGAGTTTCGTATCAAGATTGACGATAGGACCGGTCTTGCAGCCTGCGCATTCCAGTTGCCTATCCTGCCGCCGCCACCATGAATAGAGCGGCCCGGGGACAAGCAGCAGACACCACAACAGCTTTTCAACAATCGCGCTGCCGCGCAGTTTGATGTTCGCGCGGCCCATATAGCCGCAGTTCTGGCAGATATACTCGTCGTCGGTGAGCAGGCGTCCCATGCGCCGATTATCGCATAGTTTTTTAAAACGGGAGATCCCCTTCCTCGCCAAAAGGGGAGGAAGGGGATGCTGCTCGATCACCGGCGATGACGGATGTTCTATCCCGACATATGGCGGGGTGTGAATGCCGCCTTATGAAGACCTCCGGTGAGAATTGCCTGCGTGGGAATTACCTGTGTGGGAATTTTTCGCGCCAGATGCGACCCTGAAAAAGTATCCGCGCCGCGGGCACTACGGGCAGCCGTTTGCGGCGCGGATATCAGGGGTTGCGAAGAGGAGTTGGCGGAGAAACGAATGGGGCTGGATGCCGCAACGGCGGGGCGGCGGCGCTTGGATACGCGTTCCGCCCATTTATGCGGGTAGGCGGGCTTGTCTTCCAGCGACGGGCGCAGGATTTCCTGCATGGCGAAAGCAATGCGTGTGGCCAGACGGCGGCGCTGATACAATCTGCCGGCTGTCGTGCGGCGGGTGCGGGTCTGGCTGATGCGGACGGGGACCAGCACGGGGGCGAGGGTCATCGTGCCTTCCGATTCAAACGGCTCCAGCACGGTATCCAGCCAGAGGGAGATGCGGGCGAAGAGGGATAAAATCTCGGTTTTGAGGGTCTTGAGGGAGGGAAGGGGGCGGTTTCCGGTGATCATCTGTGCAATCTCCATTTTTTTACATCCTATCACGAAAAACGGAACATAGCAAGAACAAAATAAGTCAATAAAAAGAACATACTTCCGGCCATCCCCGCCCCTATATTGACAGAACCCCCCCGAATCAACATGATGGCCTATCGTTTTTTTAACAGGCGCGACTGCCTTTTTCCCGGCAAGGTTACGGCTTCCGGACGCAAAGGATATTGTAGCTATGGGTATCGTCAAAAAAATTCAGGACATGAAGCAGGAAATGACGCGCTGGCGTCAAAAGCTGCATCAGGACCCCGAACTCGCCTTTGAAGAAAAGCGCACCATGCGCTTCATCATCCGCCAGCTGGAAGATTTCGGCGTCGATGTCCATGGCCTCACGAAGACCGGCGTCGTCGGCGTGCTGCACGGAAAGAACGGCCCCGGCGGCAAGGCGATCATGCTGCGCGCGGATATGGACGGTCTGCCCATTCAGGAAAAAACCGGCCTGACACACGCCTCCCGCAACGACGGCGCGATGCATGCCTGCGGCCATGACGGCCATATGGCGATGCTGCTGGGCGCGGCGAAGCATCTGGCGCAGACGCGCGATTTCGACGGCACGGTTTATTTCGTTTTCCAGCCGGCGGAGGAACATGTCGGCGGCGCGCAGGAAATGATCAAGCAAGGTTTGTTCACCAAATTCCCCGCCGATGAAGTTTACGGCATGCATAATTATCCGGGCCTGCCGCTCGGCACGATGGCGACCGGCCCCGGGCCGATGCTCGCGGCATCTGAAGATTTCGACATCGTCGTGCGCGGCAAGGGCGGCCATACCTCCCGCGCCGACAACACGACCGATGTGCTGGGCGCGGCCGCCGAAGTGGCGTTGGCCTTCAAGGAAATCGCTAAAAAAGAAATTCCCGCGACCGCGACCGCAACGCTCACCGTCACTGCGCTCTCGACGCAGGGCGATGCATCCAACGTGCTGCCCGACACCGCGAAAATCACCGGCACGCTGCGCACCTTCGATGAAGCGCTGCACCAGCGCCTGACCGATGAAATGATCCGCGTGGTCGACGAAACCGAAGCGAAATACGGCGTCTTGATCGACTTTGATTTGCGCGCGGGTTATCCCGTTCTGGTGAACGAGAAAAACGCGACCGCTTTTGCCATCGACGTGGCGAAAGAAACCGTCGGCGATGCGCAAGTCATCACCCCCGTGCCGCCCACGTTCGGCACCGAAGATTTCGCGTTCTACCTGCAGCAAAAACCGGGCAACTATATCGCACTCGGCACCGGCAAGCCGGGGGCGAAGGACTATCAGGACATCCATTCCGCAAAATACGACTTCAACGACGCGGCGCTGCCGATTGGCGCAAGTTACTGGGTCAATCTTGTGGAAAAGGCGCTGCCGCTGCTGAATCCGCCGCTGCCGACGGATGGTACGGCCCCCGCTGCTGCCGCCCCCGGAACGAAGCCGCCCGCCGCACCCAAGCCTTAATTTATTAAGGGTTTTTATGCTACACTTTCCGCGTCATAGCGCGGAGGGCATCCCATGAAAATCATCGAACAATTCACCGAAGGCAAAGCCGGCCCCGGCGACCTTAACGACGATTTTATTTCGGTCACCGACAATTTCATCGCCGTGATCGACGGCGCAACATCGCGCGCGGGCCACACGCTGAAGGGATTGCCGAACGGCCAGTTCGCGTCGCGCACGATTGCCAGCGCGCTGTCATCGCTCGACAAAAACATCAGCGCGCGCGATGCGGTCGATAAACTTTCCCACATTCTGTTGAGCGAAGCGGAATCCGCCGCGAGCGCCGAGAAAAAAGTTTTCCGCGAGGTCTGGGATTTTCCCGCCGCCGCGCTGCTCGTCTATTCCGTCGCGCGCCGCGAAATCTGGCGCGTCGCCGATTCATCCTTCGTCGTCGACGGCCGCGGGCATTTCACGGTGTTTCCGCAGGAAAGAACATGGTGCGAACTCCGCCGTGCTTACCTCTGCGCCGAACTCGCGCGCGGGAAATCGGAATCCGACCTGCGCGACAACGACCCGACTTGGGAATTGCTGACGCCCCTGATTTCCGAATGCAAAGTCTTCGCCAATTACGAAGGCCCCTACGGCTACGGCGTCATCAACGGCACCAAGGTGCCGGATTGTCATGTTGAAATTTATCCCGCTGGCCATGCCAACGAAATCATCTTCGCCAGTGACGGCTATCCCGAGGTAGAGCCCACGCTTGCCGATACCGAACGCTATTTGAATTCCGTCCTGCGCGACGACCCGCTGATGTACCGCATTCATCCGCAGGTGAAGGGCGTCAAAAAAGGCCACGTCTCCTTCGACGACCGCAGCTATATCCGGTTTAGGCCGAATTGATGAAGGTTTCCTTCATGAAAAAATTAGCGGGAGCCTTATGTATTCTCGGCTTCACCGGTGCGTGGTTAGTCTTGACGAACGCCACTGAATCGAAATGCGTGAATCCCGACGAAAATCGAAACCTGTTTACGTCAGCTGTAAAAGGCGATCAGGTTGCCTTGGCCACGCTGGAGAAAAAAAGCGCAGCCGGAGATTTCTGCGCCAAAGATTACTTAGGTGGAGTTTACGCAAGAGGTGAAAAGAAAGCTGAAGGCGAAAGGCTGGAGAAAGAGGCGTTTGCCGAATATCAAGCGGCAGCCGAGAAAAGCGACCCTGAGGCACAGGCCTTCATCGGCAGCTATATTTTGTATCAGGGAGAATACAAAGACAAAGCCAAGGCGACAGAATTTCTCAGGAAGGCGGCGAACCAAGGGAATAAGGAAGCGATGTTTAACGTCGGACGTTTATATGACGGAATCGGACGCTTTTATTTTGGACCGGAATGGAACGACAACGATCTTGCAACGGCGGCCGAGTGGTATATGAAATCCGCAAAAAAAGGCTACCAACCATCTTATAAATTTCTAGCGGATATGTACGCAAAAGGTGATGGCGTTCCGCAGAATTGGCACAACGCATATTTTTGGGGATGCCTTGCTACTGAATGTTTTGCCGCTGAACCTCCCCCATGGGAAGCAGATTTATGCATGGGTTGTGTCCCCTCGCGCATCTATAGTGATCCTTTAGAGGCAAAGAAACATCTCGCTAAATCCGATATTGAGACAATCAAGAAACAGGCCAGTGAATGGAAGCCCGGCACGTCGCCGCCAATAGAATAATCCGGCTTCTTCCAGAAAATCCGGTGCAGCTTTAATACGCCCTACTGAACATGACAATATTGGAAAAATAGACTAAACCAGCCCATGACCGAAGCCGCACAAATCACCACCGTCCCCACCCCCGAACCGCTCGCCGCGACATTTGCGGAGATGGGGATTGAATCGACGACCTACCAGCATCCCGCCGTCTTCACGGTCGAGGAGGGGAAGGGGTTCAAGCACCGGATGCCGGGCGGGCATACCAAGAATTTGTTCCTGAAAGACCATAAGGGAAAAATCTGGCTGGTGACCGCGCAGCAGGATACCGAAATCGACCTGAAAAAACTGCCCGCCCGCATCAATGCGGCGCGGCTCAGCTTCGGCAATGCGGAACTGATGCAGCAGCTGCTGGGCGTGACGCCGGGTTCAGTCACCGCGCTCGGCCTCATCAGCGACACGCAAAAACAGGTCAATCCCGTCATCGACAAGCGGCTGATGGCGCATGAGGTGGTGAATTGCCACCCTTTGCGGAACGACATGACAACGGCGATAAAGCCGGACGACCTTGTTAAATTCATGAAATCTTTGGGCTATGACCCGTTGATTGTTGATTTTTTAAGGCTATAAACTATCTAATGGTGGATAAGCGACAGGGCAGTAAGGTCAGACATGCTTGAAATTGGTGCAGCGCAACAGAAACCGCCGGCAAGCGCATTTATCCGCGATGCCGATCCCGGCAATTTTGAAGAGGCCGTGATTGCGGCCTCGATGAAGAATCCGGTTCTCGTCGATTTCTGGGCGCCGTGGTGCGGCCCTTGCAAGCAGATGATGCCCGCGATTGAAAAAGTCGTGAACGAACAGGCGGGCGCGGTCAGCCTCGTCAAAATCAACGTCGAAAAATATCCCGAACTTGCCGAGCTGTTCCGCGTGCAGAGCGTGCCGATGGTCTATGCGTTTTACCAAGGCCAGCCGGTTGACGGTTTTACGGGCGCGAAGCCCGAAAAAGATTTGCGCGTCTTCATCGACAAGCTGGTGAAAGCGCATGGCGGCCCGAAGGAAGAGGCGAGCGGCCCCGACCCGATGCTGGTCGCCAAGATCATGGCCGCCGCGCACAAGCATTTCCGCGAAGGTCAATATACCGACGCGATGGCGCAGTATTCCACCGCGCTCGACTACGATGAAAAAAACATGGAGGCACTGGCCGGCATCGGCTGGTGTTTCGTCGCCGAGAAAGATCTGGAGAGCCTGACAGCCTTCGTCGGCGAAATGACGCCCGAGCAAAAAACCTATTCGCGCATCAAGGGGCTCGACATGCTGCTGCAAAAGCGGGCCGAGGCTGAAGCGCTGCCGGCGATTGACGCGCTGCAGACGAAGCTGGAGAAAAACCCGAAAGACGCGCAGTCGCGTTACGACCTCGCCCTCCACCATCTCGCCGCGCTCGATATCGAAGCCGCGATTGACGATATCGTTGAACTCACCCGCCGCGACCGCGAATGGCAGGAACAGAAAGCGCGCAAGCTGCTGCTGGAACTGTTCGACGCGCTCGGCAACGATCACCCGCTGACGTCACAGGGCCGCCGCCGCCTGTCCACCGTGTTATTCTCATGACCGAAGCCTTCGCCATCACGACCAGCCAGCTGCCCGACGAAATCGTCCTCTTCCCGCTGCCGCGCGTGATTCTGCTGCCGCGTGTGCAATTGCCGCTGAATATTTTCGAGCCGCGCTATCTGTCGATGGTCAATTACGCCATGAGCCATGGCCGCATGATCGGCATGATCCAGCCGAAACCCGACGGTGCGGGCGATGCGGTTTTCAAAACCGGCTGCGCGGGCCGCATTGCGTCCTTCAACGAAACCGATGACGGACGATATCTGATTACGCTAAAGGGCGTCTGCCGTTTCGATGTGGCGGAAGAATTGCCGCTCGCGCAGGGCGGCTATCGTCACGCGAAAGCCTGCTGGAAAAATTACCATCATGATCTGGCCTCCGACACCGTGACCGATATCTGCCGCGACACGATGATGGTGACGCTGCGCCAGTACCTCGATAAAATGCAGATGTTCTGCGATAAATGGGAAACCATCCGCAACATCGAATGCGAAAAGCTGATTTCGACTTTGAGCGTCGTCTGCCCGTTCTCGACGGAAGAAAAACAGGCGCTCCTCGAAGCCCCCGACCTGCCCGCCCGCGCGAAGATTTTGCACGCGCTGCTGGAGATCGCCGCGAAAGAAGAGGAAGAATGCAAAGCGTCCTGTCACTGAAAGCAAAGCAATGACCGCCAGCACCAAACGCGCCGACCCGAAATTGCTCGAAATCCTCGTCTGCCCGCTGACCAAGGCGCCGCTGGAATATGATGCGGAGAAACAGGAATTGATCAGCCGTCAGGCCAAACTGGCCTTCCCCATCCGCGAGGGGATTCCGATCATGCTGGTGGATGAAGCGCGGAAACTGGACGATTAGAACTGCACCATCCCGACGCTCGGCTTCGCCGGAACAGCATATAGCCAGCGTAGCTGGCATCGGGATCCAGTCCCGGCGGTTTACCGCCGTTTTATAAATGCGCTACGCGCGACTGGATACCGGCTTTCGCCGGTATGACAACGATGGGATACTGCACCGCAGCAGCCACATTGCGCTGGAAAACCAGCAACGGGCTGACTATTATGAGTTTCAACATACTGCCACGTTAAGGAAAACCGTCATGTCCAACCATGTTTTCATTTTCGACACCACTTTGCGCGATGGCGAACAGTCGCCCGGGTATTCGATGGATTTGAATGAAAAACTCCAAATGGCCGAAATGCTCGACGGCATGGGCGTGGATATTATCGAGGCTGGTTTTCCCGCAGCCTCCAAGGGCGATTACGAATCGGTCTATAAAGTGTCGCAGCAGGTGAAATCGGCGACGGTCGCGGGCCTCTGCCGCGCGCTGCACAAGGATATCGACGCGGTCGTGAACGCGATCCGCCCCGCACATCGCAAGCGCATCCATACCTTTATCTCCACCTCGCCCCTGCACATGAAACATAAATTGCAGGTCGAGCCGGAGCGCGTGCTGGAGATGATTAAAGAATCCGTTTCCTATGCCCGCCAGCATTGCGACGAAGTAGAATTTTCGGCGGAAGATGCAACACGCTCCGACCACGACTTCCTCTGCCGCGCTATCGAAACCGCGATCACTGCGGGCGCGCTGGTCGTCAACATTCCCGACACCGTTGGTTACACCGTGCCCGAAGAATACGGCGCGCTGATCAAGATGCTGCGCAACCGCGTGCCGAATATCGACAAGGCGATTATCTCCACCCATTGCCACAACGATCTCGGTCTGGCTGTCGCGAATTCGATTGCGGGCGTCGCCGCCGGTGCGCGCCAGATCGAATGCACGGTGAATGGCATCGGGGAGCGCGCGGGCAACGCCTCGATGGAAGAAATCGTGATGACCTTCCGCACGCGCGCGGATATTCTGCCCTTCGATACCGGCATCCTGTCGGAAAAAATCATGCCGGCATCCAAGCTGCTGACGCAGATCACGGGCTTTGCCGTGCAGCCGAACAAAGCGATTGTCGGCGCGAATGCCTTCGCGCATGAAAGCGGCATCCATCAGGACGGCATGCTGAAAAACGCCTCTACTTACGAGATTATGACCCCTGAATCGGTCGGCCGCGACAAATCCGACCTCGTGCTCGGCAAGCATTCGGGCCGCAACGCCTTCCGCACCAAGCTCGTCACGCTCGGCTTCGATTTCGATGATGAAGAATTGAACGCGGCGTTCGAACGCTTCAAGGATTACGCCGACCGCAAGAAAAAGGTCAGCGATGATGACCTGATCCTGATCGCGTCGTCCAAAGACGGCCTCCCGAAAGAACGCATCCGCTTCGTCTCGCTCGGCGTGAAATCCGGCTCCTACGGCCCGCAGGAAGCGGAGCTGGAACTTGAAATCGACGGCGAGAAGAAAAAAGCCAAAGCGAATGGCAAAGGCCCGGTCGATGCGTGCTTCAAGGCCATGCGTGTGCTGGTGCGCCATGACGATGCGATTTTGTCGAATTACGAACTCAAGGCGCTGACCTCGGGGTCGGATGCCAAGGGCGAAGTGAACATCAAATTGTCCGAGCACGGCCACAGCTATTCCGGCATCGGCGTCGATGGCGACGTGATCGTCGCGTCTGTCCGCGCCTATATCGATGCGCTGAACCGTCTGCTGGCAGGTCGCAATGTTCTTCCGGTCAAAAAAGCCAACTGATACGGCCCTGATCCCAAATGATATCGGCGGCATCCGCGTGAAGCCCAGCGCCCGCGCGCGCCGCATGGGCTTGCGCGTCGAGGCAAAAACGGGCGAAGTCATTTTCACCTGGCCGCTGAAGAGCCGCATTTCCCATGCCCGCGCGCTGCAATTCGTGGAAACCAATCGCGGCTGGATTGAAAAGCAAACATCCCGCGCCATCCCGAAAAAACTTTTCGCGCCCGGCACCACTGTTTCCATCGCAGGGATGGATTACACCATCGTCCATGCCGCAGGGCGCGGCGTGACACGGCTGGAGGATGACCGGCTGATCGTCCACGGCCAGCCGGAACACCTCGCGCGCCGCATCCGCGATTTTTTGAAATCACATGCGGAAGAAATCCTGACCATGCTGACGCATGAAAAATCGCGCTTGCTCGGGTTGAAACCGGCGGCGGTGCGCGTGATGGACCCGAAATCGCGCTGGGGCAGTTGCGGGCCGGACGGGCGCATCATGTATTCGTGGCGGCTGATCCTCGCGCCCTACGACGTGATGGATTACGTGGTCGCGCATGAAGTCTCGCACCGCGTCCACATGGACCACTCGCGCAAATTCTGGCGGCTCTGCATCGAGCTCGCGCCGCAGTCGAAAACCCTGCGGCAATGGCTGCGCAGCCATGGTCGCGAATTGCTGGCCTATGGCTGATGCTGTATCGCATCAAATTCCCGTTTTTGATTCTCAGGTTTATCCGGCTGTAAAAATATATTTACAGCAAATGAGCATAACGGATCGGTATCCAAGCACCTGATATTACGGCAATAATTCACTTAACTGGCTGATGGGAAACAAAATTGCCGAAAAACCGTTGGGCAAACTCCCATAGTCGCGGTATGAATTTGATGGCACAAAAGCACCGCTTGCAGGAGAGTTTCGAGAGCATGGTCGCAGCAGGTCCTAAAGAGAAGATCGACAAACCCGAAGGCTGGGAAATTCCCGGCGCCATTACCAAGCACGTCGTGCTGGATCCGGGTATCGCCTATACCACTGCAGATGTTCTGATGTTCGCCGGTACCAATCCCGTCGGCCTCGGCGCGATGCTGACCGCTACGGGCATCGCCGCCACGCTCAAGACCGCCGCAGTGCTGCAGCCCACCTGGCTCGACAAACATCCGCGCTTCAAGGAATTCGTGTTCGACGACCGCACGCCGCTTCGCGCTGGCGCACTTGCGCTGCTCGTCGTCGCAGGCGCAACGGTTGCCTCCGGCGCATGGCTGCCGGCAGCGGCCAGCTTCCTGTTTGCCGCGGCAAACTTCACGCTTGCGGAATCCATTTCGAAAAAACATATCGCCGACGAAAAAGAAAAGCCTGCTGCCCTGCCGAAAAAAGGCTTTGCGCGCGCAGCCGAAATAACCGTCACGATGTTCAAGCGCCCTGACATCTACCTCAACACAGGCTTTGCGCTGGCGGGCCTGATGGCGGGCGGTGCGGCATTGTTCATCCTGCCTGTCGTTGCTGTTGCCTTCGTGCTGGGCGTGAAAAACTCCATCCAGAACCGCCCGGAACACGAAAACCACCCGAAGCTGATCACCGCCGGCGCAGCAGGCGTATTTGCCGGCATCGGCCATTCGAATGGTCACGGCCTCATCGCAGGCGCGCATTTGCTCAACGCTGTCGTGCTGGCTGAAATGGAACGCCGCATCACCCCGGGTGGCGCGAAGCAGATTTTCAAAAACATCGTGACCGCGCCGCTGAAACTTTTCGGCTACGGCAAGGACAAGCCCGTGGTTGCGGAACAGAAACCGGGTGCTGCACCTGTCGTGACAGCAACGCCGCTGCCGGTTGCCTCGAACAGCAACATCCATATCCCCGCGCCGGAAGTGAAGCCCGCCGACCTCGACAAGGTCGATCTGCAGCAGGTCTTCGCGCTGAAGGCGAAGATCACGCCGCCGACGCCCGCGAACGAAAACCAGCAGCCGGCCGCAGAAGCGATCCAGCCGCCCGAACACGGCAACCGCCCTCCGAAAATCGCGACGCCGTAAGGAACAGGACAGATGCGCACACGCCTCAAGGTCAAAGAACTTTTCCCCGAACCGACGATCTGCGAAGCCTTCCTCGCGCGCACCGATATCGCGCAACTGCCGAAGGCCGAACAGCAGCGCCGCTGGGAAGAACACCAGAACAGCCTCGACGGCGTCTTCAAATTCCTCGCCAATACCGAACTCAAGGTCGTGAAGTAACTTTATTACTTCTAAATCAGGTATTTGACACATTCCCATAACACTGATAGGCTAGCTGTGTTTCAAAACTTGGCAGGAATCATGGCGACACCGGATACCACCAGCCCGCATCCCTCTCTCGACCTGCTGCGCCGCGTGTTCAACCATGCCGCGCTTCTCAGTGATAATGTCGCGCTCACCAACATCTACCGCGATGCCAGCCGTGAATTGGGGCTGCTGGCGGCGGCGGTAAATGACGGCACGGTTCTGCCGCATAAAGTCTCCGAAGCATGGCGCAAGGCGGCGGGCCATGCCACGCAGTTCGGCGGCTTTATCGACACCGCAACGCCGCAGACTTTCGAATTGTGGCAGAAGGTCGTCAAAATCTCGCTCGCTTTCGATACCGACGCGCAAGGCGAAGTCGCGCGGCAGGCCAGCATCAGCGGCGGCGCGGGCTTGTATGGTTTTGTGAACCTGCTGGAACGCCAGGCCGGCAGCATGAGCAACAGCGCGTCGATGAGCGTGCATGACAGCGCCAAACGCATGCTGTCGCTGATCGCCGCCACCGCGCAGGGAAACTACGGCTTTATCGACGGTAAAGCCGCGACGCTCGACGAAGCGTTTAAAAACGCGCTGGAACCCGTCAACGACGCGAATATGGCGGCTGCCCTGTCGGACGGGCCGAACGGCATTTATCTGCAGGAAATCAACAAGGCGCTGAGCCAGACGGCAGCCACGCTCAAATCGCATCTGCGCGAACGCTGCGATGTCGCGCAGTCTCCGCTCGCGCAGGGCGCGCTGAAACCTGTTTACAGCGTTTCCACGCAGCACGCGATCGCCGCGCCGCAAACCGCGCAGTTCCGCCGCCGCGCGCACTGATTTTTCAAAAACGGAAAAAAGAAAAAGAGGCAAAGCGTAAAGCCTTGCCTCTTCTCTTGCGACCATAACGGTCGAAACTGTCGGAAACGAAAGACGCCCTGTCTGTGATTAAACACCGATAGATGTCCCCGTTTCCTGAATAGCCAATGCACAGGGGCAGGATTGCGTTCCAAAGTTTTTTCAAAAAAACGCTCAAAGAAAAACCCCCGCAAGTTGCCTTGCGGGGGTTTTTTGTTGAAAGCGAAACGGAAGATTACTCTTCGGTGTCGTCCTTCTTGGCTTTTTTGGCTTTCTTGGGAGCTTCTTCCGCAGTTTCAGCCGCTTTCGCGCCTTTTTTCTGCAGGGCTGCGCCCAAGATGTCGCCGAGCGAAGCGCCCGAGTCAGACGAGCCGTATTCGGCCATCGCCTGCTTGTCTTCGTCGATTTCGCGCTGCTTGATCGACAGCTCGAGTTTCTTCGAGCCGCGTTCGATCTTCAGCACTTTCGCATCGACTTTTTCGCCAACGGCGAAACGGTCGGGGCGCTGCTCGGAACGTTCACGCGAAAGGTCGCCCTTCTTGATGAAGCCGGTCAGGTTGTCGTTCACGGTGACTTCGATGCCGCCCGTCGTGATCGCTTTCACGGTGCAGGTGACGATCGAGTTCTTGGAAACGCCGCTCAGGCCGCCTTCTTCTGCGGGCTGTTCGCCGTCCAGTTGCTTGATGCCAAGGGAAACGCGCTCTTTCTCGGGATCGATCTCGAGCACTTTTACCTTCACCATGTCGCCTTTTTTGAAGGCTTTGATGGCTTCTTCGGCAGTGTCTTTCCACGACAGGTCGCTCATATGGACCATGCCGTCGATCTGGTCGCCGATGCCGACGAACAGGCCGAATTCGGTGACGTTGCGCACTTCGCCTTCCAGGACGTCGCCGGCTTTGTGAGCCGCCGCGAATTTGCCCCAGGGGTTTTCCTGCGTCTGTTTCAGGCCGAGAGAGATGCGGCGCTTGGCGAGATCAACGTCAAGAACCTGCACTTCCACTTCCTGGCTGGTCGAAACGATTTTGCCGGGGTGGATGTTTTTCTTGGTCCAGGACATTTCGGAGACGTGGACGAGGCCTTCGATGCCTTCGCCCAGTTCAACGAACGCGCCGTAATCGGCAATGTTCGTGACGCGGCCGGTGTAGCGCGTGCCGATCTTGAACTTGCCTTCGACGCCCTGCCAGGGATCACCCTCCAGCTGCTTCATGCCGAGGCTGATGCGCTGGGATTCTTCGTTGAAGCGGATGATCTTGACGTTGACGGTTTGGCCGACCGAGAGAACTTCGGACGGGTGGTTGATGCGCTTCCACGAGATATCGGTCACGTGCAGCAGGCCATCCACGCCGCCGAGGTCGATGAACGCACCGTAATCGGTGATGTTCTTGACGACGCCTTGCAGCTCCTGGCCTTCTTTCAGGTTGGAGACCAGTTCCGAGCGTGCTTCGGCGCGGGATTCTTCGAGAACCGCACGACGCGACACGACGATGTTGCCGCGCTGGCGGTCCATCTTCAGGATCAGGAAGGGCTGGGGGGTGCCGAACAGCGGGCTGATGTCGCGCACGGGGCGGATGTCCACTTGCGAGCCGGGCAGGAACGCAACGGCGCCGTTGAGGTCAACGGTGAAGCCGCCTTTGACGCGGCCGAAGATCGTGCCGGTGACGCGCTCGTTCGCTTTGTGTTGTTTTTCGAGGACGATCCACGATTCTTCGCGTTTCGCTTTTTCGCGCGACAGGACGGCTTCGCCGTCTTTGTTTTCCATGCGCTCGACAAACACTTCGACTTTGTCGCCGACTTTGATTTCGGGCTTGTTGCCGCCGATGCCGAATTCGCGCAATGCGATGCGGCCTTCGGATTTCAGGCCCACATCCAGGGTCACGAAATCGTTGTCGATGCTGACAACCGTGCCTTCGACGACGGAACCTTCGAATGATTTGACGCCCTTGAAGCTTTCGTCCAGCAGGGACGCGAAGCTGAAGTCTTCACCGGTGATCTCTTTCACGGTGGTCTCGGACAGTGCTCTGGCTGCTACTTTTGCCATTGTGTGGTTTCTCTCTTTCAGATCGGCGCGCTGCAAATGTTCGTCGCCTCCCGATGCCATCGGACGTGTTTTAAAACAATGTCTAAAGGGGGAGGGCGGAAGAACCAGTCACGCCGGAATTTTGGAATACACTCGAGGGGCTGCCATGCGGCACCCGGGCCCGTTCAAGCGGTACGGGCAAGATAGGTCGGGGCGGGTTTAGAGTCAAATAAAATCAGGGTCGAAACTGGCCATAAACGGCGGCTTTGCTGGGTTTTAGACCGCTTTCTGGATGCTTTTGACCGCTTCGCCGGATTCCGACAGGAATTTGGAACGGATGACCGAAATGGTCTCGTCCAGCGTCTCGGCGGGGTTCAGCTTGGTGGTGTCCAGAATATAGGCGTCGGGGGCTGCCACCAGCGGGGCGACCTTGCGGGTGGTATCGCGCAGGTCGCGGGCGGTCAGGTCGCTTAACACCTGATCAAAGGTGGCATCCTTGTGCTCAGACTGCAGTTCCAGAAAACGGCGGCGGGCGCGTTCCTCGACAGAAGCAGTCACAAAAAACTTGATGTCTGCATTGGGGCAGACGACCGTGCCGATATCGCGGCCGTCGATCACGACGCCGCCCACATAAGCAGGCAAATTGGCTGCGAAATCGCGCTGGTGCTGCAGCAACGCCGCGCGCACTTCGGGGATCGCGGATACTTTGGATGCCGCGTCCGACACTTCGGGGCTGCGCAGGTCGGGGCAGGACAGCAATTCGGGGGTCAGGTTGCGCAGGACGATGTTCAGGGCGGGCTGCACTTCCTGAAAGCTGGAGGGATCAGCGCCGATTTCAAGCGCGGTCAGCGCAACAGCGCGGTAGAGCGCGCCTGAATCAAGATGGGCGTAACCAAGGCGCTTGGCCATTTTCTGGGCGAGGGTGCCCTTACCGGAGGCCGCAGGGCCGTCGACAGCAATCACGATCTTCTGGCGCGAGAATTCTTCGGGGATAAAGTCGGTCTTGCGAAAGTTCAAAATGGACATGCTGAAATCCCCCGGTGGCCTGTGTGGCGCCATTCATAAAGTCTTCATATATTATTAACATAATATTAAGACATTATCAAGGGCAGGACGCTTTGTAACATTAAAACCCGAATAATATCAAGCGGATAGTTAACGGATGAGGGGTGCGCCGCAAAGGCTTGGATTTCCAAGATTTTGTGTACGAGGTCCGCCCGAGTCGCGTGGAGGAGGGGGTAAAGGGCGTTTTGAAAGGCGATAAACGGGTGCATGAGGAAACATTTAGGACGGTTTCCGGCCCGGTCAATATTACGCCCGCGTTATTGCCGCGGGCTGATTTTCGCGCCAAGGCTATTCATCAGCGCCGCAAATCCCGGGAAGCTGGTGTTCATGGTGTCGGCGTCATCGATGGAAATAGGCTCTTTCGACGCCATGCCCATGACCAGAAAACTCATGGCGATACGATGGTCGAGATTGGCGGCGACAAGGCAGCCACCCTTCGGCTGCACGCTGCCATGCACAGTCAGGTCGTCCTCGCCCATTTCGGCCAGCACGCCGCAGGCGGTGAGGCCTTTGGCGATCGCAAGCAACCGGTCGCTTTCCTTGACGCGCAATTCTTTCAGGTCGGACATATATGTCTTGCCCTCGGCAAAGGATGCGGCGACCGACAAAATCGGGAATTCGTCGATCATCGACGGCACGCGCGCTGTCGGGACGGTGACGCCTTTCAGTGCGCTTGATTTTACGCGGATATCGGCAACAGGCTCGCCCGACATCTCGCGCTTGTTTTCGAACGTGATGTCGCCGCCCATATCGATCAGCGTATCATAGAGCCCCGCGCGGAGCGGATTGATGGATACGCCCGGGATCAGGATATCGGAATCTTGGGTGATCAATGCCGCAACCGCAAGGAACGCGGCGGAGCTGGGATCGGACGGCACGGTGATCGGCTGCGCCTTCAATGTCGGGAAACCCGTCAGGCGGATGGTTTTCGCGCCGCCGTTCATTTCCGATTCAACTGTCGCGCCAAAGAAACGCAGCATGCGTTCGGTATGGTCGCGCGTCGGCTCGGGCTCGATCACGGTGGTCACGCCTTCGGCATGGAGTGCTGCGAACAGGATCGCGGATTTCACCTGCGCGGATGCGACGGGCAGCGTGTATTCGATGGGCGCCAGTGTCGCGCCGCCGATAATTTTCAGCGGCAGCCTGTCGCCCGCCGATGCCTCGAACTGCACGCCCATCTGCGCCAGCGGCTTGATGACGCGGCCCATGGGGCGTTTGCTTAATGACGCGTCGCCCGTGAATGTCGCATGGATCGGGTATCCGCCCACCACACCCATCAGCAACCGCGTCGATGTGCCGCTATTGCCAAGGTAGACGGTGCTGCGCGGGGTTTTCAATCCGGCAGCGCCGATGCCCTTCACGCGCCAGATGCCGCCCGTTTCTGCGGGTGCATGGATTTCCGCGCCCATGGCCGATAATGCCTGACCCGTATGCATCACGTCTTCGCCGTTCAGCAGGCCGGAAATGACGGTTTCCCCCTCCGCCAATGCGCCGAACATCAGCGACCGGTGCGAAATGGATTTATCCCCGGGTGCGCGTGCGACACCTTTCAGGGATTTTGCTGTATGTGAGATGAGGCCTGTCATGATGTGATATTAGCCGAAGAAAACGCGCCGCGAAAGGCCTCAGGCTTTCTTTTCGTCGACCAGCGCGGGGCGGTTATTTTTTACCCATTCGCGGTTATAGTTCACGATATAGTCGCGGAATTTATCGGCGGGCAGGGGTTTGGTGTATTTAAAGCCCTGCACCTCGTCGCAGCCCTCTTCCTTCAGGAAGTTTTCGTGGTCGTTTGTTTCCACGCCTTCGGCAATGACCTTCAGGTTCAGGCTGTGGCCCAGGTTGATGATCGTTTTGGTGATCATGCGGTCGTCGGGGTTTACCAGCGCGTTGCGGATAAACGACTGGTCGATTTTCAACCGGTCGATCGGGAATTGGCGCAGGTAAGACAGCGAGCTGTAGCCCGTGCCGAAATCGTCAACTGCCAGCTCGACGCCCAAGCGGTGCAGCTGGTTCAGGATGTCGATGGTCATCTGCATGTTTTCCATGAAGACGGATTCCGTGACTTCCAGCTCCAGCAGTTTGGGGTCCAGCTTGGTGGTTTTCAGCACGTCGCTGGTCAGCGCCACGATGTCGGCCTTGTGGAACTGCACGCCCGAAATGTTCACAGCGACGCGGAACGGGGGGATGCCCATTTCCTGCCACGCCTTGATCTGCGCGCAGGCGGTACGCAACACCCATTCGCCAATCGGCACGATCAGGCCGGATTGTTCGGCGACGGGAATGAATTCGGCGGGCGACACATAATAGCCGCCGTCTTTGGAATTATCGGGCAGGAACCAGCGCAGCAGTACCTCGGCGCCAATCATCTGGCCGGTGCGCAGGTCGAACTGCGGATGGTAATGCAGCGTCAGCTGGTCTTCATCCAGCGCCGACCGCAGGCCGCGCAGCAGCTGGAAACGCTGCTGGACGGCCAGGTCGAAATCCTGAGAATAGAAACGGACGGTATCGCGGCCTTCTTCTTTCGCGCGGTTCAGCGCGATGTCGGAATTTTTCAAAAGCTGGCGGGCTTCCATCGTGTCGTCGGGGCAGTGCGATGCGCCGATGGATACGCGCACCTGAAAGCGTTCCTGCAGGATGCTCACGGGTTCGCCCATGGCCTGAAAAATACGGTCGATCAACACTTGTGATTCCGCGTATTCCGGTTTCAACACGACCATGATCGTGAATTCGTCGGCCGATGCGCGGGAAATCATCGCGTCTTCGGGCATACATTTCACAAGGCGTTTACCGATGGCTTCCAGCAGCTTGTCGCCGAATTCATGGCCCATCGTATCGTTGATGTCCTTGAAATGGTCAAGGTCGACCGAAAATACGGCGATGCGGCGGTCTTCCTCCACAACCTTATGGCGGATCGCGTCGTCGAGCTTTTCGAGGAAGTAGGTACGGTTGGGCAACCCGGTCAGGTTATCGTAATACGCCAGCTTGTGGATCTTGTCTTCGGCCTGTGATCTCAAACGCTTCAGGTTGTTCGCGTTCTGGCGGATCAGGTCGTTGGCGATGCGGATGGCCACGCCGATTTCATCGCGGCTTTCGACGCGCGGTTTTTGTAATTCCGGTTTTTCTGGGTTGCGCGCAGCCGATAGCAGGTTGTTGCGGAGGATCATGATCGGCTCCAGCAGCCACGCACCCAGCGCCAGCATCATGATGCTGGTCACAAGCCCCGACAGCAGCAGCAAAATCACCAGTGTCTGGTGGATCTGCTTGCTCACCATGCCATCGACATTACTTGAATTCAGGCGCACGGCGATGTGGTACGGCCGCTGCAAATGCTTCGGCGTAAAAACTATGTCGTATTCAAGGCCGTCGGCGCTGCGCGCATGATCCGGCGTTTCGATGTCCTTATCGGGAATCACGTCAGGTATCTTGCCATAGCGTGTAATCGGCGTGTAATCGTTGTCGTAAACAGCCAGCCCCTGCACGGCGGTCGTCGCGAACAGGCGCTTGGCGACCGCGTTGCTGATCGGCGATTGTCCGGGATTGTCGTTAATCGATGATGTGATGGCGACGCGCGCAAGCTCCGCCAGATCGCTCAGCTTGTCGGCTTCATAGCTTTTGACGTTGAAGGCCAGCACCGTGCCCTGCACCAGCATGATCGTGCCAAAAACGGCAAGGGTGATGCGCCAGGAAATACGGCTCCGCCAAACGGGGCTAGACCCCGTGGCATCCGGTGCCAGGAACGACCAGCGGCTTTTACGTTTGCTGCTCGTGTCCTCGTTATCTTCGTCGGCTGGATTGCGTTCCAAACCCTAAAACCCCTGAACTTTTAGAACGCCCCCCAAGGCATTCCATTTAAACCATTTTACGCCAACAGGTTTAAGGAATTGTGTAAGATATAAGATAAATGCTATGGAAAATTAATAATCAAGTAACCGGACTAAATTACTGATTTTAAATGTTATATTGACGATTAACAGCAATCCATAGGTTTCACGGATACGTCTTCCATGGGTAAGTTTGTTGCTATTGTCAATAAATCTGCAAAACGGACGGGCTGGCCGCGCGATTGACGGTTCATGGCCGAATCTGTGATCTCGTCATCCCACATCACCACATTGCCGCGCAGGATCGTGCCCTGTACCCAGCCTCTGACCTTCATGCCATCAAACGGCGTCCACCCGCAGCGTGATTTGATCCATTTATCGGTGATGGTTTTTTCGCGGTTCATGTCGACCACCGTGAAATCGGCATCATAGCCCAGCGATATCCGGCCCTTGCCGGCGATTTGGTAAATACGTTGCGGGCCATGCGCCAGCAAATCGACAACACGTTCCAGCGGTAATTTGCCGTTATTCACATGGTTCAGCATCACCGGCACCATCGTCTGCACGCCCGTCATGCCGGAAGGCGATGCCGGATATTCTTTCGCCTTTTCCTCCAGCGTATGCGGCGCGTGGTCAGACCCCAATACGTCCACAACGCCCTTGTTCACGGCATCCCACAGCATGTCGGTGTGTTTTTTGTCGCGGATCGGCGGGTTCATCTGCGCGCGCGTGCCCAGACGTTCGTAACATTCGGGCGCGGATAGCGTCAGGTGCTGCGGCGTGGTTTCGATAGTGCAGATGTCTTTGTGGTCACGCAGATACACCATTTCATCGCCCGATGTCACATGCAGGAAATGGATGCGGCGTCCGGCCTCGCGCGCCAGTTTTACCGCGCGTTTCACGGCCTGCAGCGCACATTCGGCGTCGCGCCAGATCGGGTGGTCTTTCACATCGTGGCTTGACTCGGCGATATGTTTCCGTGATTTCAGGCGTTCTTCATCCTCGGCATGCAACGCCACGCGGCGCGTCCCGTTCTGCAGGATTTTCAAAATTACGTCATCCTGCGCCGCCAGCAGCGCGCCGGTCGATGACCCCATGAAAACCTTTACGCCGCAGCAGCCCGGAATTTTTTCGAGCTGCGACAGGATATGCGCGTTTTCCGCGCAGCCGCCGATGAAAAACGCGTAATCGCAAAACGCCTTTTCCTGCGCGCGGTGCAGCTTGTCGTGCATCGCGCCCGCGCTCACGGTCAAGGGGTCGGTGTTCGGCATTTCAAAAACGGTGGTGACGCCGCCGGCGATGGCGGCCAATGTTCCGGTCGCTAAATCTTCCTTGTGCGTCAATCCGGGTTCGCGCATATGCACTTGCGTGTCGATGGCGCCCGGCAGGATGTGCAGGCCCTTGCAGTCGACAATTTCGCGCGCGGTTGCGGTGGAAAAATCCCCGATATCGGCAATCCTGCCATCCATGACCGCAATATCGGTTTTCACGATGCCCCACGGGGTCGCAACATGGCCGTTTTTCAGGATTAAATCGAAAATTTGCGTCATTTTGGGACTCACTTTCAGCCGCAGATATTGCTATATTAACCAGCATCCGCAAAGGGGATTTTATGAGTTTTTTTGACCAGATGGCATCCACCGAAAACCTCGACGTCGAAGGCGCCGAGGTGAAGCTTGACCTCCGCAATCAGGAACGTCAGGACGCGCTGCACACGCTCGACCATACCGTGAAATATTGCAAGAAGACGTCGGTGAAAACCCTCTACATCCGCTTCAACCCCGCAAAACCCGGCGAAGGCGAAACCCTGTTCCAGCCCGTCGCGCGTTATTTCAAGGTTGAAAAAATGAACGGCTATATCGAAACCGCGATCCCCGTGATGTCCAAGGAATCCGGCGGCATGTATGTGAAGTTCAAGTGAGAAAATAATGCCGCTGCAATTATTCAACACCCTCACCCGGCAAAAAGAAGAATTCAAGCCGATTGATGCGAAAAACGTGAAGCTCTATTGCTGCGGGCCGACGGTTTATAACTATGCCCATATCGGCAACCTGCGCACCTATGTGTTCGAGGATTTGCTGCGCCGGACGATTGCGCGCGCAGGCCTTGGCCTGACGCATGTCATGAACATCACGGATGTCGGGCATTTGCAATCTGATGCCGATGACGGCGAAGACAAGATGGCGATTGCCTCTGCCCGCGAACAGAAATCGCCATGGGAAATCGCCAAGTTTTACGAAGAGGCGTTTTTCGCCGACTGCCGCAAGCTGGGGATCCTGAAGCCCCATATCGTCTGCCGCGCCACCGACCACATCGCCGAAATGCAGACGATGATCGGCACGCTGGAGCAAAAGGGTTTCGCGTATAAATCCGGCAGCAACCAGTACAACGTCTATTTCGACACCGCGAAATTCCCGCATTACCGCGATTTCGCGCGCACGCCCGAGGCGCAGGAAGCGCAAGGCCGTGTCGATGCCGACGGCAACAAGCGCAATCCGACAGACTTCGTTTTGTGGTTCAACCTGCAAGGGTCGAAATACCCGAACCAGATCATGAAATGGGAAAGCCCGTGGGGCGAAGGCTTCCCCGGCTGGCATATCGAATGCTCCGCCATGGCGGCGAAATATCTGGGCGACAAGATCGACATCCATTGCGGCGGCATCGACCATATCCCCGTGCATCACACGAATGAAATCGCCCAATCCGAAGGCTGCTTTGGCCATCAATGGGTCAATTACTGGCTGCACGGCGAATTCCTGCTGCTCGACGAAGGCAAGATGTCGAAATCGAAAGACGGTTTCCTGACGCTGCAAAAGGTTCTGGATGCGGGTTACAGCGCCCTGCATTACCGTTACCTGATTCTGACCGCGCATTATCGCGGGTCGCTGAAATTCAGCTGGGACTCGCTCGATGGCGCGCGTACGTCGTATGACACGCTCTGCCACAAGGCCGATGAATGGCGCGCGGCATTCCCCGTGGCTGCGCAGCCGGGCGCAGCCGCCAAGGCCGTCATCCAGAAAATCGACGCCGCGATGCAGGATGACCTCAATTCACCCGTCGCGCTGTCCGCGCTGTGGGAAGCAATGCGAAACGACGCGCTGCCTGTGCCGGACAAGCTCGCCATTCTGGACGCTGCCGACAGCGCGCTGGGGCTGGGCAGCGTGACGCTCGACAAGCCCGATCTTAGCCGTGAACAGGAAGATTTTTTAAACCTGCGCGACACGGCGCGTCGCGAAAAGAACTGGGCGGAGGCGGATCGCCTGCGCGCCATCCTGCTGGAAACCGGATTGATGCTGAAAGACCGCCCCGAAGGCAGCTCATGGTATTTTGTGACCCCGCCTGCTAAAAAGGCGAATGAATAAGGAGACGATGAAAATGACAACCGAACATCCCGAAGTATTGCTGGTGCCCAAAGACGTCGCGCAAGTGTCGTGCAATGGCGGCGGCGGGGCGCTGGGCCATCCGAAAGTGTACCTGGCGTTTGATGACCATGATGAAACGGTCTGCGGTTATTGCGACCGGTTGTTCACCAAAAATAATCAGGTCGGCGCAAAACCGTACAAAGCACGCGGTGCGGCATAAGTGACGGCGGAAACCGGCATCGATGACGACGGCTTGCTGGGCATTTATAACGCCCAGCTGATCGCGCTATCCGGTCAGGCGACATTGCCGCATGTGCTGCAGGAATTCGATATCGCCGCGCGTTCCGTCAGCCCCATCTGCGGCTCCGACGTTTATGTGCAGTTAAAACTCGATGGCGACAGCGTCAAGGATTTCGGGTTCGAGGTCGAGGCCTGCGCGCTCACCAAAACCGTCGTCGCTGTGATGCGCAATGCCATCATCGGCAAAACCCGCGAAGAGGTGGCGCGTGCGGGGACGGAGATGGAAGCGATGTTGGCGGGTGAAAACGTGCAGCCTTCCGGCGACTGGGCAACGTTGCAGATACTGGAACCGGTGAAAGATTTCAAGGCACGGCACAACGCGATCCTGCTGCCGTTTGAAGCTGTTGAAAAAGCATTTTCAACAAAGAAATAAAAAAAGGTGAAGTGATATGGACAAGAAATTTAAACAGGAACGCGATGCCGCGCTCAATGAAATTCAAACCGCGATGGGAAAAAAAATCACCGAGCTCGCGCTCGCCAATCAGGCCGCGATGCCGACCCGCCCCGAAGGATTGCTGCTGCCCGAACATGTGCAGACCTATGAAACCTTTCGCTGGCCGGCCGCGATCAGCTTTGCGGCGGGCGACCTGAAGGAAGAAAAAGCGCTGAAGGAAATTTTTGGACGCGTCAGCGCGCGTTATGAAGGCCGCGACCTGAAACAAATTCTGGGCGTCGCCGATGACTTCACGCGCTCCCCCGCGGCAAAGCTTGATGGCCGCACCTCGGCATTTGAAGACGTGCTGAAACTGCTTGATGTGGCGGAGCGTGATTTCGATCTCACCTATAAACCGCTCAGCCGCAGCATGCTGGATTATTGGCACAAGAAACATCCGATCGATGACCAGCACCTGGAATACGCGTACCGTGAAAACCAGCGTCACTACATGAAGGAATCGATCAGGAACATGCGCGACTTTCTGACCGGCCTGCAGGCGGGCAAGCCCGCCCCAGGGCTCGCGCCGAAGCCGCCAAAGCCCTAATATCCCAAGCTTTTCCGGCCGCTTGCTTTCGCGGATAACGGCCATATATTATCAGTTATGCGTGACCCGCCACAAAGATACGGGGGTTATAACGCGTATATAACGCTCGCTTGTGACAAGGAGCACGACAATGACACGACGTCTGTCACTTTTTGACAGCCCCTTCCTGCTCGGCTTCGACCAGTTCGAACGCGCGCTCGACCGCGCGCAACGCGCCGCAACCGAAGGTTACCCGCCCTATAACATCGAACAGGTTGGCGATACGCAGCTCCGCATCACGATCGCGGTCGCGGGATTCGAAATGGATGATCTCTCGGTGCAGCTGGAGAATAGCCAGCTGGTCATTCGCGGACGCAAGGCGGCGGAAGAGAATGAAGAGAACCGCGTGTTCCTGCATCGCGGCATCGCGACGCGGCAATTCCAGCGTTCTTTCATCCTCAGCGAAGATATCGAAGTGACGGGTGCGGCGCTCGATAACGGGCTTTTGAATATTGACCTGCGCCGGATACTGCCCGAAACCACGGTTCAAACAATCACGATAAAGGCCGGAAAAGACGGGAAAAAAGCCCAGACGATTGATGTCTCCGCGGATGTTTCGCGTGACAAGCAAGACACGCCGAAGTAACATAAGAAGGCGAGGTAAAAAGAATGAAAAGCAATTTCCTGCCCGAAAACTATATCCCTTTCCTGATGACCCAGGCGGACCTCAAAAAACTGGGCCTCGAGGAAGTCGGCTATGTGAAGCAATATCAGGTGAACGGTAAACCTGCCTGGGTGCTGCATGCGGCGGACGGCACGGCGCTGGCTGTGCAGGGTGATTCCAATGCCGCGCTCAATTCCGCGCGCCATCACGAGCTGGATCTCGTCTCGGTTCACTAATCAAATCCAGAAATTTATGCGGCCTGGTTGCGCGCCCATTCGGTGAGCAGCTCGGCGATCTTTTCCTGCTGGCAGGTGCCGCGAATGCCGATGCAGGTTTCGTTGTCCTTCAGGAAACGCGAGATACGCGCCAGCACCTTCAGGTGCTGCGTTGTCTTGCTGTCTTCGGGCACCAGCATCATGAAAATCACATCGACGGGTTCGCCATCGATCGCATCGTAATCGACCGGCGTTTCAAGGCGCACCAGCGCGCCGTAAATGCGGTCGATATGGCCCAGCTTCACATGCGGAATGGCGACGCCGCCCCCGATCCCTGTCGAACCGATACGCTCGCGCGCCATCAATGCATCGAACAGGAATTCAGGGGAGCCGCCAATGACAGGCACCAGAGCGTCCGCAATCGTGCGGAACGCCTGCTTTTTGCTGGTCGCCTTCAGGTCAGGGATAATAAGGTCTGCGGTTATCATACAAATGATCTGCCCATCCGTGGATGCCGCATCGAACGGTCAGCCCGTATTTGTATAGCGTCTCGGGCAGTTACCTTCTCTTTCCGGCTTTCGCCTTTTTCTTTTCCTGCTTGGCAGGCGCCTTTGCAGGGGCTGCCTTTGCGGCAGGTTTTTCTTCTTTTACCGGCTTTTTCTTGGGTGCCGAACCAACGGGATCGACCCAGCCGATATTGCCGTCTTTGCGGCGGTAAACCATGTTGTATCCGCCATGGCCGGGGTTCTTGAACATCAGCGCGGGCGCATTGCCCAGTTCAAGGCGCAGGACCGCGTCGGCAACCGCCAGCGTCGGGACTTGCGTGTCCATCTCGGCGATCACGGCGGGTTCCTTGCCGCCTTCGGCTTCGTTTTCATTGCCGGCGAAGGTGGTGTAGGCAGCAGCGGTCGTTTCAGACACGCCCTGACGCTTATGGTGATCCTTCAGGCGGTCTTTGTATTTTGACAGGCGCTTGACGACGTTTTTCGATGCGCCGTCGAATGCGGGGTAGGGATCATCCGCTTCGTTATGCGCTTCCAGAACGATGCCATGGCCGACATGGATCGAGATATCGGCCTTATAGCGGTGATTCTTTTCCTTGGTGAAGACAACGGTTGCCTCGATCGGCTCGCGGAAATATTTCGCGGCGGCGTTCGTGAGGTTCATGCGCACGTGTTCGCGCAGTGAATCGCCCACATCAAGGTGTTTGCCTTTGACTGTCAGTTCCATGTTTTTATCCCCGTTGTTTATTACCGTCTTAATTCTAGGCGCTTTAAGTTGAAAAAAGCCTTAAATTCAACGTGCCTATCCCCTTAATTGCTTCAAATAAATATAGATTTTTGAACGCCCAGTCAACGACACGCCGGATTCAGAAGCGATTCCAGCCGTATAGCGTTTTATTATGGATTCTATTATGTGTTCTTGATGCGGCGGCGCTGGACGGAGGAGGGAATCTTCATCGCCTCGCGGTACTTCGCAACCGTGCGGCGCGCAATCTCGATGCCATCTTTTTTCAACAGGTCGACAAGGTCGTCATCCGACAGGATCGCGGCGGGCGGTTCGACGTCGATATGCCCCTTGATGCGCGATTTGACCGCTTCGGATGAAAACTCCGCCGCGCCATCCGATGACGACACGCCCGAGGAGAAAAAGTATTTCAGCTCGAACACGCCGCGCGGCGTGCCGATATATTTGTTGGTGGTGACGCGGCTGACAGTGCTCTCATGCATGCCGATCACGGCGGCGATATCCTTCAACACCAGCGGTTTCAGGTATTCGACGCCGTAATTGAAAAAATCTTCCTGCTGCAAAATAATCTGAGACGCGGTTTTCAAAATTGTTTCGGCGCGCTGGTCCATCGCCTTGATCAGCCAGTTGGCGGTGTTCAGCTGTTCGGACAGGTATTCCTTGTCCTTCTTCTGTTTCGCGCTGTTGCTGATTTCGGCGTAATAGCGGCGGTTCACCAGCACGCGCGGCAGCGTGTCGTTGTTCAGCTCCACCGCCCAGCCGCCGCCCTTTGATTTCGGCAGCGGTTTCATCAGGACGTCGGGCACCACGGTTTGTGATACGAAATGCTCGAATTCCAATGCGGGCTTCGGGTTCAGCGCCTTGATCTCGGAAATCATTTCCTTCAGATCGGCATCATCAACGCCACACAGGGCCTTCAGTTTTTTCAGGTCATGTGATGCCAGCACATCGAGGTTCTCGACCAGTTTCTGCATGGCGGGGTCAAGGCGATCCTGTTCCTTCAACTGCAGCGCAAGGCATTCGCTTAAATTGCGGGCGAACAATCCGGCGGGGTCCATGTCCTGCAATTTCGCAAGGATGCCTTCCACGCGCTCCTTGGTCGTGCCCAGCCGTTCAGCCAGCGCGGCGACATCGGTGCGGAAATATCCGGATTCATCAAGGTAATCGAGCATCAGGCGCGCAATGGCGCGGTCCTTGTTTTCATCGAAATCGACGGCGATCTGTTCTTCCAGATAATCGCGCAGCGTCGCTTCCTTCGCCATGTTGTTTTCGAACGCGAATTCGGGGTCGTCGAATTTCAGGCTGCCGCCCTTGCCCACATCGCCGAAGCTGTTGGTGGCGAAGGCATCGTATCCGCCTTCCTGTTCCGCCATGCTGCCGCCGGTGAAGACGTTGTCGAAATCGGTGTCCAGTTCGCGTTCTTCACGCACGGGGGCGTCGCCGCCTTCGCCTTGTTCGTCGCCGCCCGCCGTTGCGGTATCGCCGCCTTCACCACCTTCGGCATCGGGGGCAGGTGCATCGGCTTCGTGACGCTCCGCCGACATGCTGTCGTCCCGCTCCAGCAGGGGATTTTTCTCCAGCTCCGCATCGACGAATTCGGCCAGTTCAAGGTTCGACATCTGCAACAGCTTGATCGCCTGCTGCAATTGCGGCGTCATCGTCAGGGACTGACCCTGTTTGATATCAAGCCTTTGATTGATCGCCATGCGCGTAAACTCTCCCTCCTTCAATTATAGCATTTTTCGGGGGATTGACCAGATGCGGAGGGCGGCAGCGTTATTTAATCAAAAACCGCTGCTCCGGCGTCAGTTTAGGCGCCAGATGGTGGAAAAGGTCGCGCGTCCACACCGCATCGGCTAGGCTGTCATGGGCATCCTTTGGCGGCGGAAGGCTTTCTCCCGTCGCCCGCACCAGTTCCTTGGCGTCGCGGAAACCGGGCGATGGCAGGCCGGCATCCTTGAACGCCTGCCGCAGTCCCATCAGTCCGCCAAAGAAATTCGCCAGCACAACCTGATCCGTGCCGCCGTTATACGCCCAGATTTCGACTGCGGTGACGGGTTCCGCCATGTCTGCAAAATTTTTGAGATAATCCGATATTTCGCGCGCAATTGCCGCGTTGCTGCGGCGTTCGACTTGCGGCGGCAAATGCTTTGCGACATTTTCCAGCAGCCACGGGGTGAGCGCTGCGCCGTTGAATTCCGCGCTGACCCCGTAATAGGGCGGTGCGTTTTTATCTTCCGGCACCAGCGCAATGCTGATGGGGTCAAGCATGTGGGATTGCACATGTTCGTTGAATTCGGAATCGAGAAAAAAGCGGAGTTTTGTCATGGAGGCTGCACCTGCTGTTTTTGACATGACAGCAAAGCTTAGCAAATCAGGGCGTCATACTCAAAGGCTGAATTTTTCGCCCAGATAAACGCGGCGTACATCCTTGTGCGCGACGATGTCGGACGGCTTGCCCTCCATCAACACCTGCCCGCCATGCAGGATATAGGCGCGGTCCACGATATCCAGCGTGTCGCGCACGTTGTGGTCGGTGATCAGCACGCCGATATTGCGGTTTTTCAGGTGCTTTACAAGGTCGCGGATTTCGCCGACCGCAATCGGGTCGATACCCGCCAGTGGTTCGTCCAGCAGGATGAATTGCGGATGGGTGGCAAGCGCGCGGGCGATTTCCACGCGGCGGCGTTCGCCGCCCGACAGCGCAATCGACGGCGTGAAGCGCAAATGCGTGATCGAAAATTCCGCCAGCAATTCCTCCAGCATATGTTCGCGGCGGTGATGGTCTTCCTCCACCACCTGCAGGATGCTGCGGATGTTGTCTTCCACGTTCAACCCGCGGACAATATAGGGCAGTCCAACGGTAGTTTTTGTGATGTTTAGATCGACTGGTGGGGTTGGATTATAGTTGATATTATTTAGTAAAGTATCTATCGCTAAAGAGGAACTAATACCTGTAAAAGCCAAAATATGATTTTGGGTAGGACCAAAAGTCGCTCTTCGGAGTAAATGAGTTGCCTGCGAAGCCGTTAATGGCTGGGCGTAGGCGTTCAGCGAATAATTCATTAATTAGGTAAATTAAATTGTGGAAACGATAAGAATTAAGGCTGATAAGTATCACGCACACAGAGAAGTAAAAAATATTTTAATGATTTTGAATGTACTGCAAACTTACCAATTAAATTTATCTTTCAATATCTGTCGATTGAAATTATGTTAGGAAATTAGTTAATGGTAATTTTAATTCTACTATGCCAACAAAATACCAATATTCAAAATTATTTAATCATTCGTGAAATAAATCAAAACAATTATTATGAAAAAAATTATTATTTTATTACTCCTATTTTCCCTCAAAATTCATGCTCAAAAGCCTATAACGGCTATTTTAGGTGCATTTAGTGATGAAATAAAACTCTTGGAAGATTCCCTTCAAAATAAGCAAGTTATCAATCTCAAAGGAATCCGTTTCCTCACGGGTGAACTGC
>JBBRVE010000018.1:0-43825 GCA_038247245.1 Bdellovibrionales bacterium | reverse complement strand
GATCGAGCGGGATGCCGAACATATCGGTTGTCATGCCTACACCCAATACCAACTGCGCGCGCTCATGGCCTTTTTCAGCCGCTCTTTTCAGCCATGTCAGCCCCGCAGTTGTGTCCTTCTTCATGCCATTGCCCGTCAGTTGCAGCATGCCCATCATGAACATACCGTCAGGGTCCTTGTTATTGGCGAGCCGCTGGATTTCCTGGACCTTGTCGGGCGCGGTTTCGATGGTGCCGGCAATCGGGTTGCCCAGCTTTGAGGCTTCGGTCAGGTTATGCGCGACATCGGCGCAATCGGTTTTCTTGAACTCGCCCTTCTCGTAATTCATTTTCACGACCTGAAAGCCGACCTGAAACACAAGGTTGGCCGTATAGGTGAAATGCCCGTCGAGGATTTTCTGGTCGATAAAAGTAATTTCCTCCATCTGCCGCGTGCGGATTTTCAGCCGCTCGTCGCGCTGGCGTGCCTGCAACTGGTTGCGGTAGATGTTGAAATAGGACGTGTATTTCCCCGGGTTTTTCGCGATAGCGCCGTCGTGTTCGGAGCAGTATTTCAATTTCAGTGCGGTCGATGCGATCTGCATTTCCACATCGGCAGTTTTTGCGAAATCGCTTTCGTAGGCCTTGATCAGGTCCTGCTGTTCCTTGGTCAGGTTCTTGACGATGCCGTCATAAATCTCTTCCGCCTGCGCGGCTTCGGGCGGCACATACAGGTTGATGGTGGGGCTTTTTTTCGCGTCTGTTTTTTCTTTCGCCGTATCTTTCGCAGTAGCGGCAGGTTTGGTGACTGTGCCGGACGTTTCCGCCATGGCGGGGGTCGCCAGCAGTGCGAAGGATAAAATAAAACTCATCAAAAATTTCAGCATTAAAAGCCCCTGTGCCACTATTAAGTGTAACGGGGCAGCCTGTTATTATCTAGGGAGATTATCCATTTGTTCTTATTGATTAAGAAAACTACTTTGCCGAAGCGCGCAAGAAATAATGTTCAACTCAATGTGCGGTCATAAAAACGTCATAACACGTATTCTTGCCTAATATTTGATGTGACGGCGGAGGGAGGCCTTGCATCGGTTCGGCATGCTGCGGCCATTTTAAAACGACACGTTTTTTAGCGCATGCCAGCGCAACGTTCATCAATTCCAGCTGGTCGGTATCTATGCCGACGATCTCGCGCACAATGCGCATGTCTTTTTTCACAAGCGCGCTGTTGTGGCGCGGCGGATGCATCGGGTCGACCAGCACAACGTCCGGCGCAAGGTTGGGCAATAATTGAATTGAATCGCCGTGCAGCAACGTCATGCGCGACATGATTTCGGCATAGTGCCCGCCTTCCGCGTTTGCGTGGGCCATCGCCTCGGACAGGCGTTCATGCATAAATGCCGAGCGTTCAATCAATGTTACCTGCGCACCCAATGCTGCCAGTAAAAATGCATCACGGCCCAAGCCGGCAGTCGCGTCAACCACATTTGGTACAACGCCTTTACCAAACCCGACCGCTCTAGCCACAGCCTGTTTTCGCCCTTCATTTGCGCGCAGACGATAGCCAACGGCGCCGCCGACAAAGTCGATGACCAGCTCCGGCTTCAGGTTTTCTTCTTTGGTCTCACGCGCCATGACGAGCCTGCAATACGGGCATGTTGGCGGATGGGGTGAGATTCGAACTCACGGTGAACTTACGCCCACGCTAGTTTTCAAGACTAGAGCCATAAACCACTCGGCCACCCATCCATTCGTTTTCTTCTACTATAGCTGCACGGTGCTGGCAACTTCCGCGTTTATTGATGTTTGACTTTCTGCGCCTAACTTCTTTAAAATAAAGACGAAAAGGGGAATTTCATTGCGATTCATGATCTGGGCGGCGCTGGCTGCTGTTACCGTTGGTTTTTGGTCCTTGCCCGCGTCTGCCGCCACGCAGGATTTTAAATCATGGCTGAAGGATTTGCGGGTAGAGGCGGCTACGCAAAAAATATCGGCGGACACCATCGCCCGTGCGCTGCCCGATACGCTGGCGCCTATTCCACGCATTCTGGAGCTTGACCGCAAGCAGCCGGAGGGCACAGTCACGATCGACGAATACCTGACCAAGGCTGTCAATCCCGACCGCGTGCAAAAGGGCCGGTCAAAAATGGCCTATTTCCGCAAGACGCTGCAAAAGGTCGAGGAAGCATACGGCGTCGATAAACAATTCATCGTCGCGCTGTGGGGCATTGAAACCAGCTACGGCACGAATACCGGCGGTTTCGATGTCGTCAACGCGCTGGCGACGCTGGCCTATGACGGCCGTCGCAGCGATTATTTCCGTGGCGAGCTGTTCAAGGCACTTCACATTCTGGATGCCGAACACATCAGTCACGCCAAAATGAAGGGTTCATGGGCGGGTGCGATGGGGCAGAGCCAGTTTATGCCGTCAAGCTTCCTGAAATTCGCCGTCGATTTCAACAAGGACGGCAAGCGCGATATCTGGACGACCGAGGCTGATGTTTTTGCGTCCGCCGCGAATTATCTTTCGCAAAGCGGCTGGAAAAAAGGTGCGGTCTGGGGGCGGCGCGTCAGCGTGCCGCACAGCATTGACCGCTCGCTGCTGGGCGTCAATAACGTCATGCCGCTGCAGGCATGGCATGACAAGGGCATTCGCCTTGAAAACGGCAAGCCTGTGCCATTTCAAGGCGAGTATATTGCCTCTGTCGTGCAGCCGAGCGGCGAAGGAACGGCGGCTTTTCTGGTATATGAAAATTATCGAACGCTGCTTAAATGGAATAAATCTTCCTATTTCGCGTCTGCCGTCAGCACCTTGGCGGATAGCGTAAAATAGGCATAAAACCTAGCCATCAGCGCCTGAATTGGCTATTCTCCGTAAGACCTTAAAACCACATTCGGAAGGCTGCAAATCCATGACTGTCCTGCATCGTTTTTTCAATATGGCACTGCCGATTTTCGGCATCCTGTTGCTGACAGGTTGCGCCGAAAGCCAGTTGATGTCGCATTGGGCGAAAAAGGTCAACTGGCCGGGCCAACAGGAAACGGCGGGGACGTATAAAATCGGAAAACCGTATCAAGTCGGCGCCGTCTGGTATTACCCCACCGAAGATTTCCGCATGAATGAAACCGGTATCGCGTCGTGGTACGGCCCCGATTTCCACGGCAAACGCACCGCGAACGGCGAGCGTTACGACCAGCATGAACTGACCGCCGCACACCGCACGCTGCAAATGCCGTCGCTTGTACGCGTCACCAACCTTGAAAACGGCCGTTCGGTCGTTGTGCGCATCAACGATCGTGGGCCTTTTGCCCATGGCCGCATCATCGACGTATCGAAACGCGCTGCCGAATTGCTGGGGTTCATCGGCAAGGGTACGGCGCGCGTGCGTCTTGAGGTATTGACCCGCGAAAGCAAGCAGATGTCCGAAGCGGCCAAGCGCGGCATGGATACCTCGCGCCTGACCATGGCCGATCTGGAACGCATGGAAAATGCGCGCCCCCTTGCGACGCGGCCTGTGCAGGTCGCATCTCGTTCGAATGACATGAGCGGCATGAACGATATACGCCCGACACGTGTCGCCGCGAACGATAACAGCCTGCCCGAAAGCCTGCAGACGCCGACAATCACGGTGGAGGAACTGGCTGCGCCGTCGTCCAGTGCGCCCGCCCGACAGAATTACAGCAGTGCGCCTGCCTATACGACGCCTGCGCCGCGCCAGACCTATGTTGATTCAACGCTGCGCGACGATGAGATGAGCGAAGCGCCGAACACAAGTATGGCGACCGGCCGCGTGGACGAGGGGCGTTTCATGCCCGCGCCAGTCGTTGTGCAGGAACCTGTATCGCCGACCGGCCTGTTTGTGCAGGCAGGTGCATTTGCCGTGCGTGCGAATGCCGAAAAACTGCAGCGCGATCTGAACGGTATCGCGCCGGTGCAGGTCGACCCGATCAGCGTGCAGGGGCGCACGCTGTACCGCGTGAAACTGGGGCCGATTGCCAGCGTGCAAAAAGCCGATGAAATACTGGAGCGCGTCATTGCACTGGGTTCAACCGGTGCGCGTGTTATCCGCAAGTAAAATACAAAGAGGGTGTGATGAAAAACGGAATATTTATTTGCTTCATGCTGGTGCTGTGCGCAGCGCAGCCTGCCTTCGCACAGATCGAAACGATCGCCAAGGAAGCGATTGTCGTGGATGCGAACACGGGCGCTGTGCTGCTCGACAAGCAGGCGGGTGACCGTATGCCGACATCTTCCATGAGCAAACTCATGACCATGTACATGGTGTTCGAGGCGCTCAAGCACGGTCAGTTGAAGCTGGCCGACGAATTGCCGGTGTCTGAGCGCGCTTGGAGGAACAGCATGGACGAAGGTTCACGCATGTATATTCAGGTCGGCACCAAGGTGAAGGTTGAAGACCTCGTGCGCGGCGTGATCGTGCAGTCAGGTAACGATGCATCGGTCGCGCTGGCCGAAGGCGTTGCGGGCACCGAGGAAGCGTTCGTGGACGCCATGAACGTGCGCGCCAAGGAAATCGGCCTGAAGGACAGCCATTTCATGAACGCGACCGGCCTGCCGGATCCCGACCATTATTCTACACCGCGCGACCTTGCTATTCTAGCGTATCGCATCATTAATGATTTCCCAGACTACTACCCGTATTTCGCGGAAAAGGAATTCACTTATAACAAGATCAAGCAACAGAACCGCGATCCGCTGCTGGGTCGCGTCTCGGGCGCTGACGGCCTCAAAACCGGCCATACAGAAATCGCGGGCTATGGCCTTGTCGGTTCCGCCAAGCGCGATGGTCGCCGCGTAATCCTTGTCCTCAATGGCCTTTCCAGCAAGAAAGACCGTGAGGAAGAGGGCATCAAGCTGATGGAATGGGCATTCCGCAATTTTGAATCGCGCAAGATCATTTCCAAGGGCGAACGCATCGAAGACGCACCCGTCTGGCTGGGACAAACCGGCACAGTGCCGCTGGTCGCCGCCGACGATGTGCAAATCGTCATGCCCCGCGCCAAACGCGCGGAATTGAAACTGAGCATCAAGTTCAAGCAGCCGCTCATGGCACCCGTGAAGGCGGGTGACGAAGCGGGGACCCTGCATATCGAAGTGCCCGACCAGAAGCCTGTCGATCTGAAACTGCTGGCGGGGGCGGATGACGCACGCAAGGGCGTGTTCGGTCGCGTGAAGGACCGCCTGAATTACCTGCTGACGGGCTCTTTCTGACCATGGCCAAAGGCGTTTTCATCACGCTGGAAGGCGGCGAGGGCACGGGCAAAAGCACGCAAGTGAAGATGCTGGGCGCTGCGCTGTCGGTTGCAGGTGTTGACGCTGTGCTGACCCGCGAACCGGGCGGCACCGATCAGGCCGAGCGTATCCGCAATCTGATGATCCAGCGGGATGCCGGTAATTTTGATCCGCTGACCGAAGCGATGCTGATGATGTCGGCGCGCCGCGAACATCTGGTCAATAAAATCTGGCCGTCGATGGAGCAGGGTAAATGGGTTGTTTCCGACCGCTTCGTTGATTCCACGCGCGCGTTTCAGGGATACGGCATGGGGCTGGATCAGGGGCTGATTGACCGTATCTATGAAATGATCGCGGGCGAATTCCAGCCGAACCTGACCTTCGTTTTCGACATTGACGCCGAAAAAGGCCTCAGCCGTTCGCTAAAGCAGCTGGCCGTCACCGCCGATAAAAATGAAAGCACAGAAGACCGGTACGAGCGCATGGGCGTGCCGTTCCACAACCGCCTGCGCCAGGGCTTCCTTGATATCGCCAAGCGTTTCCCTGGCCGCTGCGTCATCATCGATGCGTCGCAGGATATCGCCACAATTCACGCCCAAATTTTGAAAACCATCGAAACCCGCTTCGGCATTTCCTTGCGCGAGGTGAAGCTTGGCTAGCCTGTTCGGCGACGAGGAAGAGGTTGAAAAATTCGACGGCGCCGAGGCTGAAGTAGACGCAGCCGCGCCGCCCGAGCCTATCGAACTGTCGCCAAAATCCAACCCTGACCTGCTTGGCCATGAAGCGGTCGAGGCTGCGCTGCTCGCCGATTTCAATGCGGGCCGTATGCCCCATGCGCTGATCCTTTCCGGCCCATCCGGCATTGGCAAGGCGACGCTCGCCTACCGTATCGCGCGTTTCCTGTTCAAGCAGGGTGGCGAACAGGAGGCCGGATTGTTTGGCGAACCTGAAAAGCCGGTCACGCTACATGTCTCCGCCGAAGATCCCGTTTTCCGTCGCGTCGTATCCGGCGGTCATGCCGACCTTGTCGTGGTCGAGCGCGAGCTGGACGAAAAAAAGGGAAAGCTGAAACAGGACATTCCCGTCGACAGCGTACGCGATATCAAGCACAAATTGCACAGCAAGGCTGCCGAAGGCGGTTGGCGCGTGGCAATTGTCGACAGTGCTGAATACCTGAACGCGACCGGTCAGAACGCGTTGCTGAAAGTTCTGGAAGAGCCACCCTCCAAAACCCTGCTGATCCTGACCACTTCGCAGCCCGGATCATTTTTGCCGACGATACGTTCGCGTTGCCGCATGGTCAATATGGATCCGCTGCCGCCCGCGACGCTGGCAAAGTTGCTCGAAAAATTTATCCCGACGATTGGCGACGGCGAAAAAGACGCCATCAGCCGTTATGCCGAAGGTTCAATCGGGCAGGCGCTGCAATTCTATGCCGATGGCGGCATGGCGCTTTATGGGGAGTTGTTAAAAACCGTTTCCACCATTCCCGCGCTCGATATCGTCGCGTTGCACAACAACGCCGAAAAACTGTCGCGTGAAGAGCAAAAATACGAAACCTGCCGCGCAATCCTAATCGGCTGGTGCCAGCGTTTGGCGCAGATCGAGGCGCGCGGTGCCCGCGTGACCGACATGATGCCGGGCGACGGCATTGTCCTGCAAAAGCTTCTCGACCAGTTTCCCCCGCGCCATTTCCTGCTGACATGGGAAAAAATGTCGCAGATGTTCCGTCAGGCGGAATGGTCGAACCTTGATAAACGTCAGGCGCTGATCGGCGCATTCCTGATGATGCAAAATCCAAGTCACCCGGCGCTGGCCGTATAGAGGGCAATATGAGCAAACCGCATTTTTACATCACCACCGCCATTTCCTATGTCAATGGCCCGCCCCATCTGGGCCATGCGTACGAAGCCATCGGCGCGGATGTGATGGCGCGTTTCAAACGCCTTGACGGTTTTGACGTCTATTTCCTGACAGGCACGGATGAACACGGCCAGAAGGTGCAAAAAACCGCGATTGCCAAGGGCAAGCAGCCGCAGGAATTCACCGATGAAATCGCGTCGCTGTTCGTGCAGATGTGCAAAGACCTGAACATCACGCAAGACCAGTTCATCCGTACCACCGCCGAATTCCACAAGGAAAGCTGCCAGGCGATCTGGGGCAAGATGCAGGATGCAGGCGATATTTACCTGAACAAATACGCGGGCTGGTATTCGGAGCGCGACGAAGCGTTCTATGGCGAGGACGAGCTTGAAACCCGCATCGACGGCAAGAAGGTGAACAAGACAACGGGCACCGAAGTGCATTGGGTGGAGGAAGAAAGCTATTTCTTCAAGCTCTCCGAATATACGCAAAAATTGCTCGACTATTACGAAGCGCATCCCGAATTCATCCAGCCGTCTTTCCGCCGGAATGAAGTCGTCAGTTTTGTGAAGCAGGGGCTCCGTGATCTTTCCATCTCCCGCACCAGTTTCGATTGGGGCGTGAAGGTGCCGAATGCCAAAGACCACATCATGTATGTATGGGTTGACGCGCTCACCAACTATATCAGCGCTATCGGTTATCCCGATGACAATGACGGCCAGTTCAAGAAATACTGGCCCGCCGATGTGCACCTGATCGGCAAGGACATCGTGCGTTTCCATACGGTCTATTGGCCCGCCTTCCTGATGTCGGCTGGCCTGCCCATTCCGAAGCGCGTGTTCGGCCATGGCTTCCTGATGACCAAGGGCGAGAAAATGTCGAAATCCCTCGGCAACGTCATTTCGCCAGCCAGCCTGATCGAACGTTTTGGCGTTGAACAGGCGCGCTATGCGCTGATGCGCGAAGTGACCTTCGGGCAGGACGGCGATATTTCGTACGAACTGCTCGGCAACCGCATCAACGCGGAATTGGCGAACAACATGGGAAACCTTGCACAACGCACGCTCAGCCAGATCGCAAAAAATTGCGCGGCCCTTGTGCCGAAACCCGGCATCCTCGAAGACGTCGACCATCAACTGCTCGATAAGGCAGGTCAGGCGATGCTGATTGCCGTGCGCGGCGAGTTCGAGAAAATGCAATTTTCCAAGGCGCTTGAGGAAATCGTGCAGGTCGCCAATGCCGCGAACCTGTATATCGATGCACAGGCGCCGTGGACGCTCAAGAAAACGGATCTCGAGCGTATGCAAACCGTTCTGTATGTGCTGGCCGAAGTGATCCGCAACCTTGGCATCATCCTGCAGCCTTTCACGCCGGATGCCGCGAATAAGATACTCGATCAGGTGGCTGCGCCCGCAAATGCGCGTGATTTCACCTTTATCGGGTCGACCCATGCGCTGCAACCCGGCACCGCGTTGCCCGCGCCGCAGGGCGTATTCCCGCGCTACGAAGCGCCGATTGAGGAGAAAACGGCGTAATGCTGGTCGATAGCCATTGCCATCTGGATTACCCCGACTTTGCCGAAGAAGGTGTTGCCGAAATCATCAGCCGCGCGAAATCGGCGGGGGTGGGACATTTCCTGACCATCTGCACGGAAATCGCAAAATTTCCGCAGATCCTTGCGGTTGCGGAATCGTCGCCGGTCATCAATTGCACGGTCGGCACGCACCCGCACCATGCGGCTGATGCGGGCGAGATCAATATCAAGCGCGAGGAAATCATCGCCTTCACCAAAAACCCCAAGGTTGTGGGCATTGGCGAAACTGGTCTTGATTATTATTACGAACATTCGCCCAAGGAAGAACAGCAGGGGGTGTTCGCAACGCATATCGAGGCAGCGCTTGAAACCGAGCTACCACTTATCATACATACCCGCGACGCCGATGAAGATACCATCCGTATCATGACCGATATAGGTCAGCGTCAGGCGCGCGGTGTGATGCATTGCTTTAGCGGCACGCCGTGGCTTGCAGAAAAGTCGCTGGACCTGGGATTTTACGTTTCCTTTTCCGGCATCATCACCTTTAAAAAATCGGACGAGCTGCGCGAAATCGTGAAGCTGGTGCCGATGGACCGCATTCTTGTCGAAACCGACAGCCCCTATCTCGCCCCCATGCCGCATCGCGGCAAGCGGAACGAGCCTTCATTTGTCGTCCATACCGCGCAGATGGTGGCGGAGCTGAAGGGGCTGTCGATGGAACAGGTGGCGGCGCAGACGACGGAAAATTTCTTTAAACTCTTCAATAAGGCGAAAACGCAATGAAGATAACCGTACTGGGCTGCGGCGGCTCGCTTGGCACGCCTGCGGCGGGTGGATTCTGGGGCACGTGTGATCCGGCGAATGAAAAAAACCACCGCACCCGCGCCTCCCTGCTGGTCCAGTCCGCGAAAACGACGCTGCTGGTCGATTGCAGCTATGACCTGCGCCAGCAACTGACCGCCTATAACGTCAAGCACCTCGACGGCGTGTTGATCAGCCATGGCCATAACGACCATGTGAACGGCATAGACGATCTGCGCCCCATCGCCTATCACGGCAGCAAGCTGCTTGACCTGTACACCAACGCCGAAACGCATGATGAAATCCATCGCCGCTGGCCTTATTTGTACGAGCCGAAATTCGGCGGCATTTATACGCAGTTTCTGGCGAAGAAGGAAATCCAGAATTACGACCGTTTCACCATCGGTGACATCGATATTGAAAGCTTCGAACAGGATCACACGACAATGCTGTCACTCGGCTTCCGCTTCGGGAATTTTGCGTACAGCGTCGATGTGGCGGACTTCACCGAAAAATCGCTGGAGGCTTTGAAGGGCGTCGAGACATGGATTATCGATGCGGGCGCGTATCACAAGGAAAGCGTGTCAACGCACGCCAACCTGAAGCGCGTGTTCAAATGGGTCGAACGGCTGAAGCCGAAAATGACGTACCTGACCGTCCTGACGACGCATATGGATTACAAGACGCTCTGCGAAGAATTGCCCCCGCATATCCGCCCCGCCTATGACGGGATGGAAATCGACCTCGCAACCAATCACCGCTAATCAGCCGGCCTTCTTCGCAGCACCGCCGAATTTGGCGGTGTTGTCGTTCGTCGGCTTTTTCTTCTCGACGGTGTCGAGCGCCTTGCCGAGGACTTCCTTGATGCCGGAATCCAGCTGCGGGTTTTCCATGATGCGTTTCATCTCGCCCACCATCAAATCCTGACGGTCCTTGTCGTAACGCTTGAACTGCATGAAGCGTTTCGCAAGGCCGGTTGCGGTATGCGGGTTGACTTCGTTCATGTGGATCACGGTATCGGCCAGGAACTTGTACCCTTCGCCGTTTTTATCGTGATACAGCGTGTTGTTGCCGCTGATGAAGCCGCCCATGAGCGCGAAGACGAGGTTCGGGTTCGTTTCATCAAAGCTGGGGTGCTTCATGAGGTCTTTCACACGCTGGATGGGGTCGCCATCGGTGATGGACGCGTTCAGCGACAGCCATTTTTCAACGACGTTGGGGTTGTCCTTGTAACGGTCATAGAACGCATCAAGCGCGATCTGGCGCGTATCGGCAGCGCCCGACGGCGGGATGCGCGACAGGGTGGCGAGCGCCGAATAACGCTCCGTCATGTTGGTCGCGTTCGTGAACTGGTCATAGGCTGCAGCCGCGATTTCCGGCGTTTTCAATGCGGAGAGGAACGACAGGCTGAGGTTGTGCATGTCGCGGCGGCCGACCTGTTCCTGCGACAGGTCGTATTTTTCGCCAGCGGGGGCGACGGTTGCCTTGTAGATATCGCGGTATTCCTGCTCGAACGTGGACGCCAGTGTCGTTTTCAGGAATTTCGTCGCATCGCGCACCGCTTCGGGGTCGATGAAATCGAGGTCCTGCGTCACAAGGGACGAGGGCGGCAGTTGCAGTGTCAGCGCGTTGAAGTTCTTGTCGCCATCCATCGCATTGGCAAGGTTGTTACCATAGGCTGTGATGAAATCGGCGGGCACGGTCAACGGCAGGTCGTCCTGCGCATCCTTGATGAGGTTCTTGAGCGTCTTGATCATCAGGCGCTCGGTCGCTTCGTATTTGTTATATGCGTCGCTGTCATGCGCCATGCGGAACACCAGCTCGTCCTGGCTGGGCACGGTCGTGATTTTCACGGGCGCCGAAAATTCACGCAGGATGGACGGCACGACAGGGCCGGTGACACCCGTAAAGGTGAAGGTCTGCGATGCTTCGGTCAGCTCCAGCACGCGCGTGGTGGGGCCAGCGGAGGTTTCGCCCTTCAGCGTCAACGCAATGTCGTTACCGCTCTGGCCGATCAGGCCGATGGCGACGGGGATATGAAGGTTTTCTTTTGACGCCTGATCCGCGGTCGGCGGGGTCATCTGGTTCAGTGTCAGGGTATATGTCTGCGTAGCGGCGTCGTATTTGCCGTCATAGCTGACCTGCGGCGTGCCGGACTGGCTGTACCATTTGCGGAACTGCGTCAAGTCCTTGCCGGATACTTCCTCGATGATGTCAAGGAAGTTGTCGGCGGTGGCGGCGGTGCCGTCCATGCGTGTGAAATATTCATCCATCGACGCGCGCCATTTTTGCTCGCCCAGCATCGTGGGCAGCATGCCGATCACATGCGCGCCTTTTTCGTAGATGGTGCTGGTATAGATGTTGTCAAATTTTTCGACATAGTCGGGGCGCACGGGGTGCGAGGTGGGGCCTGCATCTTCGACGAACTGACCAGATTTCAGGTTGGTTGCGTCTTCGATGCGCTTTATGCCTTTGGAGTGCATGTCTTCGATGAACTGGAATTCGCGCAGGGTGGTGAGTGATTCTTTCACAGTCAGCTCGAACCAGTCGCGCAGGGTGACGCGGTCGCCGGTATAGTTGTGGAAATATTCGTGGCCGATGACTTCTTCGATATAGATCAGTTCGCTGTCGGTCGATGTATCGGCGTTGCCGACGAGGGTCGATACGTTGAACACGTTGAGGCTCTTGTTCTCCATCGCGCCCGCGTTGAATTTATCGACGGCGACAACGTGGAAAACGTCGAGGTCGTATTCGCGGCCATAGCGTTTTTCATCCCATGCCATGGCGGCCTTGACGGATTCCATCGCCCAGTCGATTTTGTCTTCGTAACCCGGCTGCACCGCGATGCGCAGCGCGATTTCGCGGCCATTCATGGTAGTGAATGTGTCGGACAATACTTTCAGGTTGCCCGCGACGACTGCGAACAGATAGCTGGGCTTCGGCCAGGGGTCGCTCCACTGGATGCTGTGGCGGCCATCGCCGAGGTCTTGGGTCTTGGTGAAATCGCCGTTGCCGTTCGATAGCAGGACGGGGAATTGCGCCTTGTCGGCGACAAGCGTGACATCATAAACGGCCAGGTTATCGGGGCGGTCCATCGAGTAGGTGATGCGGCGGAAACCACGGCTTTCGTTCTGGGACACCAGAATGGGGCCCGCCATATAAAGGCCGGAGAGTTCGGTGTTCGTTTTCGGGTTCACTTCTGTCACGATATCCAGCGCGAAGGCGCCGGCAGGCGGGTTCTTGATGATCAGGTTTTTGTCGGTCACCTGATATTCACTGCGGTCCATATCGCGCGTCACGCCGTTTTCGGTGATTTTCAGAGAGGTGAGTTTCAATTCCTCGCCATCCAGCACCAGCGCACCGCCGGCATTGGGCAGGTCGGGATTGCGATTGATTTCAAGGCGGCTGGTGACGACGGTCTTTTCTTCACCGAGGTCGAAATACAGTTTCATCTTCGGAATTTTGTATTCCGTGGGGCGGTAATCGGCGCGGTACAGCGGGTTGCGGTGGGGG
This sequence comes from Bdellovibrionales bacterium, assembly GCA_038247245.1. Classification (GTDB taxonomy): domain Bacteria; phylum Pseudomonadota; class Alphaproteobacteria; order Micavibrionales; family UBA2020; genus JAPWJZ01. The sequence continues at coordinate 30,882 of JBBRVE010000018.1, read as the reverse complement.
TCGAACAGGGAATCCCGACGGGCATGGAAGTGCATGTGCATGGCGCTGTTTCCTTGTATTTGACAAATCTATTATTGAAACCTTAGGAAGTTTAATTTGTCAGAACATTTCTGTCAACGGGTGTTTTGGCGCAATAATATTACGCGACGAAGGCAGGATAAGCCTTGCGCTTGTACCTGAAAACACTAGATAAATAAGCATCAAGGAGCATAGCAATTGAGCAAGGCCTTCACGACCGAGAACGACGACAAGGAAGATGACGAGCTGGAGGAGGCCGATGTGCTGCCCGCCAGCACGAAAAACTACATGACTCCGGCCGGATTCAAGGTGCTGCAGGACGAGCTTCACCACCTGTTACGGGTCGAGCGGCCCAAGATGACCGAGATCGTGGGATGGGCGGCCGGCAATGGCGACCGTTCCGAAAACGGCGATTATATCTACGGCAAGAAACGCCTGCGCGAAATCGACCGTCGGTTGCGGTACCTTACCAAGCGCCTTGAAAACGCCGAAGTCGTCGACCCGAAAAAACAGCAGGGGCTGGACCGCGCCTTCTTTGGCGCGACCGTGACCTATGTGAAAGAAGACGACACCGAACTGACCGTCAAGATCGTCGGCATCGATGAAGCAAACCCGTCCGAGGGCAAAATCAGCTGGCTGTCACCGGTTGCGCGCGCGCTGATGAAACTGCGCGTAGGGGATAGCATCGAGGTGAAGACGGTGGGCGGCAAAGAAATGCTGGAAGTTCTGGATATAAAGTATCCGCTCTGATTTTTAAATCAGGCTGTACATCATGACGTCTTTTTTAACTCTGCCTTCTTTAACTTCATAAACCAGATGCGCCAGCGTTTCGCCGAGGGCGAAGAACATGTCATGGGCGCGGTCGATGGAGCGGTGCGAAAATAATCCGCGCGCCGCGTCGATGGCAGTCATGGGCCCGCCGGATTTCAAGACATCGCGGAGTTTTTCGAGGCGGCGTTCGTGATGTACAATCAATTCCCCCGCGCGTTTGTGCAAGCCGCGGAATGGCGCGCCATGGGAGGGTAGTACCAGCACATCATCCGGCACCGTATCGCGAATGCGCGCGAGTGTTTCAAGGTATGCGTCGACTGGGTTGCGCGACTGGAAGCTGTCGGGGAAAAGGCTGATATTCGGGCTGATATCGGGCAGGATCATATCACCAGCGATAAAAATTTTATCTGCTTCGCAATATAGGCTCGCATGTTGCGGGCTGTGGCCGTAGCCATCTATAATTTTCCAGTCGCGATCGCCGAGACGTACAACTTCGCCCGGCTTCACTTCGGTGTAATGCGCGGGGAGGGGGGAGATGATCTTTTTATAACTGAAGCGGCGGCTCATGAGGCTTTGCAGCGTTTCGCCCTCTATCCCTGCTTCGATGTAATAAGCGCGATATAGTGATTCCAGTTCATCTGCCTTGGCTTCGTCCGTCAGCCATTGCGCCATGCCGTATTCCGGCGCAGTCATTTGCACTGTTACACCCGTACGTGCAGCCAGCCATCCGCCAAGCCCCAGATGATCGGGGTGGAAATGGGTGATAAAGATTTTCTCGACAGGTTTATTTGCGAAAAAATCCGCGAACACGGTATCCCATGATTGCGTGGACAGTTCGTTGTTGAAGCCCGCATCGACAATGCTGATACCCACTGCGCCTTCGATCAGCCACATATTGACGTGGTTGAGGTCAAAGGGCAGGGGCAGGCGGTTCCATAGCAGGCCGTCCGCTATTTGGCGCGGCTGTCCGGGTTCCGGAATAAAATCATATTGGGGCGCATAGGCTGATTTGCGCACCGGTTGTGTCACTGCGGTGCGGCCAGCGTGTTATGATATGCTTTCCAGTCAGCCAGAATATGCTCGCGCAGGGCGGCGCGCTTGATTTCCCATTCAGGCGTGGGAATAAATGCGGCAGGCACTTTTTCCTGCGGATGGTCGCCATAGGTCATGTCGACGGCCAGCGTGTTGGAACACACTTCGGCATTTGGCTTGCGTCCGCCCGTTGCGGCCTCCATGTTCAGCGCGTTCGTCCAGACGGCTTCGGTTTCCTCGGGAGTCATCATGGAATAAACATATTCGATGGCCTTGCGGCGCGGTTCGATGATCCATGGCAGCACTGTGGCATCCGCGGCGGATTTGCAGCGGGCGAAATCGGCTGCGGTGATGGCTTCAAATATCAGCAGCCCCTGTAATGCTTCCATCGATATGGGGCCGTAATTCCCGCCGGTCTTGGGGAGTGTCTTGGCTGTGCGGCGAGTCAGGTCGGAATAAATCATGAAGTAAAGGCCGTTGACGAGCGAGGGATCGGTCGCGCCGATTGCTTTTTGCTTGGCCCATGCCGTTGCCATCGGCAACTGGCGCGGATCGCGCGAGAGTTCGCTGTTGATACGGTCGGAGATGGTCGTGATGCTGCGGCTGTCCCCGGCGTATTTGTCGAGCTGGGCATAATAGGAAGCGTTATCGCCGCCACCGAACGTATCAGCCGCATTCGCTGACATGATTGTAAGGAACATGGCTGTTGCGATGCCAAGGCCAAGAATTGTTTTCAATAACGCCCCCTTTATTAGATTAACACCGGATATTAACCATTTTTTTTCTTTTTTGCAGCCATATTCATTAGGTAAGCTGGGAAATCCGGCAGGAGAACCAATTGACCTTTACGCTCGACAAACGCCTCGACGACAGTTCGCATTTCATCGAAGACTGGCCCCTGTGCCGCGTCTCGCTGAAAAGCGACCGCACATGGCCGTGGCTTTATCTAGTGCCGCGCCGCGACGGTATTCGGGAAATGTATGAGCTGCCTGCGGCCGACCAGATGCAGTTGATCCGCGAGATGGGCATGGCGCAGCAGGCGCTGCAGGTGCTTTATACACCCGATAAAATCAATACTGCAGCGCTGGGCAATATGGTGCCGCAGCTGCACATACATATCTTTGGCCGCTATAAAACCGATGCCGCATGGCCCAAACCCGTATGGGCTATACACACCGATGAAATTCCTTATACTGAGAACGATAAACTCGCAGAAATTCAAAAGCTTAAATCCTGTTTTGAAAAACTGCGCCAAGGAGAGAAATAAAGCATGTCTTCCATGATGTTCTGCCAGGGTCTTTACGAATTGATGGATAGCTATGATGGGTTCATCATGGATCAGTGGGGCGTGCTCCATAACGGTTTGCAGACCTATGACGGCGTTGTCGATACGCTCAATCACCTGAAGCAGCGCAAGAAGCAGGTTGTCATTCTTTCCAACTCGTCCAAACGCTCGGAAGACAACACCGAGCGCCTGAAAAAATTCGGCATCAAGCCAACCCTGTATAAAGACGTCGTTTCCGCCGGTGAAGTGACCTGGCAGGGCCTGAAGAAGCAGGAAGAGCCGCCTTTCAAGAACCTTGGCACGAAATGCTACCTGATCACGCGCGATAACGACCGCGCCCTGCTCGAAGGCCTTGATATCGAAGTTGTAAGCGATATCGAGGAAGCGCAGTTTATCCTGATCACCAGCTTTGACTCGCCGAAAATGAAGGTCGAAGACCTCGACCCCGTTTTCAAGCGTGCCGTCGTCAGACGACTGCCTGCCATTTGCGCGAACCCCGATATGGTCACCGTGTACGGCCATGAACGCGCGGTCGGCCCCGGCGCGGTTGCCAAGCGTTATCACGACCTTGGCGGTGCTGCCCACCTGATCGGCAAGCCGCATAAAATGATTTTCCGCTACGCACTCGGCCTGTTCGATGGCGTAATCCCGTCACGCATCCTTGTGATCGGCGATTCAATGCAGCACGATATCGCGGGCGCGGTCAGCGTTGACCTTGATACAGCCTTCATCACCTCCGGCATTCATGCCGCCGCGTTCAAGCCGGGCATGAGCCCTGAGCAAAAACGCAAAACTATGGAACACCTTGCCCAGGGCTATGCCGGCATCCGCCCGAATTGGGTGCTCGACAGCCTCATCTGGCAAACGCCCGAAGCCGCCCTGCGCGAGCGCGAGCGTGCGCGGATGAAGGAATAATTCTTCTCAATCTGCCCATTAAAAAAGGCGACTGAAACTCAGTCGCCTTTTTTTTAATTCTATGTTTTGCGGATTATGGTGGATAATCCGGCGGTGAATCTTCTTCGCCATATTGTGTGCAAAGGACCTCGTAGGCGGCTTTGATGTCGGGCATGGCGCGCTCCACGGCGGCTTCGCCTTCGGCGATCAGTTCTTCGGCGCGGTCGAACTCCATCAGGCCGATATGCCCGATACGCGGCACGATCAGGACGTCGGGCGGGTCACCGGCAAGGCGGGAGCGGGCGAGGCGGTCCTGCACGATGTTGAGTGCGGATACCATGACGCCGAAGATGCTGGGGCTGTTGGCTTCGCGGCGGAAGACACGCTGGATGAGGCCTTGCTTCTTGACTTCCTCGACGGCCTGCGGGCCTTCGAAATTCAAAAGATCAAAACCGGCGACTGTCGGGATTGAATCGCCGGGGCGGCGCGCCTTGCCGATAATGTCGCCAGAAACGTTGACGGCGATTGTCATGCGCGCACCGGCAGCGGTGCAGGCAGACACGGGAACCGGGTTCACAAGCGCGCCATCAATCAGCCAGCGGTTGTTCATGTACATCGGCGGAAAGATACCGGGCAGAGAGAATGACGCGCGCATCACATCCACCAGCCTGCCGCGACGCAGCCAGACTTCGTGGCCGGTGACAAGGTCGGCGGTGATGGCAATGAAGGGACTGGGCAGATCCTCGACGCGGATGTTGCCGAAGTTATCCAGCATCAGCTTCATCAATTTTTCACCGCCGATAAGACCGCCGGAACTTTTGACACGGAAATCAAGGTAGGAAAGCACCTTGAATTTCGTGAGCGTGTACGCCCATTCCTCGACAGCATCAAGGCGGTTCGCCAGATATGCGCCACCGACAAGTGCGCCCATGGAGGTGCCGGAAATGATGGTGGGTTCGATGCCATGACGTTTCAGCGCGCGCACGACGCCCAAATGTGCAAAGCCGCGGGCAAGGCCGGAGCCGAGCGCAAGGCCGATGCGGGGCGGGGCGGACATATGGACCTGCTGATCGCCACCCGCTTTCATGCCAAGGCTGGCAGGCGTGGGCTCAGGAGGTGCTTTTTTGTCTTTTCCGAACATCAAAAACCCCGTTTTGGATTATTATGTTTATTGTTTACAGAGTCAGGAATTGTGCTAAATTCCCCTTTAACTGTAATATAACACGACTTTCTAAACTGTTAACAAATAACGGAAACTCCTTGTCCAAGCCTTCTCAGACGCCCGTCACCAAACAGCCGATCGCAGAATCCGCACCCATGATCAAACGCATGGCGCGCCAATACATCCGCCCCCATCTGGGCGTGGTTTTTTGGTCGCTTGTCCTGATGCTGATTTCCGCTGCCATGACCGGCGCGATGGCGAAGTTGATGGAGCCCGTGATCGACAAGGTTTTCTCCGACAAGGCGCAGAGCATGTTGTGGCCCGTTGCCATCGCCGTCCTACTGGTATTCGTTTTGCGCGGGGCGGCCGTTTATGGCCAGACGGTGCTGATGAACACGCTGAGCCAGCGTGTTGTCAGCGACATGCAACGCGACATGTTTTCGCACCTGATCCGCGCCGATCTGGCATTCTTCCACAACAACCAGAGCGGGCAGCTGATGTCGCGCTTTATCTCCGACGTTGCATTGATCCGCACGGCTGTGACGGAAGCCCTGACTGGTCTTGGTAAAAACACCTTCACTGTCATTTTCCTTGTCGGCGTGATGTTTTATCAGGACTGGAAGCTTGCGTTCATTTCTCTTTTCGTATTTCCCGCTTCCGCCTATACCGTCATGCTGCTGGGCAAGAAAATACGCAAGGCTGCGATGAATACTCAGGCCAGCATCGGCGACCTGACCGGCATGCTGGGTCAGGCGTTTCAAGGCGCTCGGCACATCAAATCATACGGGATGGAAGGTTTTGAAACAGACCGCGTGCATGGCACGATCGAGAAAATTTATAAATTCATGAACCGTTCGTTCCGCGTTTCGGCGATACTGGCGCCGATTGGCGAATTGCTCAGCGGCCTTGCGATTGTTACGATCATTGTCTACGGCGGCACTCAAGTGATGGCGGGGCAAAGCACGGCGGGCAAGCTGTTTTCCTTTATCGCGGCCTTTATCATGGCGTTCGAGCCGATGAAGCGGCTTGCGCGTCTCAGCAACATCATGCAAATGGGTCTGGCCGCCCTCGACCGTTTGTTTACCGTGATGGATAAAAAACCCGAAATTAACGACCGTCCGGATGCAGCCGCATTGAATGCGCAGACGCCGACGCTTGTGTTCGAAAATGTCACCTTTACTTATGCAGATGGCACCGATGCGCTGCATGAGGTCAGTTTTGTTGCGCCCGCAGGAAAGACCATTGCCCTTGTAGGTGAATCCGGTGCCGGTAAATCGACGATCCTGAACCTGATCCCTCGCTTCTACGATGTAACCAGCGGCGCGATCCGGATTGGTGGCAGCGATATCCGTGACGTGACGATCGGCAGTCTGCGCGCAAGCATGGCGCTGGTCAGCCAGGAAGTGGCGATTTTCAACGATACACTCCGCGATAACATTGCATATGGCCGTCCCGATGCGACCGAAGACCAGATTATAGAGGCAGCCAAGCTTGCCGCCGCGCATGAATTTATCATGGAGCTGCCAGAAGGTTACGCGACCCGTGTCGGTGAAAACGGCGTGAAACTGTCGGGCGGCCAGCGCCAGCGTATTTCGATTGCGCGCGCGATGCTGCGTAACGCGCCGATCCTCCTGCTTGACGAGGCAACATCCGCGCTTGATGCAACATCAGAACGGCTTGTGCAGATGGCGCTCGAGCGCCTGCAAAAAGGCCGTACCACGATCGTAGTGGCGCACCGCCTGTCAACCATCATGAATGCTGACATCATTTATGTGATGTCGCATGGCCGCATCATCGAGGAAGGCAACCATACGCAATTACTTTCTTCCGGCGGCGCATATGCGCGGCTCTATGGTAGCCTGATGAAGGAAACCGCATGATCGTCCTTCTGCGTTTTGCACTGATCGGACTGCTGATTTATGGCGTTATTGTGCTGGCTGTTTATCTGGGGCAACGCAGCATGCAGTATTTTCCTGAGCAGGATATGGGTGATCCCAAGCTCCCAGAAGCTTTGAATGCTGCCGTACTCAAGATCAAGACGGAAGACGGTCTGGAAAATATCGCATGGTTCGCAGCATCAGGTGATAAAACCGCAATGGTGTTCGTCCATTTCCATGGCAATGGCGGCAATATCAGCCACCGCGCTGCCAATGCGGCCTTTTATCAAAAGAAAGGCTATGGATTTTTCCTGTGCGAATATCGCGGCTATGGCGGCAATGCCGGCAAGCCGACGGAGGAGGGGCTGTATCGCGATGCACGTGCTTGCGTGAATTACCTGCTTGATAACGGTTACCGCCTCGACCAGCTGGTGTTTTACGGAGAGAGTATCGGATCAGGCGTGGCAGTGCAGATGGCGCTCGAATTCCAGCCGCGCCGTCTGGTGCTCGAGGCGCCCTTTAGCAGTGCTGCTGATGTCGCAAAAAGTGCGTACGGCTTCCTGCCAGTGGATATGATGATGCTTGACCGTTTCGACAGCATCGAAAAGATCACGAATATAAAAACATCCTTGCTGATCATGCACGGCACAGATGACCGCATTGTGCCTTACAGGCTCGGTAAAAAATTGTACGACAAGGCAAAACACCCCAAGGAATTTATTTCTATAACCAAAGGTGGACATAGCAACCTGTATGATTTCAAGGTTGGCGAGAAGGTGGTGGAGTGGCTTGAACGCCCGCACGCGCCGCCCAAAAATCCTGCAGCCCCGTGAGTAGCGCCAATCTACCAGAACTGGTGCGGTGTGATGCGGCCTCCGTGATGGCGGATGCGTCATTTGTATCCATACAACGTGATAAAATCTCCGCGTACACCGCTTTGCTGCTCGAAAAATACCCACTGATTACGACACTGGATGCTGACCATCATTTTCTGTCGCAGGATTCGCCTGCTGTGACGGCGGCTTATTTGTTTGCGCTAGATAGCGTGAATTTCGGGTCGGGGTATTTCAAGGTGGCGCAGGGATGCGGCATTGAATTTGAATATAACCATGTCGCAGGTGCACTCAAAAAAGCGTTCGCGGAAAACCGGCTGAATACTCCACATAAATGGGCGGCAGCAACGCGTGCGGAATGCCACGAGGTATTTGGTGTGCCGCAGGGGCGGGATGTCCGTCTGGACGAGTTGATGGGGCTGTTTTCCGTGCATTTACAGGAAACGGGCCGCCGCATTATTAGCGAGCATGGCGGCAGCGTGATGCGCTTACTGGAATCAGCTGATAACTCGGCAGTGGCATTGGCGAATCTCATCGGCAGTTGGCCAACCTTCCGCGATGTCGCGGAATATAACGGCAGAGAGGTAGCGTTTTACAAACGTGCGCAGATATTGGCGGCCGATATTTATCTGGCGCTAGAAGGTAAGCCGCCTGCAGCTTTTGGCGATATGGCGGGATTAACAATTTTCGCAGACAATATGGTGCCGCATGTGCTTCGTCATGACGGAATTATTACTTATACGCCCGAACTTGCCGCCAAAATTGATAGCGGCCTGATGATTGTGGCGGGCAGCGCAGAGGAAACCGAAATCCGTGCGGCGGGCATCCATGCGGTGGAGCTCATGAAAAAGACGGCGGCAACACAAGTTACCGCCGTCAATCTCGATCATATCCTCTGGAACCGGGGCTATGAGGCGGGCATTTATACGCTGCCAACTCATCGTACCTGGTCAGTCTGGTATTAAGATTTATTTGTTCACGCGAACATTGCTGTCGGTGCGTAGCCGACCGCCGAGAAGATTGCGTTCATTCGTGTTGATATCCGCATTGGTGTCGATATGGGCATTAGTGTTCACGCCTGTCTCGGTTGTCGTGGTGGTTTTCACGTTCTCTTGAGTCTGCGACGACACTGCAGGGCGCGTTTCGCGGGCACGATGACGAACGACTTTTTTCTTCTTGTGAGTAGCTTCGATAGTTTTTTTTGTCGTGGACGCAGCATGCGCGTCAGCGTCCGTCTTGGCTTGAGCTTCAGCGTTTACGGCAACGCCCACATCGACTTCCTTGGCGGTCGAAAGAGTGCTATCGACGGTGCTGCCAATGCCAAGATCGGTTTGCGTGGTGGCTTGAGTGGTTGTTTCGGTTGTGGTCACGCCATTGATATCAGTATCGGTGCTGCCATGGACGCTGCTGGTCATGCTTTCGGTCGATTGGGTTGCGCCGCCAACGATGCCGCCGACAGATCCTCCAACGGAAGATTTTCCGCCAACGCCCAATTCAAGAGCATGTGCAGGTGCGGGAATAGCGAAAGCGAGCGCGATTGCGATAGCTGTCGTTGTGAAAAATTGGTTTTTCATCTGGAACCTCTTGTGAATACGTTTTTTTTTGCCTTTAACTGACATCAAACATATGAACAAGAATAGAGTTCCAGCCAACTACGCCATTTACTTGCGTTTCTCGAGTGAAACGTAGGGGCGCTCAACGGGACCGGTGTAAAGCTGGCGCGGGCGGCCTATTTTCTGGGTGGGTTCCTGGATCATCTCGTTCCAATGGGAAATCCAGCCGACCGTACGCGCAACGGCGAACAGCACCGTGAACAGGTTTGTGGGAAAGCCCATGGCCTTCAGGATGATGCCGGAATAGAAGTCCACGTTCGGATAAAGCTTCTTCTCGATGAAGTATTCATCTGCCAGTGCCGCTTTTTCCAGTTCCATCGCCAGTTCCAGCAACGGGTCGTTGATGCCCAGCTCTTTAAGCACCTCGTAGCAGGTATCTCGCATGATTTCGGCGCGGGGGTCATAGTTTTTATACACGCGGTGGCCAAAGCCCATCAGGCGGAAGCTGTCGTTCTTGTCCTTGGAGCGCTTGATGAATTCGGGAACGCGGCTCTTGTCGCCGATCTGGTTGAGCATCTGCAGGACGGCTTCGTTCGCGCCACCATGCGCCGGGCCCCAGAGAGAGGCGATACCGGACGCCACGCAGGCGAACGGGTTGGCGCGGCTAGAGCCGGCAAGACGCACGGTCGAGGTCGATGCGTTCTGCTCGTGATCTGCGTGAAGTATAAAGATACGATCCATTGCGCGGGCAAGGATCGGGTTGATTTTGTAAGGCTCGCATGGCACGGCAAACGTCATGTACAGGAAGTTTTCCGCGAAGCTGAGATCGTTACGCGGATACATGAACGGCTGACCGATCGAGTATTTGTAAACCATCGCAGCAATTGTCGGCACTTTGGCGATCAGGCGGTGTGCCGCGATTTCGCGCTGCTTGGGATCATCAATGTCGAGGCTGTCGTGATAGAAAGCAGAAAGCGCGCCAACTACGCCAACCATGACCGCCATCGGATGGCTGTCGCGGCGGAAGCCACGGAAGAAGAACTGCATCTGTTCATGCACCATCGTGTGATGCGTGATGTGGTTCTGGAAGTCTTTTTTCTGTTCCGCGTCGGGCAGGTCACCGTAGAGCAGCAAGTGGCAGACTTCGATGAAGTCGCTTTTCAGCGCCAGTTCTTTAATCGAATAGCCGCGATGCAGCAGTACTCCTTTGTCGCCGTCAATAAATGTCAGGCCGCTTTCGCAGGCTGCGGTCGAAGTGAAGCCGGGATCGAAGGTGAACATACCCGTTTCCGCATAAAGCTTGCGGATGTCAATCACCCGCGGGCCAACGGAGCCGTCAAGAACCGGAAACTCATATGTTTTGCCGGTTTCATTGTCCGTGAGCGTGACAGTTTTTTGCGGTTTGGACTGCGGCGCTGCGTTGCTCATTTTTCACCTTTTTTGGATTTTTGAGGGAGGATATTCTTCCCTGCGTCAATAATATGTCGATTAGTGAATGATTTCAATTCCGATTATGGTGCGGCGCAAGACCCGTTTTATCGAAATAGAGAAAGTGGAACTTAAACGGTACATAAGCCTTGGTAAAGGTGAATAGTGCCTGAAGGCACGGAAACCGATTCAGGAGACTATCATGCGCCCCATGTCATATCTGGAAGACGATTATCTGACAACCGAGAAAAAGTACTCGATTTCCGGGCTGTTACTCCCGGGTGAAGGGCTTGTTCATATTGCGGAAATTAGCCCGGGCATTTATTGGAAAGGCCTTGCCATGCTGGTATTGGCGCTTGTGGCTCTTTTTTATTCGCCCGCACTGGCTATGTACTTCGCCATCGTCGCCGGCATCTTGTTACTGATGGAATATAGCACCAAGCGTTACCTGCTACTGGCAGCAACCGATACGCGGATTTTGATGGGCGGGGGCGTGTTTAATCAGGAAGTGGTGTCGATGCCTTATAACCGCATCGAAGGTGTTGAAATCATGCGCTCCCCGGCTGGCATGTTGTTTGGTTATTCAAACGTCATTCTTTCGGGCACAGGTCGTGCACGCATCATCATTCCCTTCGTTAACGATGCTATGGCATTTACCGACGACATCAACCGCCGCATCATGTCGCGTGGATAAGGCTTATTGCCAAAAGAAAAACCCGGCGGTGTAAAAACCGCCGGGTTTTTTTGTTGGCTTGACCGAAAAGCGCTTACGCGGCTTTCGGGGGCGCAGCGGGCGTCGCCTTGGGGGCGTCGTTCGCGGCGGGCGCTGCTTGCGGGAAGGCATCCACGTCGATGACTGCGCGGCGCAGACGGTCCATTTCTTTTACCTTTGCCACTTCGTCCGTTGTCAGGACGTTTGCGGCGGCGGCGGCTTCCAGCATCGCAGCGCGGGGCTGCTCCTTGGAAATCGTGCCGGCCTTGGTGGCGAGGTAGAGTTTCTTTTCGAGCGGTTCGACTTCAACCGTCAGCTTGAACGCCATTTCCAGCTTGCCGAGAGGCTCAGCCTCGTCGGTCGGCTTGAAGACGCCACGGGTCAGGTTGTCGCGCGTTTCGCCCGGGATGCGGATGGTGTCCGCGACCTTGCGGTCAAGGCCGTCCGAAGGAACATGGTTCTGCTTGTCGCGAATGAACATCGCAGCGCCGAGCGTGGCAACTGCGCCGACAATCGCAACGACAGGCGCCAGAGTGAATGCCGCAACGGTTGTTGCCGCAGCCAGAACGCCGGTCAGCAGCTTGCGGGGGAACACGATGTGTTTCGCAAGACGCGTGGCCTTCAGCGGGTGGTTGTCCAATGCGTCTTCCAGTGCTTTTTCAGCCTTGGCAAGCGACGACTGTACAGCCCAGTCCAGCAGCACTTTTTCGTCTTTCGGCGCGCCGTTTTTCTCGTAGTACCAGAGTGCTGTCGAGGCGAGATAAAGGTGGCTGTAGACATCGCCCATGCGTGCCGACACGCGTTCTTTTTTCTTGAGGTTCGCGCCCAGCGGAAGCGAGGCGTTGGTCGCAAGGTTGAACGCAGCGGAAAGACGGTTGATCTGCTTGTAGTACTTCTTGGTCGACTTATCGACGCCCTTGGGCGCGCGTGCAAATCGGCTACCGGTTGCGCCGTGAGCGAGGGCTTTCACCGCGTTCACAACGCCGCTGCCAAGGTGCGAAGCCAGCACTTTGAAGAACTTGTTGAAGGCTTTTTTCGGGTCCTGCTCTTCCAGCGCTTCCAGTTCTTTCAGGGTGTGGGGGTGCGCACGGACCGCGCCCTGACCGAAGATGATCAGGTTGCGGGTCATGATGTTCGCGCCCTCGACCGTGATGGCGATCGGGATGCCTTTGTAGAGGGTCGAGAAGACGTTTTTCGGGCCGTTGGAAACAGCCTTGCCGCCGTGGATGTCCATTGCATCGTTGACGATCGTCCGCATGCCTTCCGTCAGGTGGTATTTTAGGATGGCGGAGGGGATGGCGGGACGCTCGCCGGCATCCACCATCTGCAGCGTCGCTTCACGCGCCGCGTTCATCAGGTAGGTGAGGCCGGCCATGCGGGCGAGGGGCTCTTCGATGCCTTCGAAGTTGGAGATCGAGGTGCCGAACTGTTTGCGCACGCGCGAATACGAACCGGTCGCATAGGACGACAGTTTCGCAGCAGCGGTCGAAAGTGCAGGCAGGGACAGCGAACGGCCGACGGCGAGGCTTTCCATCAGCATCGCCCAACCCTTGCCGGCCTTTTCGGGGCCGCCAATGATCGCGTCGATGGGAACGAACACATCCACGCCCTTGTTGGGGCCGTTGTGGAAGGGCAGGTCCATCGGTGCATGGCGGTCGCCGATTTCAACGCCCGGGGTGTTACGCGGAACCAGCGCAACGGTAATACCGAGGTCCTTCACGCCTTTGCCCAGCAAATTGTCGGGATCTTCCAGCTTGAATGCCATGCCGATCAGCGACGCGATGGGGCCGAGGGTGATGTAGCGTTTTTCCCAGTTCATGCGAATGCCGAGTTCGCCTTTTTCGTTCTTCACGACAACGCCGCGGTCGGGAATGCTACCAGCGTCAGAGCCGGCATCGGGGCCGGTCAATGCGAAGCAGGGAATTTCCGTGCCGTTTGCGAGGCGGGGAAGGTAATAATCTTTTTGCGCTTGCGTGCCGTAAGCGCCGATCAGTTCGGCAGGCCCGAGCGAGTTCGGGACCATCACGGTCACGGCTGCGGTGATCGAGCGCGACGCGAGCTTCATCACAACGGCGGAATGCGCCTTGGACGAAAAGCCTTTGCCGCCGTACTCTTTCGGGATCTCAAGGCCCATAAAGCCTTCTTCCTTGATGATCTTCCAGGCTTCGGGTGGCAGGTCGTTCGTTTTCTGGATTTCCCAGTTGTCGACGATCTTGCAGAGTTTTTCAACCGGGCCATCGAGGAATGCTTGTTCCTCGGCCGTCAGTTCCGCTTTTTCGTATTTGAAAAGTTTGTCCCAGTTCGGGCTACCGCTCATCAGTTCGGCGTCCCAGCCGACAGTGCCGGAGGCAAGGGCCTCTTTCTCGGTCGCCGAGATCGGCGGCATTTGTTTCTTGATGGCCTTTACAGCTGTTGCGCGCGGATTCCGCACAGCCTGAAGAATTTTGCCGAGCTTCGATACCATTGTGTAGCCTTCCTTCTTATTGCGTTAAGATAGACTCTACACACCCCGAACCAATGCCCGCTTGGCGAGCGCCGTTTTTTGTTCTTATTTGATTCTGTTAGGTATAATTGGACGGGGGGAATTAAAAGTCAAAACATAATAAGTAGACATAATCTACTCACGGGAATGTGTATAAACATTTTTGCGCCGCAGCAGATTTACCTGAGCGCATATCCATAAGCGTGCAAACGCTCTAACTCATACGCTATATGCTTACGATTGTAGTTATTGATCAGCGTGGGCCAGGGCGTTGCGGTGGCAGGGGAACCGGGCGCGGTGCAGCAGGTGCGGCTGGCCCGTCAAAGAATGTGCTGCTGAATTTGTTTTTGAAGAGGTTATAGACTTCCTCCAGCGAACGGGCGCCGCCGCTGCGTTTATAGAAGACACCATGGTTCGCGGCCGCCGCAGCCGGAAAGGATGATTTCGCGGCGGCATCGGGATTGCGGTCGAGCTTCACGATGAAATTCGTGGCCTGACCGGAGCCGAGGAAGTGGGCGAGGTACTGGTCGGCGCGTGTGATCGTGCGGCGTGGCAGGGCCGCTTGTAAATTGTCTCGGTTTTCCTTGGCAAATTCGGCGCCCATCAGCGCCATGATGCGCGGATCGGTTCGCAGGCCCAGGGCGTATTTCTCCACGAGCGGATCAGTGATGCGGGCAGTGGTTATTTCGCCTGCTTTGTTGCGGTCAACCTCTATGCGGCTGGCGATATCTCCGAGGCCGTATTTAGCGCCGTGGGAATAGAGCGACACCAGCCATGTATTATCAATAAACTGGAACAAGCCTGTCGCGCTCGATGTGGTGGCGGAAATACTGGCATCAAAGCCGCTTTCCGCACCGGCCAGCTGCATCAGGTATCCGAAATCCATGTCCGCAACCCTGGAGGCATGGCGCACTGCAAAGGTGGTGGAAGGGTTTATGGCGTTATACATCGTCGAATATTTCGCAGCGTCGTCCACGGCCTGCCTTGCGGCTTCCTGCAGCATGGCGTCGACCGACTGGCCCTGTGCCAGCAAAGGCTTGCTCATCAATGCAAATTCCTGCAATGCCGCAGTTGTCAGTGGGCCTTTTACGCCGTCTGCGCCTCGAATACCGAGGTCAAAGCCGATTGTCATAAACGCACGCTGCTGTTCGGCAACTGTGAGGTCGTAGGCGTAATTCATGCCCTTATAGGCGGTCTGCGGAATTTCTGCTTCGTGTGCCACATATTCGGCACCCAGCAAGGTCGCTATGCGCGGGTTATTGCGCATGGCGACGATCTGACGCAGTACCGCTGGATCTGCCACTTGCAGGCGCACGGTCGGCTGGTTTTGGGCGTTCATAGCAGGGGCGCCGACTTCAATATTATCAGCGAAGAACCCGAGGCCGTGTTTGGCACCCTGCGTCTTCATCAAATAAAGCCATGTGGAGACGTTGAATTTATAGACATGGTCGGCGCGCAGGCGTGCCGTGGCAACATTCATGACGTTACCTGAATTTTCCTGCAGCCGCGTGACCATAGCTTCAAAATCGGTATTCGTCTGCTGCGCAGCAAAGCGCAGCGTGGCTGCCACGGGCAGCGAAATCTTGAATTTCTTTACGTCCTTCGCGGCTGCCAGCTTGATATCGGCAATCATCTTGATTTCCGCGCGCGTCAGCGGGCCGGTGGCATCGCGGTTGTTCGTCAGTGCGCGAAATTCACGGATCGTTTCGTTATTTTGCACAAAGAAAATATTCCGTTCCTTCTCGTCTGGCGTACTGAACAGCGGCGCGAACGAGGCGAGGGGCGTGAATTTATGCGGCAGCGGGACCGGTTCACTTTCAGGGGGCGGCGCGTTGATGAGGGCGGGCGTCGTGGCCAATGTATCTGCTGCGGGCGGTTTCGGGGCTGACGGTATTAGCCCCTGTGCGGCCAAAGTCAGCGGCGCAAAAACAACGGTCGTCGCAAGTGCGGCTGCCCTGAATTTGCGCTTTAATTCTAATTTGCCGAGGGTTGGAAAATACATGCTTGCTCTTTACCAGGTTTTCCGGAGTCGCGCCGATTACTGACAGTATAGCGTAATACGGTAAATAATTCAATAATCTACAACGTACTCAATGGGTTAATAACAACTTGAGCATAACCTAGGTGCGAGAGCCCTCTGTTCATTGTTTTTGCTTTGGTGCTACACTAAATGAATAGAACCAAAGGGCTTTCGGGGAAGCAATGCAGCTTAAATACACTTCTGTTACTGGCGCAGACGATGCGGTCGACCCCCAACAGCTTCTGGGATTGTCGCGTGAATTTCCTTTTGCTGAATGGGCGATCCTGCTGCTGCCCGCGCGCACAGGTACGCCACGCTTTCCGTCTAAAGAATGGATACGCAAATTTTCCCAGCTGGCGACCGGCCTGCATACGGCTATGCACCTGTGCGATGGCGCGCTTTTAGGTTTTATCCGTGGTGACAGTGAAATCCTTGGCCTCATGTCGGGCTTCAAGCGCATACAACTGAATTTGAAGTTCGGTGATGTCGAAGGAAAATACGATCCTGCCGACCTTGTGCAGCGCGTGCACGATAACCCGCAATTCCAGTTCATCATTCAATACGGCAAGGACAAGCAAAGCCTGTTGCCGCTGTTGTCGGATGTGCCGAACCACGCGGTTCTGTACGACGATTCAGCGGGCCGCGGCATCAGCCCCGATAGTTGGGAGCCGCCATTGCCCAACCATTTTTGCGGTTATGCAGGTGGACTTAACCCCGCAAACCTCGCCCAGCAGATCGAGATTATCGCCAAGGTCGCGCCCGGCTACACGACATGGATCGACATGGAAACGGGCGTGCGCACGGACGACAAATTTGACATGGCAAAAGTACGTCGCGTACTGGAAGTATCTCAGCCTTATGCACTCATGCAAGATTCCGCCGCATCGGAAAAACAAGGACAAGTTCTATAAGATGACCAATGAACCCACAACAGCCGCGCGCGTCCACAAGTCCGAACGTTCCCGGGCGCTCACGATCATGACACTGGAAAAACTTGATACCCTTGTGCTTCCTTCCACGCCCCAGTTTTACGAACTGTGGTATCGGTATTTCGATGGCGACCCCGAAATCACGCGCGCCATCGACGCAATCGAAGGGGATCCGGACGAATCCTCCTGCCAGAAAATCTATACACGTTTTTTGAGCGCGCAAACGCAGGATGCGGCCGTAAACAAGGTGAATGACCAGGTGCAGGGGTCGATCAGCGCCCTTGCTTCGATGCTGAAATCTGCGTCGAGCGCGACATCGGAATACGGCTCGCAACTGGATGGCGTCTCCGAAAAAATCGGCGATGCGGCGTCCGTGAGTGACCTAGGTGACGTCATAAGCGGGATTCTGTCCGAAACGATGAAGATGGTTGAAAAAAACAAGGAGCTGGAGATCGAACTGACAAATTCGTCGCAGCAAGTGACGGAACTGAAGCAGTACCTTGATAATGTCAAAAAAGAAGCAACGACTGACAGCCTGACCGGTATCGCAAACCGCAAGGCGTTCGACAATGCCATCTCCGAAAAAGCCGTGCTTGCTACGGCTAGCAAGGAGCCACTGGTGCTGATGATGCTCGATATCGACCATTTCAAGAAATTCAACGACACCTACGGCCACCAGACTGGTGACCAAGTGCTGCGCCTTGTTGCGCGTACGCTGGTTGGTAATATCAAAGGTCACGATATCGCGGCACGTTTCGGCGGCGAAGAATTCGCGATCATCCTGCCCGCAACACCACTTGCCGCCGGATTGAAGGTTGCCGAAGCGTTGCGCCGTCATGTAGAGCAAAAAGAACTGGTGAACAAATCCAGCAACGAAAAGCTGGGCACGATCACCATTTCAATCGGCATTGCGGAATACCGCCCCGACGAAAGTATCACCGACCTCATCGAACGCGCCGACGTTGCGCTGTACCAGGCCAAGAATGCCGGGCGCAACCGCGTGCAATCCGCGGGGTAGGGATGTCTTTATCCGAAAAACACGTGGCAGCACGCGATGCGCTTTGCCGTCATGATTATGAAGAGGCCGTCAGACACATAGATGCGGCGCTCGAACATAACGAGCATGACGCCGCTGCCATGGCATTGATGGCAGAAACGCTAGAAGAACAGGGCCAGGTGATGGAGGCGATCGGCTATGCCGTGCTCGCGATCAATACCGACAATGAAAACCTTTCTGCCAAGAAACAATTCCTCCGCCTTGCGGGGGAAATGCATTTCACGCATCACAATCCGAATGTCGAAAGCGCGATACTCGCCTGCCTGAAAACGCCGGATCTTGAATATGGCGGTGCGAATGTGTTGTGGGGCAATGCACTGCTGGTCAACCCGGGATTTATCGCGCTGTTCACGCATGTCATGCGCAAGCGCATGATACCGTGGTCAAAGCCGTTCGATGGTGTGACCGATTTTTCGCCACTGCTGACGCCCTATTTCCTGCTGGGTATCTCGCAGATTACGGTTTCTTTCCTGCCGTTCGAACGTTTCATGGTTAACCTGCGCGCGTTCCTGCTGGAGCAATCCGGCAGTGCCACGCCGCAGCTGCCGGGGGCCGATTTATTAGCGCTGACATCCGCGATGGCGCGTTACGCTTTTCACGCCGATTTTATACTCCAGATCGATCCTAAGGAGCAGAAACAGGCAGATATTTTCCGTGACAGGGCGCTGGCAGGATCCGCAACACCGCAAGATATAGCAATTCTTGCTTGCTATGCACCGCTATACGGCCTTGCGAATGCTGAAGTCATCGAGGAAAAATATAAGTCCCATCCTGATCTTGCCGACATGATTTTCGACCATATCACTGAATACAAGGCACTACGTAAGCGCGCAGAGGCTATTGTGCCCGCAACGGCCATCCTTGGCAAAGTGGCGGACAAAGTCAGGAACATGTACGAAAACTTCCCCTATCCTCGCTGGCGGCAGCTGGAAGAAACGAAATTTACATGGCGCGAACAGGACCGCGCGGCATTGGAAAAACAGGGCGCAACCGGTCTTGTCGCGGGTTGCGGTACGGGGCGCGAGTCGTGCCAGCTGGCTGCAGCGTTTCCGGATGCAGATATCCTGGCAATCGATATTACCGCCGCGAGTCTTTCCTATGCGCTTAACAAGGCTGAACAATATGGCATCAAAAATGTCGCGCATATTCAGGCGGACATCATGGAACTGCCGAAACTGGGCCGTAGTTTCGATTACATACACAGCGTGGGCGTGCTGCATCACATGGCCGATCCTGAACAGGGATGGCAAACTCTGGCGAACTTGCTGAAGCCCGACGGCATCATGCATATCGGCCTCTATGGCGAAACGCCGCGACGTTCGATCGTCGAGGCGCGCGCCGCTATTGCCAAGGGAAAATATCCATCCACCGCCGAGGGTATGCGCGAATTCCGCAAGGATTCACCGCTGCTGCTGCGCGCGGAAAGCATGGCGACACTGTTGAAGGCGCGCGATTATTATTTCCTCAACATGTATAGCGACCTGCTGTTTCATGTGCATGAAGACCGCTTCACAATTCCCCGCATCGCGGCTGCACTCGAAAAAATGGGCATGGTTTTTACCGGATTCAAACTGCCGGAAAAAGTTATCCAGCAGTTCCGCGACCAGTTTCCCGACGATATGCGCGGCCTGTCGCTCAAAAACTGGGAGGCGTTTGAAAAACTGCATCCCGATACTTTTATACATTCCTATAAATTCTGGTGCCGCAAGGCATGATCATGGGGAGTTCACGCATGTTGTTCCGTTTGTCTGCAGTCGTTATTGCGCTGCTTTTATCCGTGCCTGCCGTCGCGCAAACCGAAAACGCAGGCAATGACGGTTATGTTGATATGCCGGTTTTGTCGCTGGATGAACAAATGTCGAATGCGGCCGATGGCGATATTGCCTCGCAATATAATCTTGGTATGAAGTATGCGCGCGGCGACGGTGTGAAACAAGATTATGTCGTTGCTGCAAAATGGCTCGACATGGCGGCCAACAAGGGCGATGCGGATGCACAGGCCGCGCTTGGCGTGATGTACCAGAAAGGACAGGGCGTTCAGCAAGATACCAACATTGCCGCCAGTTTATATAAACGCGCCGCCGCGCAGGGTGACAAGATGTCACAATATAACCTTGCTTCAATCTACGCAAATGGCCGCGGATCGATGAGGAATGACAAGGAAGCTTTTTTTTGGGTGACGCTGGCTTCGGTCGAAAACACGGAACCGCAAGTGACCGCGCTGCATGATACGCTGGCCGCCCGTTTGACGGCTGGAGAGATTAGCGATCAGCAGCAGCGTGCCGCGCTTTGGGTGCCCGAAAAAAAAGCCGAGGAAGAAATGCCGGATAAGTTGCAGTATGGACAATAAGCCTTTCATCGCTTTTGGCGCGCTGTTCGCAACCATGCTCGGGTTGTTTGCCTTGTCGGCCTCTGCCCAGCCTGCATCGCGTACGCCCGTCGCCAACGCCGAACGCATGAATGGCTATGCCTTGAGCGATTACGCCGGTTTCTGGAAGAATCCCGACTGGCATTTCGTTACGGTGCGTTACCGCCGCGACAGCAGTGAAATGCGGCTCACTTATGCCAATCCGATTGCATGGAAGGCATTGTTGGCAGGAGGCAATGAATACCCGGAGGGCGCTGTCTTCGGAAAAGTGGGTTTACTGACACAGGATGATCCGGGCTTCACCAGTTCCGCCGTTCCGGCGGGCGCACGACGTTACCAGCTGATGATCCGCGACAAAGAAAAAGGCAAGGATACAAACGGCTGGGTCTATGCCCTGTTCGATGGTCGGGGCAAGGCTGTTGCGGAGGATCAGGATATTGCATCACAAGCTTGCTGGGCCTGCCACGCATTAGTGCCCGAGCGCGGCGAAGTGTTTTCCCAGCCTATCAGTATGGATATTTCAGACACATTGCCTGATCCGGGAACTGTACCCTTTACACAGGCGATTTCACGCGTTGAATTTGAAACGGTCAAAGTGTCGACGTTGCCGGAAAAAATCCGCGTGAAGCTGCCCAGGGGAACAGAATCCGTGCGGATAGTTCAAGGCAAACTTGCCTTGAATCTTTTCCGTGGCACGGTCGATGAAATCCGCCCGACCCTGGCGAAGGAATCCCTTCGCGCAAACATGCCGGCGATTTTAATGAGCAAGGATGGCACCCTGTTTTCCGTGGTACTTTCTGGCTTAGACGCCAAAAGCTGCGCCTTATCCGGTGGCGGGCAGGGCGTGACAGTGAGCGCGTTTTATACGACAGGCATATTGCCGGGCAAGGAATCCCTGATTGCCGAACAGCAATACTGCGAGAAGAAGTAATCGGATTAGCGTTTCAGCACGCCTGTGGTCAGTCTGAAAATCCGCCAGCCTGCACCCGCAAGGGCGCCAAATGAAGACAGGCGGACGACAACTTCGCCCACCGGTTCACCCATCCACAAAGCCAGCAGGATACCGATGATGCCGCCCGCCGCGCCGCCGCGTGCAGCTGCGCGCGGCAAGCCGCCAAATGCGCCGGTGGAGGCAAAGCCGGTCCCGATTCCCGTCAGGCTGGCCAGCAACATCTTTACGCTTGTCCAGCCAAGGTTGATCCCCTTGAAGAAAAGACCCAGCGCGAAGCTGATGCCAAAAAAAACTGCAGCACCGGCAGCCGCACCCAAAAGAGCGCCCGTCATGCTGCCCATGTTATGTTCATGCGCTGAAATCGCGCCGATTGCCATGCCAAGCACTGCGCCGAAGCCGCTCCAGCCAGAAAACGTGATCCAGCTTGGGCCTCTCGCGCCGTAATCGGCACGGCCGTATCTGGCTTCATTTGCCTGTCGTCTTGCAACATCCGCATTCCATTGGCGTGTGACGCGGGCGGCAAACTGATTGTGGGGGTCTTCTTGTGTCATGGTTTTACCTCGTTGATCAGGCAGGTCTTCGGAAAAATCTTATCAGCATAATGCCCTGATGACACGCAAGAAGCGGGAGATTTCCTGCGAAACCCGTTCAAAAGGTTTCAGGCTGTCATTTAATTTTAATATGTTATGCGCAATACGGCAATCAATCCGTACGGAAATCAAAGAAGATCAGGGGTATATATGGGCCTACGCGGCGGGCTGTTTTGGCTGCGCGGCGGCAACAGATACAGGGACTTTAACAGTCTCTGCGGGTGATACGCCCGTTTTATAGCCGAACAGGTCGGCCAGTTTGGGCTTCATAAAGGGTTGCGGGCCTTCTGCGGATTTATTCCCATTGGATACAGTTTCAACCGGAACGACCTTGCGGTGTTTCTCGCGTGCGACATCAACCGCGGCATCCTGCAGTGGTAATGTCATTGCACCGCCAACCCAGCTGCCAATCAGCGCGGCAGGCAGGATACCCCAGCCGAAAGCGGCAGCGGCAATGCCGCCGCCAATCGTGCCAAGCGCTATTGCGGCAAAGGAAACGGGGTGGCGTTTTTCCAACGGCGCTTCGCCGTTCTTGTGATAGGACAACACGCGGCCAAGGAAAGATTGTAAACGCTCGCCGCGCGAAGCACCCTGCAGGGGGGAGAAAAGGGGCGTGACGTGATGCGCCGCCAGTTTTTCCGCGATCCTGCTGCCGATGGCACCGCCCGCCACGAACAATGCCGCGCCGCCGATCAATGCAGGCACAAGGAATACAGGGCTCAACACTGTTGCCGCCGTCGTTGCATGGGCGAACAACACGCCAGGTGCGCTTAATACTGCGCCGATCGATGTCGCAATCGCAGCTATGCTGCCGGGCAGGACGGTGATCAGGCTTTGGTAAGCGGTGTTTAGCGATTTTTTGGCGAAATCGAGAATTTTGGAAGGCTTCAATAGACCTTTGATCAGACCTTCGGCTTGGACGGTTTTTACCATGTCCACAATATCGCTGCCGCCGGTTGCGATCAGGTGGTATGTGCCCAGAACCCCCAAGGCCATCGCAGGCGCGACCCAAAGCCCGGACAATATTCCCGCAAGCCCGAAGCCACCAGCAAAACCATAGAACGCACCGGCTAGCGGGCTAACCAATGCAGCCGCCTGCAGCACGTTGCGCATGGATTTGTCGAGCAGCTCGACGTTGCGGACCAGATAATTGCTCATATTGGCAGAACCCCCGTTTGGTACTGCCGCGACACTATACTCATGGCATAGTTATGTCAATCTAATATCACACTTCAGGCGACATCGTCCAGACGGGCGAGCGTTTCTTCTTTACCAAGGATTTCAGCGACATGGAAGACTGACGGGCTGTTTGTGGTACCGGTAATGGCGGCACGCAGGGGCATGGCCACTTTGCCCAGTTTCAGCTCTTTTTTCGCCGAAAACTCCTTCAGTACGCTTTCGATCTGGTCATGCTTGAAATCGCTGAGAGTGCCGAGAGCCTGTTTCATCTCGCCGATCAGCGCGCGCGTGGGTTGATCCAGCACTTTCGCTGCGTCATCGGTCAGCGGCAGGGGGCGTTGGCGGAGATAGAACAAACCGGCCTTCGCAAGATCGATCAGCGTCTGCGCCCGTTCCTTCAAATCCTTCAGCCCGTGTTTCAGGCGTTGCAGGCCGACTTCATCGGGGGCTCCGCCGAGTTCTTTTTCGATGAAGGGTTTCAGCAACGTCAGCAGGCGGTCATCATCGGCGAGGCGCAGATAATGCGCATTCACATTCGCCAGCTTGGCGAAATCCATGCGGGACGGCGATTGGCCAATGTCGGTCAGTTCGAAAATCTTCGTCGCTTCTTCGCTGGTGATGATTTCGGTGTCACCATGCCCCCAGCCGAGGCGCAGCAGGTAATTGCGCATGGCTTCGGGCAGGTAGCCCATTTCGGCATAGGCCTCGACCGCGAGAGCGCCGTGGCGTTTCGAAAGTTTCGCGCCATCGGGCCCGTGGATCAGCGGAATGTGGGAGAAGCTGGGAACGCTCCATTCCATCGCATCGTAAATCATGCGCTGGCGGAAGGCGTTGGTCAGATGGTCGTCGCCGCGGATGATATGCGTGATGCCCATGTCATGGTCGTCCACCACGACGGAAAGCATATAGGTCGGCGTGCCATCGGCGCGCAGCATGACCATGTCATCCAGCTGGGTGTACGGGACTTTCACTTCGCCCTGCACCTGATCGGTGATCGACATTTCGCCGTTGTTGCCGGAAGGCGCCTTGATGCGCACGGCGGGCTTGCGGTCGGCGGGCGGGTTCTTGGCATCTTTTTCTGCGCGTTCGCGCAGGATCGGGTTCAGGCCGCCCAGCGCGTTCGCGCTTTGCTGCTGCTGGCGTAGTTGTTCCAGATCTTCGGGCGAGGTGTAGCAGAAATAGGCCTTGCCGCGTTTCACCAATTCATGCGCGACTTCCTCATGGCGGTTCATGCGCGCAAACTGGAAGATCGGTTCTTCGTCGAATTCGATGCCCAGCCAGTTGAGGCCGTTGAAGATCGCCTTTACCGCCGCATCGGTCGAGCGTGCGCGGTCGGTATCCTCGATGCGCAACAGGAACTTGCCACCGTAATGGCGGGTGAACAGCCAGTTGAACAATGCTGTGCGCGCGCCGCCGATATGCAGGTAGCCGGTCGGGGACGGCGCGAAACGTGTAACGATCTGGGACATATGTAACCTTTCAATAAGCGCATGGATTGTATGGGTTTAATATGCCAAACTCAACCCCTTTAGAACGTGCCGTATACAACGATGAAAATGCCGAATTTGCTCAACGCTTTGCTGGAGGAGCGCGACCGCTGGCTGCTATGGTTGCCTGTGCCGCTGACGCTGGGCATTGCGTTCTATTTCAGCCTGCCGGTTGAACCGCCCTTGCTGGTGGGGCCTGTAGCGCTGGCGATGCTGGTGGCAATTTGGGCACCGTTTCATGCCAATAAAGTTTTCATGCATTTCTGGGTGATTGTACTGCTGATTGTAATGGGCTTCACGGCAGGATGCCTGCGCACATGGTATGTTTCGGCGCCAGTGCTAGAGAAAAAATCGTATGGTGTGACAGTCGAGGGGCGCGTGGTGGAGGCGGTTGCGCTTGAAAAGGGCTGGCGCGTCGTGATCGATAAAATCCGGCTGATAGAGGGTGAAATAAAACAGAAGGCTTTGCCGGAACGCGTCAGGGTCAAATTGAAGAATAATGATCCTGTCCGCCCGCGCGCAGGCGACACTCTGCAGGTGCGGGCGGCACTGATGCCACTATCCCCGCCGGTTTTGCCGGGCGCATTCGATTTTCAGCGACATGCTTTCTATAAACGGCTGGGTGCGACGGGCTATGCGCTGGCAGATGCCAATGTTACCGCTAAAGCGGAAAGCGGATTTTTGTTTGAAAACATGCGCCGTTATATCCGCGAACATATTGAGGCAAAGGTAAAAGATAAGGAACATGCGGCACTGATCACGGCGTTCATGGTCGGCGAAGATGATGGCATATCGGAAAAAACATGGGATGTTACGCGGCTATCGGGCATTGCGCACCTGATTGCCATTTCCGGTTCCCACTTCCTCCTCATCGGCGGGTTTGTATTCTTTATTGTGCGTGCGTTGCTGGCGGCTTTCCCCTATATCGCGCTGCGCTTACCGATAAAGAAAATAGCGGCTGGTGCGGCAATTTCAGTTGCTATCTTTTATATGTTTCTGATTGGCGCGCCGGTACCGGCGCAACGGGCGGTCCTGTCCGTCTGTATCATCATGGGTGCGATCATGGTGGATCGTGACCCGTTTACGCTGCGTATTGTGGCTTTTTCCGCATTTGTGATTTTGTTGTTCGAGCCGGAATCATTGCCGGGGGCAAGTTTTCAGTTGTCGTTCGCAGCGGTTGTCGGGCTTGTTGCTTTTTATGAATCGACCCGGGACTGGTGGTCGGCGCAGCTGCACGAAGCCCCGTGGTACCGCCGCTATGCGCTTTACCTGCTGGGTTGCTTCCTTTCCACGCTTGTGGCGGGCGTTGCGACCGCGCCGTTTTCGCTGTTCCATTTTTCCAGCATGTCGCTGACGGGCGGCATGATTGCAAATATTATCGCCGTTCCGATTTCTTCCTTCATTACCTTTCCGGCGGGGCTGGTCGCCTGTGTCTTAATGCCGCTTGGCCTGGAACAATGGCCGCTTTATGTGACAGAGCAAAGTCTTGCCCTCATCATGAACGTCGCCGAAACGGTAGCGGCATGGCCCCATGCGTCGCAGCATGCAGATGCCTGGCCGGCAGGTTTGCTCGCATTGTTCGCGGTTGGTGGATTTTGGCTGGCGGTTTGGCAGACGCGCATGCGGTATTTCGGGCTTGTGCCGATTGTTGCCGCCTGCATCCTGGTTCCTCTGACGCCAAGGCCGGATATCCTGATTTCCAACCGCGTAGATCTTTTCGCCGTGCGTGCGCCGGATGGCGTGCTGTGGGTGTCGTCCAAGACTAAGGAAAAATTCATACGCAATGAATGGAAAGAGCGCGAGGGCGGGCAGGGGATCGATTACTGGCCGGAGGAAGGGCAAGGTCGGGTTGTTTCCTGCACGCCCGAGGGGTGCCGGTACGAGACCAAGGGGCACCACATCCTGTTTGTTATGGCCAAGGGCGGTATGCCCGACAACTGCGCTGGCGCCGACCTGATCATCAGTATGGAGCCGTTCAAGGATTCCGAAGGCTGTCGCCGTCAGATGATATTGCTGGATCGCTGGGATATCTGGCGCAAGGGCGCACATGCAATTTACCTATCGCCGGACGGGATGCGTATAGAGACGGTTAAGGCCGACCGTGGCAGGCGGCCCTGGACTGGCCGCCAGTAAAGGTTGACAAATTGCCATAAAAATGTTCGATTGGGGGCATCTCAACGGAGGATGCCATGACCGAATGGTCGCAGAGCGAAATCGATGATGTGCGCGAAGGCACGACTGAATCCGCACGTGAATTGGCAAAGCTCAACGCAAAGGCAGACCGGTCATTGGCTAACGACAAAGCGCTGCTGGAGGTTTTTACGAAGGTATCCCAACAGCTCGATGCTTTAACTAATGAAATCCGTGAATTAAGAAACGATCTTTCGCCATCGCTTGATAAACCGCGCAAGCTCGGCAAGCCTTCATAGATTACTTTAAAAAAGTAATATTAATGTTTGTGATTGTGGCTATCATGATTGTGATGTGCGCAGCCGGAGACGTTCCATTCAGGTGCGGCTTGTGAGGGGTGGTTTTTGCCCCATTTAACCCAGGCTTTTTCATGGAAGTAATAGCCGACGATCTGTATCGACGGCTCGAGAATGGAAATACCGAGAGCGGTCACAAAGCTGGCGCGAATATCATGCGTAAGGCTGTAGGTGACGAACCATGACACAAAGAACGAGATGGTCATGTGCATCAGACCATAGGTCGCTGTCTTGGCAATCATTGGGAATTTCAGTTTCATGGCTCTTTCTTTCCGTAATCTGACGGCGCAATATACGCCCACAGAAACCAGAAAGTAAAGCGCAACCTGAAATTTTCTAACTCTACCGGTAAACAATTCTCCGGCTTAGTAATTCCGGAACAGGCTCCGCAGTTTGCCCTGAATGCGCACCTGGCTTGGCGGCAGACGGATGGGCTGGTAAGCATCGTTTTCGGGCATGAGGACGACCTGACCGATTTCGCGGCGCAGGCGTTTGAGGGTGACTTCTTCTTCGTTTACAAGTGCCACAACGATGTCGCCATCGTTCGCACGGTCGCATTTTTCGATGATTACGATGTCGCCATCCATAATACCAGCCTTCATCATGGAATCGCCTTCAATCGTAAGCGCATAGCAGGGCTGCATGCCGAGCATGCTCATGGGGACGCCGATGGTATCGACCTCATCCCGCACAGCCTCGATTGGTGTACCCGCAGCAATTTTACCATGAATGGGCAACTGGACAAGTTCTTCACCACTCCCACGGTAGTTATTTGCCGGGCGCAATCCCGCTGCAGCCGGTGCGCGGCGCGATGCCTGTTGCGCTTGCAGGGAAACGACGTTTTCCGGCAGTTTCTTGACTTCGAGCGCGCGGGCCTTGTTCGGCAGGCGCTCCAGAAAGCCGCGTTCCACAAGGGCGTTGATAAGGCGGTGGATGCCGGATTTGGATTTCAAGTCGAGGCCCGTCTTCATTTCTTCAAAAGACGGCGAAAGACCGGTCTTTTGTATGTAATCGTTGATATAAATGAGCAGATCGCGCTGTTTCTTGGTGAGCATCGGTATTCCCCTTGTTAGAAGCTTATTCTTCTTTTGTTCTAGTTTAGTTCGCGAGTCAAGTCAAGCGTTTCCTTGTAAGGACGCGTTAACAGAGTGATTTTGGACTTGGCATTTTGTGCGCAAAAGCGCGAATATAAATGGGGTTTCGGGAGTTCATGAAGTATCCACCATACATCTTTGCTTTTGCGCTCTTTGCGGCTGCCACGATTGCGGCAGCTGATGAAACCGCGCCGCCGGACCCCGCTGCGCCGAAGACTCCTGACATTGTCTGGGCCGCACCGGCGGTCGAGGTTAAAACAGCACCTGAAGAAGTCGAATGGCTGTCTACAACCGTCCAGATGCCGCCCCAACTGGCCCCCCCGCTGGGCTTGAACATTTCCTCCGATGGGGGCAGGTATCAGTATGAAGCACTGGAGCAGGGGGCTGAAAAAACCCTGCAGCCGGAACCTATTCCAAAACAGCACATGATTGGCCGCAAGCCGATGATCGCGATCGTTATCGACGATATGGGACTCGACCGCCTGCATTCCGCGCGCGCAGTCAAACTGCCGGCGGCTGTCGTGTTGTCCTATCTGCCGTACAGCGCGAATATAAAGCTGCAAACCGACGAGGCAAAAAAAGCAGGCCATGAGTTGATGCTCCATATGCCGATGCAGCCCGAGCGTAAAATGGCAGATCCCGGCCCCGGCTATCTCGGGGTCGAGATGGCGCCGCTGGCATTGCACGAACGTGTCATGAAAAATCTTGAATCGTTTTCCGGCTATGTTGCCGTTAACAATCACATGGGCAGCAAATTCACTAAAGACCGCGACGGCCTTGCTATCGTCATGGCTGCTCTGGCGGAAAAGAAGCTGATGTTCCTTGACAGCCGCACGGCACCCGGCAGCATCGCCGAAAAAGTGGCGCGCGAACACGGGCTGCAATCAACGCATCGCGATGTGTTCCTTGATGATGATGTGGCGCCTGCTGCGGTTGCAAAATCGCTGATCCAGCTGGAACAGGTCGCACGCCATGCCGGTGCCGCGATTGCGATCGGCCACCCGAAGGATGTAACATTGGCGGCGCTTGAAAAATGGCTGCCGTCCTTGGCCGCCAAGGGCTATGAGCTTGTGCCGGCTAGTCAGGTTATCGCACTGCGTAATGCGCCCAAAATGGCCAGCACTGTTCAGCAATCGAGTGTCAAGGCAGCGCCATGACACTACAAATGAAACCTGCCGACATGTTCAAAAAGGCAGCCGATTTGCTGGCGGGTGGCAATTATGCCGAGTCACTTGATCTTTTCCGTCAACTGCTGCCGCTGGCACCGCGTGAATCTGCATTGTGGGCGAATATGGGCGTGGCATTGCGCAAGACGGAAAAATATGAAGCCGCATTGGCCTGTGCGCGCCGCGCGCTTGAACTGGAGCCTGGAACGGCTTCTTTCATGACCAATGCTGGCAATTGCCTTGTGGCGCTCGACCGCAAGGACGAAGCGCTGGCACTGCATGCGGCGGCGCTGCGGTTATCGCCGGAGGATTTTAATATCCGACTGAATTATGCCTTCGCGCTCCGCGAATTCCTGATGATGGATGAGGCGCTTGAGCAAATTACGCATGCCTGCGCCATGCAGCCAGATCACAACGAGGCAGCATGGGAGCGCGGAATCATCCTACGCAGCATGGGTCGTTTCGAGGAAGGCTGGCCCGATTTCGAGGCGCGCTGGAAGCGCGACCACAAAAAAGAACCCGTCTATGGCGCGCCAAGGTGGGAAGGGCAGGACCTGAGCGGTAAAACTATTCTGGTGAGCGAGGAACAAGGATATGGCGATAACATACTTTGCATTCGCTATATCCCGCTTTTAAAGGCAAAGGGCGCGCGCGTGTTGCTCGGCTGCCGTCCCGCGCTGCACGAATTGTTCAGGGATGTTCCGGGCGTAGACCGGATCGTGGAGGCAGGACCGCTGGGCGAGAGTTTCGATTACCATGTACCGATCATGAGCCTGCCACGCATTTTCAATACCGGTCTGAAGACTGTGCCGACTGTTCCCGTGTTGGCAGCTAAGAGGAGCGTAGCGCCTCAGATCGGGGCTTTACTGGAAGCTGCGGGTAAAAGGCTGCGGGTCGGCATCGTTTGGTCGGGCAATCCTGCCTTCGCGGAAAACCGCAAGCGCGCTGTGTCGATAGACAGGTTCCTGCCTCTCGCGGGGATACCCAACGTTCAACTATTCAGCCTGCAAAAAGGCCCGGGCGAAGAACAGCTGCTTGCATCGGGCGCGCAGGGGCTTATCCCCGAGCTGGGCCCGCTCTTGAATAATTTTGCCGACACGACGGCGGCGATCAGGAAGTTGGACCTGATTATCATGACAGACAGTTCCGTTGCGCATCTGGCTGGAAGCGTTGGTGTGCCAGTCTGGAACCTGCTGCATTACCGCCCATACTGGTTATACGGTATGTCGGGCGATACAACGCCCTGGTATCCCAGTATGCGGCTGGTGCGCCAGCCTGCGCCTGGTGATTGGGATTCCGTATTTGCGCGCGTGACATCAGACCTTGAAAATTTTGCATGCCGAAAGTAAGCGACAGCCGCGTCATAAAAATGGCGCGCAAGGATATCTATAAGCTGCTGATGGATATCGAAGCATACCCTAAATTTATTCCCTTTATCCGCGCGGCGCGTATTCTTGAAAAAAAAGGCCACGAAACGCGCGCGGAAATAAGTATCGGGCTTGGCAAT
>JBBRVE010000017.1:0-44601 GCA_038247245.1 Bdellovibrionales bacterium | reverse complement strand
CGACCGGCTGCGCAAATCATCCGAAGCGATGTTGTTTTTCACGCTGGAAATAAACAAAATCAAGGAAGCTGACCTGCTCCAGAAAATCGCGGCGCCCAAGCTCGCGCATTACGCGCCGTGGATCGGGCGCGTGCGGTCCATGCGCGAACACCAGCTGTCGGACGCCGCCGAAAAATTCCAGCACCAGATGCAGCCGGTGGCCGATGACGCGTGGCGCAGGCTTTATAACCAGCTGATGATCGACCTGCGCGTGACCGTGCGCGGCAAGGAAATGACCGAGGCCGAGGCCGTCAACATCATTGATACCTCGACCGACGCCAAGCTGCGCCGCGAAGCGTATCTCGCCTTTGGCCGCGAACTGGGTGAAAACAAAAAGGCTTTTGCGCTGATTACAAATACGCTGGCCGACCTTAAATCGGTCGATGACCGCTGGCGCAATTTTGAAAAACCTGAATCGCGCCAGCATCTGGAGAACCAGATCGACCAGGAAACGGTCGATGCGCTGCTAAAGGCCGTGCGCGACAATTACGCGAAAACATCGCACCGCTATTACGCATGGAAAGCGAAAAAAGCGGGCGTTGCGCGCCTGCACCCCGCCGACCGCAACGCGCCGCTGCCGGGCGAAGCAAACACGCGCTACAGCTGGGAAGAAGCAAAGGAGATTGTGCTGGCGGGCTTCGCCAAAATCTCCCCCGGGATGGAAAAGATCGGCCGAGAGTTTTTCGATAAGGGCTGGATCGATGCCGAACCCCGCGCCGGCAAGGACATCGGCGGTTTCGCACATCCGGCGGTGCCGTCGGCGCATCCATATATCCTGCTCAATTTCTTTGGCTCCGCCGCCGATGTCATGACGCTGGCGCATGAGCTTGGCCATGGCATCCATCAGGTGATGGCAAGCAGCCAAGGTTTCCTGAAATCCGATACGCCACTGACGCTTGCCGAAACCGCCAGCGTGTTTGGCGAAATGATCGTGTTCCGCGAACTTCTCAGCCGCGAGGATGACTTGCTCGTGCGCCGCAACATGCTGGCCGAAAAGGTCGAAGGCATGCTGAACACCGTCAACCGCCAGACCGCGTTTTTCACCTTTGAACAAAAGGTGCATGAAGAACGCCGCGAGAAAGGCGAACTGTCGCCGGAACGCATTTCCGACATCTGGCAGCAGACGCAGAAAGACAGCCTTGGCCCCGCCGTCAACCTCGATGTGCCGGGCGCGGATAATTTCTGGATGTATGTGCCGCATTTCATCCACACACCGTTCTATGTTTATGCCTATGCATTCGGTGACTGTCTTGTGAATACGCTGTATGACGAATACACCAAGACGCCCGATAAACAGGCTTTCGTGGATAAATACGAAGACATGCTGCAGGCGGGCGGCACGCACCGTCACGAGGTTGCGCTGGCCGAGTTCGGGTTCGACACCACCGACCCGCAATTCTGGAAGAAGGGCCTGGCGGTCATCGAGCGTTATATCGACGAAGTCGAACAACTTGATCGCCGGATCGAGGCCATTCACAAAACGCATCAGGATTTCAAAAACGCCGCGGGCGAAGTTTCCGACCTGAAGCACGCCGTAAACGACGACAAGCCCCATGCTATCGACCCGCCGTCGAACAAACACGCCCGCAAGGGCCCGAAAATGGGGGGCGGATGAAAAAGCATCTTCGTGAGGACTTCTCCCGCTCGCGCAAACCCGGCCCGCGTCCGTCCCGGAGCTTCAATTCTGCCGCAGATCCCGATCTTTCCGCCGGTAACGATAACCTGCCGCGCTGGGATTTGACGCAGCTGTACCCTGCGCTGAATTCGCCCGAGCTGGAGGCGGACAAGGACGCGCTGGAAACAAGATCAAAAAAATTCTACGACGAATATAATTCGACCATCGCCTACCTGACGGGCCCGCAGCTGGGCGAGGCGATTGCGGAATACGAAGCGCTGGAAAACATGCGCACGAAAATATCCTGCTATGCGGGTCTTTTGGAGGCGGATAACCTCAATAACTTCTCGAAAACAGAAGCCATCAAGAAATGGATGGATGTGGTCGGTGAAAATACCGGCTTTTTCGAAGAAGAGCTGCTGGAAATGAAAGAGCGCGATTTGATGACCAAGCTGGGCGCGCCGGCGCTTGCCGTCTATGCGCCATGGATCGCGCGGGTGCGCGGCGGTCGGTCGGAGCAGATTGACGGCGATGTGGCATCGCTCAGCGCAGAATACTCCGCCAGCAACAGCGAAGCATGGCGCAGGCTTTATCATGAAACGCTGAATGGCATGCGTGTCGATGTCGGCGGCAAGAAAATTTCCATCGACGAAGCGCATGAACTGTTTGGCACCAAGGGTTATGAAACAATCGAACAGCGCGCCGCGCTACGCGAAAAACTGGGCGACGCGCTGGAGGCCGGGTCGAAACGCATGGCGCTGATCTATAACACACTGATGCGCGACACGCTGACCTATGCGGAACTGAACAAATACGCGCGCCCCGACGAAGAAGAAAATCGCGGCAACCTGCTGACGCTCGAAATTGTCGATACGATGACTGAAACGGTGAAGGCGAATTATTCCAAACTGTCGCACCGTTTTTACAGATGGAAAGCCGAGCAGCACGGCGTGGAAGTCATGCCGCGCGCGCAACTGGGTATGCCGCTGCCAAAAGCGCCGGAGGAAGAAGCGGAATACAGTTTCGACGACGCCCGCCGTACCATTCTGCGCGCCTTCAAGAAATTCTCCCCCAAATTCGCGCGTATCGCGCAGAAGTTTTTTGACAGCAACCGCATCGACGCCCAGCCGCGCCCCGACAAAGAAACCGGCGCGTTTGCCATGCCGACCGGCCCCGAGAATGCGCCGTTTGTTTTCATGAGCTATACGGGCGACCGCGATTCACTCGTCACGCTCGGCCATGAACTCGGCCACGGCGTGCATCAGGTGCTGGCGGAACAGGCGCGCGGCTTGTTCCTCTCCGAAATGTCGACGGCCGTATCCGAAACCGCCAGCATTTTCGCCGAAATGCTTGTGTTCGAAGAAATGCTGGCCAAGGAAAAAGACCCCGCCCGCCGCAAAGACCTGCTGAAGGATAAGGTCGAGGGCATGATCCTCAATTCAATGCAGCAGCTGTCCTACTATGATTTCGAGCGCAAGGCGCATGAAGCGCGCAAAAAGGGCGAGCTGTCGGTCGAGGATATTTCCGATATCTGGGTGCAGACGCAAAAAGAATATTTCGGCCCCGCCGTCGAAACTGACAAATACGACCGTTACTACTGGATGGTCATCCCGCATTTCTACGACACGCCGTTCTACGTCTATTCCTATTCCTTTGCGCAGAACATGGTCAACGGGTTGTATCAGGCGTATAAATCGGCCGAGAAGGAAGGCCCCGAAGCGAAACAGGAATTCGTCGACAATTATATCGAGCTGCTGGAAACGGGTATCACCCGCAACCTGTACGAGATGACGCAGCCCTTCGACCTCGATCCCGAAACGCCGGAATTCTGGCAGAAGGGGTTGTCGTTGATCGACAAATACCTGAACGATCTGGAAAAAATTGACGATGCTCCCGCCGCTAAGCCGGCCAAGGGTGCGAAACCGCCTTCTCCATAATATAAAATTTTCTCGACTTTTGGCGGTCGTGCTATCATCTTCCTGTCATGACGACCAAGAAACCGGGAAAATCGGGCCGCGAAAAGGGCCATATCGGACGCCGCATCAAGCGATATGCGAAGGTCTCGACAACCATGACCGGTTTGGCGGCGCGTCTGGCAGGCCAGAAATACCTCGGCCTTGATATCGACAAGCCAATCCACGCCAAACAGCTGATGGAAAGCCTTGGCGACCTGAAGGGGCCGCTGTTGAAGGTTGCCCAGTTGCTCGCCACCATCCCGAACGTGCTGCCCAAGGAATATGCGGCGGAAATGCAGAAATTGCAGAGCCAGGCCCCGCCCATGGGCTGGCTGTTCGTTCGCCGCCGCATGATCGCGGAACTGGGCGCGGACTGGGAATCGAAATTCAAGTCTTTCGAGCGCGAAGCCGCCGCCGCCGCATCGCTGGGGCAGGTGCACCGCGCCGTCACGCATAGCGGTCAGAAGGTTGCCTGTAAATTACAATATCCCGACATGGTGTCGGCAGTCGAAGCTGATTTGAAACAGCTCGGCCTTATCATGGGCGTGTTTGAAAAATACGATAATTCTGTCAGCACCGGCGAGATACAAAAAGAAATCACCGACCGGCTGTACGAAGAGCTGGATTACAAGCTGGAGGCGAAGCACGAAGCGCTTTACGGCTACATGCTGGCCGACGAAGACAACGTGCATGTGCCAACGGTTGTGCCGGAATTATCGACCAGCCGGTTGCTCACCTCCACTTGGCTGGATGGCGCGCATATCCTCGATTTCATCAAGGAAAAGCCTGCGCGGCGCAATGAAATAGCGCATAACCTGTTCCGCGCATGGTATGTGCCGCTCTATTATTACGGCGTCATCCATGGTGACCCGCATCTGGGCAATTATCAGGTGCAAAAAGACAACTCGATCAACCTGCTCGATTTCGGTTGCGTGCGCGTCTTCCCGCCCGGCTTTGTCGAGGGTGTCATCACGCTCTATCGTGCGCTGCAAAAGCAGGATAACGAAATGGCGGTTGCCGCTTATGAAAGCTGGGGCTTCAAGGGCCTGAAAAAAGAAGCGATTGACGTGCTGAATTTATGGGCCGGATTTCTGTATGGCCCTGTGCTGGACGACGCTGTGCGCCCGATCGGCGTGGTGGAAAAAGGCGGGGTCTATGGCCGCGAGATCGCATCGAAGGTGCATGCGGAGCTGAAAAAAGTCGGCGGCATCAAGGTGCCGCGCGAATTCGTCTTTATGGATCGCGCCGCGCTGGGTCTCGGCTCCGTCTTTCTGCACCTCAAGGCGGAAATGAACTGGCACGACCTGTTTAATGAACTGATCGAGGATTTCGATGCGAAGGAACTGGCCAGTCGCCAGAAATCCGCACTCCGGAAATTCGATATCAAGGCACTTTTCTAACATCCTGCTTCCCAAAAACCTGCGAACAGTCCATTATCTGAATGGCTTAGATGCAGGGGATCCAATATGAAAATCGCAATCGGCAAAGAAACGGCACAGGCGGAAAAACGCGTGGCGGCGTCTCCGGACTCGGTCAAAAAACTCATCGCGCTCGGCGCGGATGTTTTCGTGGAAACGGGTGCGGGCTCAGCCTCCAGCTTCCCCGACAGCCAGTTCGAAGCGGCGGGCGCAAAGGTCGTCTCGCAAGATGAAGTATATAAGGACGCCGATGTTGTCTTGCGCGTGCGCAACCCCACCGCAGCCGAAGTCGGCAAAATGAAACGCGGCGCGGTGCTGATCGGGATGCTCGCCCCCTATAACGACAAAGAATTTTTGAAAACCTACGCGGCGCAGGGCATTGCGGCGTTTTCGATGGAACTGGTCCCGCGCATCACGCGCGCGCAGACAATGGACGTGCTGTCATCGCAAGCGAACCTCGCCGGTTATCGCGCGGTGCTTGAAGCGGCCAATGAATTCGGCCGCGGCTTTCCGATGATGATGACGGCGGCGGGCACCGTGCCTGCGGCAAAAGTGTTCATCATGGGTGCAGGCGTTGCCGGCCTTCAGGCGATTGCAACCGCACGCCGCCTCGGCGCTGTCGTTTCCGCAACCGACGTGCGTGCGGCCGCCAAGGAACAAGTGCAGAGCCTGGGCGCAACCTTCGTGATGGTTGAAAACGAAGAAACCAAGGCTGCCGAAACATCCGGCGGCTATGCCAAGGAAATGAGCGAGGACTATAAAAAACAGCAGGCCGCGCTGATCGCCGACACAATCAAGAAGCAGGACATCGTCATCACGACCGCGCTGATCCCGGGCCGCAAGGCACCGGTGCTGGTCAATGACGACATGGTGAAATCGATGAAGCCGGGTTCGGTCATCGTTGATCTGGCGGTAGAGCAGGGCGGCAATGTCAGCCTCGCGAAATCCGGCGAAGTGGTCGATGTGAATGGCGTGAAAATCGTCGGTCATGCGAACATGCCCAGCCGCATCGCGGTTGACGCATCGGCGCTCTATGCCCGCAACCTCGTCAATTTCCTCACCCCGCTGGTGGACAAGGAAACCAAGAACCTCAAGATCAACTGGGAAGACGAAATCGTGAAGGCAACCGTGCTGACGCGCGATGGCGAAGTCGTCCACCCCAATTTCAAGGCATAAGGATAACCGCATATGTCGTCGAACCTCTCCGAACAGGCCGATAAAGTACAGGGCACAACCCAGGTGCTGAACGCGCAAGTGTCTGAACTTCTCGCGCAGCTGTCGCAATCGCAGGCCGCGCTCGCCGCCGCATCGCATGGCGCGGGTGCGCCATTCTTTGTGATCGGGCTCACCGTATTCGTGCTGGCCTGCTTCGTCGGTTATTACGTCGTCTGGCGCGTGACACCCGCGCTGCATTCGCCGCTGATGGCCGTCACCAATGCCATTTCATCCGTCATCATCGTGGGCGCGCTGATCGCGGTTGGATTGTCTGACAACATGTTGTCCAAGGGTATGGGCTTTCTGGCCGTCGTCCTTGCCTCCGTCAACATCTTCGGCGGTTTCATCGTGACGCAGCGCATGCTGGCCATGTTCTCGAAAAAGAAAAAGAAATAAGGAATCGCTTTCATGTCCATGACCGTTTCACTGCTGGCCTACCTTGTTTCTTCCGTCTGCTGCATCATGGCATTGCGCGGCCTGTCCGGCCCCGAAACGGCCAAGGGCGGGATGCGTTTTGGCATCGCGGGCATGACGCTTGCGATCATCACCACCATGTTCATGCCGAACATGCAGGGCTTCGGCCTCATCATCGCGGGCATCGCGGTCGGCGGCGGCATCGGCGCCTTCATCGCCAAGAAAATCGAAATGACCGATCTGCCGCAGCTGGTTGCGGCATTCCACTCGCTGGTCGGTCTTGCGGCTGTCATGATCGCAGGCGCCGCGTTTGGCAGCCCCGCTGCCTACGGCATCGGTGAAACCGGGAATATCCATGTCGGCAGCCTGATCGAAATGAGCCTCGGCGTCGCCATCGGCGCGATCACCTTCACCGGATCGATCATCGCCTGCGGCAAGCTGCAGGGTTTCATCACCGGCAAGCCCATCGTGTTCAAGGGCCAGCACCCGCTGAACGCGCTGCTTGGGCTCGGCCTTGTCGCCATGATCGTGCTGCTTTGCATGACGCAATCGACATTCCTGTTCTGGGCGATTGTCGCGGTGGCGCTGCTGCTCGGCGTGCTCATGATTATCCCGATCGGCGGCGCGGATATGCCCGTGATCGTGTCCATGCTCAACAGCTATTCCGGCTGGGCGGCGGCGGGCATCGGCTTCACGCTGCAGAATAATCTTCTCATCATTGTGGGCGCGCTCGTCGGCGCATCCGGCGCGATCCTGTCCTACATCATGTGCAAAGGCATGAACCGTTCATTCTTCAACGTTATCCTCGGCGGTTTTGGTGGCGAAGCGGCGGGGGGCACGGCGGCGGCTGCTAAATCCGACAAGCCTGTGAAAA
This sequence comes from Bdellovibrionales bacterium, assembly GCA_038247245.1. GTDB lineage: Bacteria > Pseudomonadota > Alphaproteobacteria > Micavibrionales > UBA2020 > JAPWJZ01. Next base: position 37,071 of record JBBRVE010000017.1, on the reverse strand, counting down.
TAGGCTCTGCCGAAGATGCGGCCTTCATCCTGAAAAACGCGGCATCGGTCGTGATCGTGCCCGGCTATGGCATGGCGGTTGCGCAGGCGCAGCACGCACTCCGTGAAATGTGCGACATCCTGAAAAAGAACGGCACGAAAGTGCGTTACGCCATCCATCCCGTCGCGGGCCGCATGCCCGGCCACATGAACGTGCTGCTGGCCGAAGCGAACGTGCCCTATGACGATGTGCTGGAACTGGAAGACATCAACCGCGATTTCGCGCAAACCGATGTGGCCTTTGTCATCGGCGCGAACGACATCACCAACCCCGCCGCCAAAAAAGATCCGGCATCGCCCATCTATGGCATGCCGATCCTTGATGTCGAATCAGCGGGCACGGTTTTGTTCATCAAACGCTCGCTCGGCTCCGGCTATGCCGGCATCGATAACGAGCTGTTCTTTTATGACAACACGATGATGCTGCTCGGCGATGCGAAAGCTATGTGCGAAGGTGTCATCAAGGCGCTCGAACACTAACAGCCTGTCAAATTTCCGCTTTATGTTCAGCGTGAAATAACGCTGCGTCGCAGCATTTTGAATCGCGCGAAAATTTCGCTAAGTTCCTGAACCGCGCAACTTTTTTGAATAAAGTAGCGTCTGGAAATAAGTTTATTTCCAAGTATACTCTTTCCAGCTTCCAAGCAATTGAAAGAGCCCCCGCATGGCGAGTTTAAACCGGTTTTTTGAACCGGACGGATGGCAGGAGGATTCATTTACCAGCACCACTGGTAAAAAGATCCGCTATGGCCGTGCCGAACCGCAGGGAGAGAAAAAAGGCACGGTCGTCATCACGACCGGCTACGCCGATTTCCGCGAAGCCTATCATGAAACCATCCACGAATATCTCGACCGCGGTTATGCCGTCTGGATGATGGATTGGGCGGGGCATGGCGGTTCGGAAAAAAACACCAGTCCGCCGAAAAAAGGCCAGACGGTCGAAGACCATATCGAAGACCTGCGAAAATTCCGCCAAGAAATTGTGAAGTTCGATGCGAAGCAACCGCTGTTCCTTAGTACGCATAGCATGGGCGGGCAGGTGGCGTTGCGATATCTTGAACAAAATCAATCCGATTTCAATTTTGCGATCCTTGCGACACCGCTCGTCGAAATGCGTCCCATGGGCACATCGAAAGACCTGATGAAGCAGGCCTTCGCCGCCGCAGTCGAAGGTGGCTTGGCAAATCAACGTATCAAGGACGGCCGCCGCGCGCTAACGCGCCAATTGACGGCAGAACGCAAGGATATGCGCGAGAAAAATCCTGTCCGCATGGGCCTGCACAAGGCATTTATGCTGCTGAATGATAAATTAAAGGCCGAAGACCCGACCATCGGCTATGTCGACAGCCTGTTTAAATCGACTGAAAAAACGGCAGATGAAAATTTCCTGCGCGCCATCAAAACGCCCGTGCTGTTCGGCATCGGAAAAAGCGACGATGTGATCGATAACGACTCTGTGCGCCGCGCCGGACGCCTTGTGCCGAACGCGAAAACAGTGGAAATCGATGGCGGACTCCACGCGCTGTGGATCGACCGCGATACGCAGCGCACGGCCTGGTGGCGCGAGATTGACGGATTTATTGCAGACCAACTGAAACTGAAACCGGTGCCGCCCAAAGCAGTGCCGCCGCAACATGGGGGACCTTAACGGGATGTTGCCAGCAAAATTCAACCAGCCGCCGCATTTCACCGAAGGGCATTTCAAAAATGCCAAGGGTGCGGATATACGGTATGGCGTGTCAAAGGCCGACGGCGCGTCGAAAGGCAGCGTCGTGCTCGGCAGCGGTTTTCGCGAGAATATCGAGAAATACTACGAAGTCATGCGCGACCTGAATTCCCGCGGCTTCGACGTCTACATGATGGACTGGCGCGGGCAGGGCGGGTCGGAGCGTTACATCAAGGCCAACCCGCAAAAAGCGCATCAGGAAGGCTATGACGAGCAGATCGCAACGCTGCACCAGTTTGTGACGACGATTGTCGAGCCGTCTGCGAAAAAACCGCTCGTCTATATGGGCCATTCGATGGGCGCACATATCGGATTGCGCTACCTGAACGAACATGACGGCGTGTTTGATTCCGCCGTGCTGACTTCGCCCATGATCGATATCGTGACGCATGGCATGCCAAAAAAACTCGCGCGCCAGATGGCTAAATTTGCCAAGGCCGGCAACTACCTTGAAAAGTATATCCCGGGCGGCGCCGACTGGGCCGAAGAGGTGTTCAAGGGCAACAACAAAACCAGTGACCCCGTTCGTTTCGCGGTCGATGCGGAAAACATCAAGAACAACGACGCGCTGAAAACCGGAGACGCCACCTATGGCTGGGTCTATCACACCTTTTCATCCATCGATGTTCTGAACGACGAAGATTACCTGAAGGCGATCAAGACACCGATCCTGATGGAAGTCTCGGGACAGGAGCGCATCGTCGACCGCGCCGCGCAAGACCGCGCGCTGACGTTGCTGCCGAACGCGAAGAAAGTCGAAATCGCGGAATCGCTGCATGAAATCTGGATGGAGCGCGACGAATTGCGCGACCGCTGGCTGAAAGAAGTCGACGGGTTCCTGAACGAACGGGTGACCCTTGCCGCCAATCCTGCTCCAAAAAAGCCTAGCCCGCCCAGCACACCGCGCGCCCCCGGCATGTAATTGCTGCGGCGGGATATAAAAAACGATTAAAAAAAGAAACAAGAGAGTGTGACACGATGCCCGAATCCAACAAGAAACAGTATCAGCGCCTTAGCGACCTCGTGACGCAGGCGATGCGACTTGCTCTCGACCAGAAAGACGTCGCGATTGCCGATATTCTGTCCCGCGCGCTTGAAATGTCCTTCACCCGCAACGCCGGCGGCCGCGATTTCCTGGAACGCTGCGAAATGTCGGATGACGTCAACAAGGCGCTGGATGATTTGGTTTCGCTCAAGCAGGCCGCGAAGGGCAAGTTGCATAAATAATAAAGCTGTCATCCCCCGCTACGATCGGGATGATGCTAGTTTATAAGTTCCAGCCACTCATCTTCCGTCAGCACCTTCACGCCCAGCTCGGCGGCTTTTTTCATTTTGGAACCGGCGTCTTCGCCCGCGATCAGGAAATCGGTATTTTTCGATACGGCGCCCGCAACCTTCGCTCCCAGTGCTTCGGCCTGCGCCTTCGCTTCGTCGCGGCCCATTTTTGTCAGCTTGCCGGTGAAAACGACTGTCTTGCCGGTGACAGCGGATTCAACCGCTTTAGGGCGTTCGAAATCCTTTACGTTCAGTTCTTTTTGCAGGTCGCGGATAACTGCAAGGTTATGTTTTTCCGCGAAAAACGCGACAATATCCTCCGCCATCGACGCGCCGATATCGCCGATGTCATCCAGCGCGTTGTAGGCGGTGCTGGCATGGTCTTGCGCCTCCGCCATTTGTGCCAGCAGGTATTCGAGGCTGGTGTAATGCAGCGCCAGTTTGCGCGCGGTCGCCTGTCCCACCTGCCGGATGCCAAGTGCATAGATGAAACGGTCAAGCCCGATGGTGCGGCGTTCTTCCACGGCGGCCAGTAAATTCTTGACCGACAATTCACCCCAACCATCGCGCGTTTTCAACGCATCGGCGTGCTCCGACAGGCGGAAAATATCGCCGGGCATTTTGATGATGCCTTCGTCCCAGAATTCCTTGATGATTTTTTCGCCCAGGCCTTCGATATCGAAAGCATATTTCGACACGAAATGCTTCAGCCGCTCCACCGCCTGCGCGGGGCAGACAAGGCCGCCCGTGCAGCGCGTCGCCGCCTCGTCTTCTTCACGTATGGCCAGGCTGCCGCATTCGGGGCAGGTGGCGGGGAATTTATAAACCTTGTCCGGCTGCGGATTCACCACGCGCACAACCTGCGGGATCACATCGCCCGCGCGTTGGATGATGATACGTGAACCTTCATAGACTCCCTTGCGGCCGATTTCGTCTTCATTGTGCAGCGTCGCGCGCCCGACCATCACGCCACCGACATTCACGGGCTCCAGTTCCGCAACCGGCGTCAAGACGCCCGTGCGCCCGACCTGAATGGAAATTTTCTTCAGGATTGTTTCGGCCTGCTCCGCCGGAAATTTATGCGCCGTCGCCCAGCGCGGAGAGCGGCTGATAAAGCCAAGGCGTTTTTGGTAGTCGAGGTCGTTCACCTTGTAAACAACACCATCAAGGTCATACGGAATTTCAGGCCGCGCGTGATAAACTTTTTCATGAAAGGCCAGCAAATCCGCCGCGCTGTCCGCAACGGTCGACGGCACCGGCACATCGAAGCCCCATTTTTTCAGCTTTTGACGTACGCCGTCCTGCGTGTCGGCAAAGGGCGCAGAAACCTCGCCCAAGGCATAGCCGTAAAAACGAAGCGGGCGTTTGGCGGTGATACGCACATCCATTTGGCGCAAGGAACCCGCCGCACCATTGCGCGGGTTGGCGAAAACTTTCTCGCCCACTTCTTCCTGTGCGCGGTTGAGGGCGCGGAAATCCTCGCGCGTCATGTAAATCTCGCCCCGCACCTCCAGCACCTCTGGCACGTCCTTCGGCAGGGCTTGCGGGATGGATTTGATGGTTTTCACGTTTTCGGTGACGTCTTCACCTTCTTCGCCGTCGCCGCGCGTTGCGGCATAAACCAGCTTGCCGCTTTCATAGCGGAGCGAACAGGAAAGCCCGTCAATTTTCGGCTCCGCCAGCACTTCCACCTTCTGGGTATCGGGGATCAGCAGGAATTTGCGCACGCGATCCACGAAATCTGTCACGTCTTCATCGGCGAAGCTGTTTGAGAGCGACAGCATCGGCACGGCATGCCGAATCTTTTTAAATTCGCGCAACGGCGCGTAGCCCACCGTCTGCGTCGGGCTGTCGGGCGTGATCAGGTTCGGGAATGCCGCTTCGATTTCGCGTAGGCGTTTTTTCAACGCGTCATATTCGGCATCCGAAATTTCCGGCGCGTCTTTCTGGTGGTAGGCCTTGTCGTGCCGCTTCAACTGGCGGCGCAGCGTGTCGGCCTCCAGCGTGGCTTCCATGGGGTTGAGCGTATTGGCGGCGGGTGATTTACTTTTTTTCGGCGGCATAATGTTAAGCGTTAGCCGCGCGGCGGGGATGGTTTTCCAGCAGCTTCGCCGCTTGCGCGCGGGCTTCCTTGGTGATTTCGGCGCCGGACAGCATGCGGGCGATTTCTTCCTGGCGTTCGTTCACGGCGACCAGCGGCAGGATGCGCGTGGTGACGGTGCCTTTTTTCTCGGATTTTGCCACATGCCAGTGGTTGGCGGCGCGGGCGGCCACTTGCGGGCTGTGCGTCACGACCAGCACCTGATAATCTTTCGCGAGACGTTGCAGCCGTTCGCCGACCGCATCCGCTGTTGCGCCGCCGATGCCCGCATCGACTTCGTCGAAAATCAGGGTCGGTATGCTGCTGGTTTCAGCGAGGATCACTTTCAGCGCGAGCATGAAGCGGCTGAGTTCACCGCCCGATGCCACCTTGTGCAGCGCGCCGGGCGGCGTGTTGGGGTTGGTCGAGATCATGAATTGTACATGGTCGAAACCTTCGGGCGACCAGCCGTTTTCGTCTGTCGCTTTATCACAGACAACGGTGATTTTCGCCTTGTCGAGTTTCAGGTCGGGCAGTTCGGCATTCACGGCCTTCGCCAGTTTTGCGGAGGCCTTCTGGCGTTTCGCCGTCGCCTTTTCAGCCTCCGCCATGTAAACCGTGCGCGCGGCGGCGGTCGCTTTTTGCATCTCCGCCAGCGCCTCTTCCTGATTGGTGATCAGGCGCAGTTTTTGCGACAGGTCTTCGTAAATGGCGGCAAGACCATCCACCGTCGTCCGGTGTTTCTTGGCGATTTCCTTCAGCGCGAAATAGCGCTCCTCGATATCCTCCAGCCGCTCCGTGCTGCGCTCGGCGGCGGAGCGGATTTTTTCAACCTGCCAGCCGATATCTGAAATTTCCGCCTGCGCGCGGCCCAGCGCCTCCACCAGCGGCTTCACTTGCGGGTCTTTGTCGCTCAGGCGTTCCAGCACGGCCTGCAGCTTGCCCATCTGGCCCTGCAACCCGCTGTCGCTTTCGATGATGTTGGTCGCCTGTCCGAATGCGCCCGACATTTTTTCACGGTTCATCAGCAACTGGCGTTTTTCCGACAGCACCGCGTCTTCGCCCGGCTGCGGGTCGAGCTTTTCAAGCTCCGCCACCGTATAACGCAAATAATCTTCCTGCATACGCGCGGATTCAATATCCGACATCGCGCGGTCGAAACGTTCCTTCGCCTGCCGCCATGTTTTCCATGCGCTTCGGATGGGCGCTGAATCGATGCCGGCATAAACGTCCAGCACGCTCAGGTGCGTGGCGGGGTCGAGCAGGCCATGGGTTTCAAACTGGCCATGCACCTCCACCAGCAACGCGCCGATGTCTTTCAACAGCTGCACGCCCACCGGCGCGTCATTGATAAAGGCCTTGCTGCGGCCATCACGGCCGAGCGTGCGGCGCAGGATCAGCGTATCGGATACGGCGATTTCTTTTTCACGCAGCAGCGCATTGACGGGATGTTTCGCGGGAATATCAAAGCAGGCGGTGGCCGCCGCCTGATCTTCGCCATGACGGACAAGGCCGCTATCGGCGCGCGCGCCCAGTGCAAGCCCGAGGGCATCGAGGAGGATGGATTTCCCTGCGCCCGTTTCGCCGGTCAACGCGAGCAAGCCGTCACCGGCCTCCAGCTGCAGGCGGTCGATCAGCACGATGTTCTGGATGGTCAGGCTTGTCAGCATGCCTTACGCCTTCCTAGAAAATTTTCCCGATGGTGCGGTCGTAAACGGAAGGCTCAACGCCTTCTTTGTAATCTTTGTTGAACAGCCGGAAGCTGTCCTTGTACCAGCTGCTCTGCGGATAGTTGTGGCCGAGGATGGCGGCGGTCTTTTTCGCTTCGTCACGCAGCCCCAGCGACAGATAAGCCTCCGTCATGCGGTGCAGCGCTTCGGGCACATGTGTCGTTGTCTGGTAGTTATCAAGCACGCGCTGGAAACGCGGGATGGCGGCGTGGTACTGGCGGCGCTCCAGGTAATAGCGGCCGATTTCCATTTCCTTACCGGCCAGGTGATCGAGCGTCAGGTCGATCTTCAGGCTCGCGTCGCGCGCGTATTTGCTTTCGGGGAAGCGCTCCACGACGTTTTTCAGGTTATCCAGCGCCAGCTGCGTCATGCGCTGGTCGCGGCGCACGTCCGAAATTTGTTCGTAGTAGCAAATCGCGCGCAGGTAATAGGCATAGACGACGTTGGGGTCGCCCGGATGCAGGTCGATAAAGCGGTCAAGCGCCAGCACCGCTTCGTTGTATTTCAGGTTTTTGTATTGCGCAAAGCCTGACATCAGCTGCCCGCGCGTCGCCCATTGTGAATAGGGGTATTGGCGGTCCACGTCGTCAAAGCGCAGCGCGGCCTTGGCGTAATCGCCAGCCTCCAGCGTTTCGCGCGCCTTGTTGTACAAAATCTCGACGGGAACCTGTTCTTCCTTTGCAAGTTCGGCGGCGTCGCGCTCCTCCTTGCTTGTGCATCCGGTCAGCAGCGCTGCCGACAGCAGGCAGGCCACGGCAATCGCGCGGGCGGGTGACAGAATCTGCGGAACAAAGGTGAAACGCTTGGTCATGGCTTTTTATACCATGCTTTCAAAGTCCATTAAAAGCGGGAAAACGCCCCCAAAAACCTTAAGCGACGACAGCAACCGCGCGTTCGGCTTCTGCATATACGGGGGCTGCGGGAAGGGCCTGACGGGGGGCCGCCACGCCCAGTTCGACGATTTCAAAGGCGTCGGGCTGGGAGAACAGAACATGCAGGATCTTGTTGTTCATGGCATGGCCGGCCTTCACGCCATGGTAATGGCCGATCAGCTGGACGCCCATCAGGTAAATGTCGCCGATGGCATCCAGGATCTTGTGGCGCACGAATTCGTTCTTGAAGCGCAGACCGCCTTCGTTCATCACCTTGTCGCCGTCGATCACGATGGCGTTATCGAGCGAACCGCCGCGCGCGAGGCCCATTTTACGAAGTGCCTCGACCTCATGCAGGAAGCCGAAAGTGCGCGCCGCCGCGATATCGCCGCGATAGGCCTCTTCCTTCAGCGCATGGGTGAATTTCTGGCGGCCGATCAGGGCGTTATCAAAGGAAATTTCAAAACCGAAGAACTGGCCGTCGGCGGGCGACAGGAACACTTCCTTTTCGCCTTCCTGATACGACACGGTTTTCAGCACGCGCAGCACGTGGCGGCGCGATTGCTGGCGCAGCAGGCCTGCTTTATCAATCGCCTGCACAAACGCAACGGCGCTGCCGTCCATGATCGGAATTTCGGGACCGTCGATTTCAACGGTCGCGTTGTCGATGCCCAGCGCCGCGAAGGCCGACATCAGGTGTTCGATGGTCGAAACCGTCACACCGGCCTTGTTCGCCAGTATGGTGCACAGCTTGGTATCCACAACCGCATTCCAGCGGGCGGGGATCACGTTATTCTTGTCGGTCACGTCGGTCCGGATAAATGTGATACCCGCGGAGGTGCCTGCGGGCTTGACGGTCATGTTTGCGGTCGCGCCGGAATGGACGCCAACACCGGTGACGGTGAAGGCATTCAGGATCGTGTGCTGGTAAACCGAGGTCAACATTTGATGAAAAACCGTTGTTGATGAAGCTGTTAGGAAAGGACTTCCTGTTACCTTGGTATCAAATGCGGCAGCGCATCAGAAGTAACCTTTTGTAACAGAGTGTTACAAAATTAACCGCTTGATATAGAACGCGAATCTGGGGCATAAGACTCCTCAGTGACGGGCATTATTTATTGCCATAATCATAACGGAGAGCAACATGAAATTATCCAGCATCTTTCTGGGCGCGGCACTGGTATGGGGCGGCATGGCCGGCCCCGGCGCTTATTACGAATTAAAGGATCAGCCCGAGAGCGTACGCGCGAAGGTCACGGGCATCGTGGAAACCACACGCTCCACCGATGGCGCGCGCAGCCAGGAAATCCACACCACCGCCGGCACGTTCAACACCTATAACAACCTCGACGGCACGCCCATCGTGAAGGGCCTGACCTATGACTTCAACCTGAAGGGCGCGCATATCCAGCCCTGGCCCGCCAGCTACACCCGCGACATCGTGGGCGTGCATCTGGTAACGCCGTTCGACGGCCTGCTGAAAAAAGGCCCGACGAACTAAGCATAAATATGCTGACAAAAAGCCCCGACAGTGATGTCGGGGCTTTTTTCTAAAGAAAAACCCCCGGAATTGCTTCCGGGGGTTTTCTCTAGCGGAGTCTTTGAAGACTTGGATCAGTTCGCCTGCCGTCTCAGGAAGGCGGGAATGTCCAGCTCGTCTTCGTCCTGCTTGCCGCCTGCTTCAACCGAAAGGTTGGTACCTTCGATTGCACGCGATTGCACGGGGGCGGGAGCCGTAACAACTTCCTCCTTCCGCTGCAGCGTGAAGCGTTCAAACAGTGAAGGAGACTTCTTCTGCTGCTTTTCCGTGGTGTCAACTTTGGGAGCCGACAGCGTTTCGCCACCGAACAGGTCCGCGCCGGTACCCGAAGACTGACGGGGATCGAGCGGCTTGGGCGGGATGAAGCTGCCGCCAACACGTTTCGCCTGCGGCTGCGGCGCTGCGGGAGCCGCAGGACGCGTCGCCACGACTTCACGCTGGGGATAGTTCTGCGTGACGGGGGGCGTGACAGGCTTGGTCGTGTAGGACAGGTCGTCCATGTCCTCGTTCAGCTTGCGTGCCGTCGCGGTAGCCGCGGGCGCGTAAGTGGTCGAGGCTGCATGACCGGTTTGCACCGCTTCGGACTCAACGCTGCGCTCCCAGACATCGCCGGCTGCGGGTGCTGTGCGTTGTGCCATTGCGGGCTGCGTCACTGCCGATGCCTGAACCACAGGGCGGCTTGCGGCCGCCTGGGGCAGGATCGATGCAGGAACGCCACCGGTGTAACCGCCGGCCGCAACGCCATGGCTTTCGCGCACAGCAGGCGCACGGGGCGCTTGGCTGTAGGCGGTGTAGCCGGTTGTTGCAGCCGCAGGTTTCGTCTGGGGCAGGCCGCCGCGACGCGCAGGTTCCACGTTGGAACCGGCGAGGTGCAGGGGACGCGCCTGGACGCCGATGGCGGCTTCGATACCGGTCGCAACGACCGATACACGCATTTTGCCGTTCATGGTCTGGTCAAAGGTGGAGCCGAAGATGATGTTTGCATCGGCATCGACTTCGTCGCGCACGCGGTTGATGGCTTCATCAACTTCGAACAGCGTCATGTCGAGGCCGCCGATGACGTTGATCAGCACGCCACGCGCACCTTTCATCGATACATCGTCCAGCAGCGGGTTCGAGATCGCGGCTTCAGCAGCCTCGATCGCGCGGCGTTCGCCTTCGCCCGTGCCGGTGCCCATCATGGCTTTGCCCATCTCGGCCATGACGGTGCGGACGTCCGCAAAGTCAAGGTTGATGAGGCCCGGCATGACCATCAGGTCGGTCACGCCACGCACGCCTGATTGCAGGACTTCGTCGGCCATCTTGAACGCGTCGGCGAACGTGGTCTTTTCGTTCGCGATGCGGAAGAGGTTCTGGTTGGGGATGATGATCAGCGTATCCACATGCTTTTGCAGCTCCGCAATGCCGTTTTCCGCCAGCTTCATGCGATGCGTGCCTTCGAAGTGGAAGGGCTTGGTCACGACGCCGATGGTGAGGATGCCCGCTTCGCGCGCTGCAGCCGCAATCACCGGAGCAGCGCCGGTACCGGTGCCGCCGCCCATGCCGCAGGTCACGAACACCATGTTCGAACCTTCGAGATAAGCCAGGATTTCATCAATAGATTCTTCAGCGGCTGCGCAGCCGATCTCGGGATTTGCGCCGGCGCCCAGACCGCGCGTGACATTCACGCCGAGCTGGATTTTATGGGCGGCCTCATTTCCTTCGAGCGCTTGCGCGTCCGTGTTGCACACGAGGAACTCGCAGCCTTCAAGGCCGGAGTTGATCATGTTGTTGACGGCATTGCCGCCCGCGCCGCCGACACCAATGACGGTGATCTTCGGTTTCAGTCTGTTCGTCTGTGTTTGCATTCTTATGTTGATAGCCATTGTTTTTGTCCTCCGCTTCGATTTGATGATTCTATATTAAGTCGAATCAAGCTTTCCAGAGTCATATTGCATTGAAGTTGCACTTTTTTTGACTGTTCATTTCCCCGAATAAAATCCGAAAATCGAGACGGAGAAGCGCCGGAAAGCAAAAGACGTTGTGTGTTGAGTCGCTTACCAATTCTCCTTCAACCAATGTGTGACCTTTTGCAGCACGTTGCCGGAAAAGCCCATCGAGAGGTTGAAGCCGTAACTTTGTTGGGCGCGCGGAATTTCTTCCGCATGCTCGGCCGCGTAATGAAGCAATCCGGCACAGGCAGAAAACGCAGGACCACCTGTGGATTCAGCAAGGCCTTTGATTTTTTGCGGGCGGCCGAGGCGCACCTGCTTGTCGAGAATTAATTTTGCAATCTCGCAAAGTCCCGGCAGTTGCGATGCGCCGCCTGTCAGCACAACGCGGCGGCCTGCGATTTTATCGATGCCGTTATCGACCAGCTTCGCGCGCACATGCTCGAATGTTTCTTCGATGCGCGGCTGGATGATGCCGCACAGGTATGATTTCGGCACGTAATTCGGTTGCGAATGTTCTTCTTCGCCAACCGGCGGCACATCGATCGTTGCGGTGTCGTCCATGTGCGTCGATTGCGCGGCGCCATACAGCGTCTTGATACGCTCCGCATCGGCAAGCGAAGTGGTAAGGCCGATCGCTATATCATTCGTCACATGCTGGCCGCCGAGTGCGACCGCCGAGGTATATACCAGTTTTCCTTCGGAAAACACGCCGATATTGGTCGATCCGCCGCCCATGTCGATCACGGTGCAGCCGAGATTTTTTTCATCTTCCACCAGCGTCGCAAGGCCTGCGGCATAGGATGACGCGCAATAGCCTTCAACCTCCAGATGGTTCTGGTGCATCACGTTTGCGATGTTGCGGGTGACGGGCATCATGGCGGTGACGGGGCTCAGGATGACATCCAGGCTCTGGCCGGTCATGCCGATGGGTTCAAGAATACCCTTTTGCTTGTCGATGGAAAAATTCGCGGCGATCACGTGGATCAGTTCGTCGCGGCCGGCGACGGCCACGTTGCGGCTCTGCGCCAGCGCATTGCGCACATCGCGCTCCGACACTTCATGGCCGGAAATGCGCACATTCACGGGCAGGCGGTGCGACAGGGTGTGCTGCCCCGCCACGTTCACGAAAACGGATTTGATCGGCTGCCCCTGCAAATGCGATTTCGCCATCAGCTCTGCGGCCTCCACGGCATGGGCGATGGCGGTTTCGCAGGCCTTCAGGTCGATGATCGTGCCGGCCCTGACGCCGCGCGACGCCTGATGGCCGATGCCGATGACTTCAATCGTGCCATGGCTCTTGATTTCGGCGATGAAGCAGACGATTTTCGACGACCCGATATCGATACCGGCGATGATGTTGCGCGAAAACAGGTTTTCCTGTTTGCTGCGCACCGCCGGTTTCAGCGTGGTTTTCTGGCTGTTCGCGGGCAGCTGCACCGGTGTTCCGGTTGCGTTCTGGCCGGTGGCCGAAACGGATTCCACCTGTGGGGGATTCTTCTTCATCTTTTTGTCCTCGCTTCGTGTGCTTTTTTTATAGTCTTTTTATTTTTGTCGTCTTATCAGATCGTTTTTTTTGGGGGCGTCGTCACCACCGCATCCACAACCATCTGGTCGGGAATGCGCAGGTCGATGCCCAGTATGTTTTTATCGAACAAGCCGTCGGATTCCGCACCCGCCGCCAAACGGCGCAGCGCGAGTTCGGTGTCTTTTTCCGGTAATTTCACGGTCACGCCATTTTTCAGGCGCAGATCCCAGCGGCGGCCGCCGATGCGGCTGGCCGATGACAGCTGGTTGGCAACCACGGGCTCCGCATGCAGCAGGTCCAGCAGCGGCGCCACATGCAGCGGCGCGTTTTCACCCACTACCAGCGGCAGGTCGCGGAATTTATCGAGGTTCCGGGTCGTCAGCGCGCGGCCATTGATATCGATCACCGAAATCTTTTTCTGGTACTGCCACAACGCAACGGGCTTGCGTTCGGTCAGTTCAATATGAATGGCGTCCGGCAGGCGGCGCGTGACCGACACATCCTTGACCCATGAAATTTCAGAGAGGGCGAGCTGTGCCGCCGCGATATCGGCGTTGAAAATCGGATCGCCCTGTTTAATGCCAAGCGCTTCCAGCAATTCGGGCGCAGAAACACGGTTGCGCCCCGTGATGATGATGTCTTTGACCTTGAAACCCATGCTCGCGGTCACGGTCAGGGTTTTTTCCTGCGCCCAGTTCTGGATTTTGCCAAAGGTGCCGTTATTCCAGCAGGAAACGCCCGCGCCGGCGATAACGCCGACAGCGATCATGACGATCCCAACTTTACGGAATCGGAGCAGCCAAAGTCGCATGCTCCGGCGCGACAGCGGTGCTTCGCGCTTTTTGAACAGCTTCATCTATCCCCAAGTCTTGATCTCTAGGTGTGAACCGCCGCGTTTTCGACGAGCCACTCCACAAGATCCCCAAAACTCATCCCCATGTGCAACGCCTGCTCCGGAACCAGCGAAGTAGGCGTCATGCCGGGTTGCGTATTTGTCTCGAGGTAATAAAGCCCCGAAACACCCGGCTCGTTGTCATTGTACCTGAAATCGCTGCGCGTGACACCCGTGCAGCCTAAATTTTCATGCGCGAAGGCGGCGATGCGCAACGCTTCGTCGAACACATCGCGGGAAATAGCGGCAGGGACGGTGTGAACCGATCCGCCCGTGGCATATTTCGCTTCGTAATTGTAGAAATCTAAATTCGTGCTGATTTCCGTAACGGTCAAAGCGCGCGGCTTCTCGCCACGTTTTCCCATCACGCCGACCGATAATTCGCGGCCGGGAATGTATTTTTCGACCAATGCGTAGGGGCCGTATGCCCATTTGTCGAGACCCATCGGGGGCTTGTTGTCGCCTTGGCGCACTATATATACGCCGACGGACGAGCCTTCGTTGTTCGGCTTCACCACATAGGGCTGCTTGAACGGCACTTTGTTCGCGCGGATATCGTCGATATGCAGCAGCTGTCCTTCGGGGCAGGGCACGCCCAGCGGCTTCAGGACTTCTTTTGCTTTTTGCTTGTTCATCGCCAGCGCCGAAGCGAGCGGGCCGGAATGCGTATAGGGGATGCCCATGATTTCCAGCACGCCCTGAACGCAGCCGTCTTCGCCCCATGTGCCGTGCAGCGCGTTGAAAACTACATCGGGCGCGGGGGAGAGCTGGCGGACAAGGTCCATCAGGTCGCGCTTCACGTCTATCTCTTTGACGTCATAGCCTTTTTGACGGAGCGCCTTGGCGCATTCGGCGCCGGAAGACAGCGATACATCGCGCTCCGACGACCAGCCACCCTTCAACACTGCAACCGTCTTGGCCATTATTGGGATGCTTCCCGTTTCATGAATTCTAAAATGTCGTGGTCTTTTTCAAGCGGAATGCCGATGCGCTTGATTTCCCAGCGTAACATGATGCCCGAGTTTTCGGCAACACGTTTGCGTACTTCTTCGCCGAGTCTTTCGATATCGGCGGCGGTCGCACCGCCCGAATTGATCATGAAGTTGCAATGCAGGCTCGAAATCTCCGCGCCGCCGACCTTGAAGCCACGGCAGCCCGCTTCGTCGACCAGCTGCCATGCGCGCTTGCCGTCGGGATTGGCGAAGGTTGACCCGCCTGTTTTCGTGCGGATCGGCTGGCTTTCGGCGCGCTTGGTCTTGATCTCGTCCATCTTGGCTTCGATCTCGGATTTGACGCCCGCGCGGCCCCTTAACAGGGAAGAAATGAAAATCACGTCCGTTGGCAGGTCGTTATGGCGGTATGACATGCCCATGTCATCGGGCGTCATGTGCTTGACTGTGCCGTCGCGGAACAGCACTTCGGCTGAAATCAGCGCGTCTTTCGTCTCGCCGCCATAGGCACCGGCATTCATGCGCAGCGCGCCGCCGATCGTGCCCGGGATGCCGGACAGGAATTCCAGCCCCGCGATTTCATGCTTTGCGGCGGTCAGGGCGACGTTCATGTCGAGGGCGGCAGCGCCGGCCGTCACATTCATATCGGCGGCTTCGATGCCTGCAAATTCGCGGCCAAGGCGAATGACGACGCCCGGTACGCCGCCATCGCGGATAATCAGGTTCGATGCCACGCCCAGCATGGTGATGGGAATGTCTTTCGGGCAATGGGTAATGAAATTGATCAGGTCTTCGCGGTCTTCCGGCTTGAACAGAACTTCGGCAGGGCCGCCGACGCCGAACCATGTCATGTGGCCCAGCGCGGAATTTTCCGTCAGGCGCCCCGCCACCTCCGGCAACCGGTCAATCAAACCGGGCGGAAAGCGAAAGCCGTCGTCATCACGGGGCGAAATCAGCGCGGACATATTTATTTCGTCCCGTTAGCCTTTTTTGCGCCAAGGCCCCAGATTTGCTCCAGTTCCTTCGGCAGTGCGTATGCCCAGTTGGTGATCGTGCCTGCGCCCAGGCAGATCACGAAATCGCCGGGCTTCACGATATTGGCAATCAGCGGGGCCAGTGCGGCGGGGTTTTCCAGCGCGTGGACTTTATCTTTTCCCTTGCGGCGGATGCAGCTGACAAGCGCGTCCTTGTTCACGCCCGCAATCGGCTCTTCGCCGGCTGCATACACATCGGCGATGATGACTTCATCGGCCAGCGTGAAGCAGCCGCAGAATTCATCGAACAATGACGACAGGCGCGAATAGCGGTGCGGCTGCATAAGGGCGATTATGCGGCCAACGCTGCCGTCTTTGCTTTTGTTACCCGCGACCGCGTCGCGGCCTGCCTTCAGTACGGCGTTGATTTCAACGGGGTGATGTCCGTAATCGTCGATCACAGTCACGCCATTCACGATGCCCGTGGTGGTGAAGCGACGCTTCACGCCCGAGAATTTCGCGAGAGCCGCCACGATCTTTGCGGGTTCGATGCCGATATGATGGCCGATTGCGAAGGTGGTCAGTGAATTGAGCACGTTATGCGGGCCGAACATCGGCAGCTTTACGCCCGTAATGTCGCGCGGGAAATTTTCCAGCAACTGGCAATTCACGCGTATGTCAAAGATCAGGCCCTCGGGCGTCGTCCGCACGTTATGTGCCTGCAAATCCGCCTTGTCGCTGAAACCGTATGAAATCACGCGGCGCTGGAATTGCGGGATCAGTTCTGCCACCACCGGATGGTCGATACAGGCCACCACGATGCCGTAGAAGGGCAGGTTGTGCGCATAAGCGACATAAGCCTCTTTCACCGCCTCGAAATCGCCGTAGTAATCCATGTGTTCAGGATCGATATTCGTGATGATCGAGGCGACGCTTGGCAGCTTGTTGAACGTGCCGTCGCTTTCATCCGATTCAACAACCATCCAGTTCGATTTGCCCATGCGGGTGTTCGAACTATAGGCATTGATGATGCCGCCGTTGATGACGGTGGGGTCGATGCCGGATTTCTCCAGCACATGGCCGATCATGGATGTGGTGGTTGTCTTGCCATGCGTGCCGGAAACGTTGACGCACCATTTCGATTTCATCAGTTCCGCCAGCAGCGCAACGCGCGCGATAACGGGGATGTTCTGTTCCTTGGCCGCGATGATTTCAGGGTTTGTGTCCTTCACGGCGGTCGATTTCACGACCACGCCGCAGGGCTGGCCGTCGCCATTGATGATGTTTTTCGCCGCATGGCCGATTGAAACCTCAATGCCGATGGAGCGCAGGCGCAGCACATTCGCGTTTTCGTTCATGTCCGACCCCTGCACCTTATAACCAAGGTGATGCAGGACCTCGGCATAGCCGCTCATGCCGATGCCGCCGATGCCGATGATATGCACAGTGCCGATGGGGAAAGGAAAATTGAGGGTCATGTGCGCTGCCTTTTTTATTGAAACGAAGTTTTAGCCGTTAATTTGATTTTCCACAAGATCGCCAAGGTTTTTGGCGGCATCCGGCTGGCCGCAGGATTTGGCGGCAGCGGCAGCAATTTCAAGGGTTTGCGGGTTTTGCATAAACTCTTGCAGCTTCGCGGCCAAACTTTCTGCCGTAAAGTTGTCCTGCAACATGACCCAGGCGCCGCCTTCGTTCGAAATCACCTCGGCATTGTGTTTCTGCTGCATGTCCTGATGGCCGGGATAGGGGACGAAAATGGCGGGGCGGCCGACCGCCGCAATTTCGGCGACCGTCGATGCGCCCGCGCGGCCGATAAACAGGTGGCAGGTTTTCAGGCGCTCCGGCATGTCGCCGAAGAAAGATTTGATTTCCGACCGGATGCCCGCCATGCGGTATTTGCGCTCCGTCTCCGCCATCGTGTCTTCGCGCACCTGATGCACGACGAACAGGCGTTTTTGCAGCTCATGGGGCAGTTTCTGAACGGCGTCGGGGATGACATCGGCAAACACCTTCGCCGCCTGGCTGCCGCCGGTGATGAACAGCTTCAAATCGGTCGTCGGCAGTTCATACGCGCTGTCGCGCACGGCGATGATCGATGCGCGTACCGGGTTGCCGGTCACTTTAACTTTATTCCGGTTTGCAGGCTTGATGCCCTTGGTATCCGGCAGGCTCGTTGCAATTTTCATCGCGCGATCGGCCAGCCACACATTCGCCTTGCCCAGCACAGCATTCTGTTCATGCAAGATGGTCGGGATTTTCAACAGCTGGCCTGCGAACACACCGGGGAATGACGGGTAACCGCCAAATCCCACGATCACATCGGGCTTGTATTTTTTCAGCAGCTGCAGCGACTGCACGATGCCGACGCCCATATCGACCACGGCTATCATTTTTGAAACGATGCCCGGTTTTAATGTCGCCGCCTTGACCGTATGAATGTCGACGGCCGTGCCAAGGCTCTTGAACGCATGGCCGCGTTTGTCCGTCAAAATCACGACCTTGTGCCCGCGCGCCACCAGTTCCAATGCCAACGCCTCCGCCGGGAACAAATGCCCGCCGGTGCCGCCCGCCGCCAGAACGATGGTTTTGGAACTAGGCATTGCCTTCCCCCAGCGTCCAGCCGCGCCAGTTGCCGCTGGGCGAACCATGCGTGCGTTTGCGCGTCAATGACAGCAGCATCCCCATCGCAAGGCCGAGCGAGAGAAGGGACGAGCCGCCATAGCTGATGAACGGCAACGTCATGCCTTTGGCCGGCAACAATTGAAGCGAGGATCCCATATGGATCAGGCTCTGCAACGCGAACTGGGTCAGCAAACCGCCCGAAGCGAGGACAATAAACAAATCTTCGCTGTTCATCACACGAATGACAGAACGCAGCAAGATAAAGCCGAAAATGCAGACGAGCATCACCGCTGCGATCAGCCCCATTTCTTCACCGCAAACGGCGAAGATGAAATCGGCATGGGCATCGGGCAGGTTCAGTTTCACCTGGCCATGCGCGGGGCCGGTGCCGAACAATCCGCCATTCGAAAACGCATCCAGAGATTTTTGTACCTGATAATTGTCACCGCTGGAGGGATCAAGGAAACGGTCAATGCGGCTCGCCACGTGCGGGAAGAACATATAGGCGCTGAAAATACCGACCGCGCCCAGCACGGCCAAGCCCACGACCAGCAGCATCGGCAAACCCGCCAGAAAAATCTGCACCGCCCAGATGGACGATAAAACCAGCGACATGCCAAGGTCGGGCTGCAACAGCAGCAGGCCCAGCACCATCGCATAAACCCCCGTGCCCAGTTGCTGGCCGGGGAAACCCGGCTGCGCATGGTGGCGCGCCATCAGCCATGCGCAGACAACCGCAAAGGCAGGCTTGGCGAATTCAGACGGCTGCAGCGAAAATCCCAGAATGCGTATCCAGCGCGTCGCACCCTTGATCTCGACCCCGAAAAAAATCGTCGCCAGCATCAACACCATCGATACGCCCAGCACGATCAGCGCCGTGCGCCACAGCATCTTGCGCCCCAGCAGCGACACGCCGAACATGATGCCCAGCGCGGGAATTAAAAATGCGATATGACGGTACACGAAATAAAACGGCTGCAGGTGAATGCGCTCCGCCACCGCGGGCGATGCCGCCGATACCAAAACGATGCCGATCACGACCAGCAGCAGCAGCGCGCCCAGCGTCCAGCGGTCGACCGACCACCACCAGCGGCCGACGATCGATTTATCGGTGCGCTGGTAACCGTTTTCGGCCGTGCGGGACTGCGTCATGCTTTTCCTCCGGTTGCGGATTTTTTGGGCTCGAGCGGCAGGGGCTTCAGCGCCTTTACCAATTCAGTGAACACATCGCCGCGATGCTCGAAATTTTTGAACTGGTCCATGCTGGCGCAGGCCGGTGACAGCAGGACGACGGCCTTGTCGGCGGTTTCCTGCTGCGCCATCAAATGCGCGGCCTCGACGGCCTTGTCCATCGTGGCGCAGCGGGTGAAGGCCGTGCCGCTGCCCTGCAACCATTCGGCCATTTCGTTTTCGGCCTGTCCGATGAGAAAGGCGTGGCGCACATTCGAGAGGTATTTGCTGCAATCCGCATAGCCGCCTTCTTTGGGCTTGCCGCCCGCAATCCAGTAGATGGGATTGAACGTGCGCAGCGCCATCGCGGCGGCCTGATCGTTGGTGGCCTTGCTGTCATTGATATAGGCGACGGGGCCGATATGCCGCACGATGTTCTGGCGGTGGGCAAGGCCCGGGAAGCTCTGCATCGCCTTCACGATCACGGCTGTATCGGCAATCGACTCATGTGTGGCGGCATAGGCCATCGCGGCGTTCTGCCAGTTATGCTGCCCTTGCAATGCCTTGCAGGTATTGAGGTCGAGGATTTTGTTTTTACCGTCGAACAGTACGCCTTCCTTCGACGCGAACACGCCGTGCGTCAGCGGGCGCACGACCGATACCGGAATGATCCGCCGCTGCGCCTTGGCCTTCAGCCGCTCGTAAACACCATTGCAGCCTTCGTCATCCATGCTGATGACCGCAACGCCGGGGCCGCGGAACATGCGTTCCTTGGCGGCGATATAACCTGTCATGTCGCCGTGACGGTCAAGGTGGTCCGGACTGGTATTGACCAGCAGCGAAATCTGGGGCGCGAAAGTGGTGGCAAGGTCGGTCTGGTACGACGACATTTCCAGCACATATATACCGTCATCCGGCAGTTCGGGCAGCGTCAGCACCGCTTCGCCGATATTGCCGCCAACGGCGGAGGGGATATTCGCCTCTTTTAATATATGTCCGATCAGCGCGGTCGTGGTCGATTTGCCGTTCGTGCCGGTGATGCCGATGGTTTTCGCCTTCGGCTTCGCGCGGTGGAACAGCTCGATATCGCCGGTCACTTCCACGCCCGCCGCTTTTGCTTTTGCAACAACCGGGTGCGGGGTCGGGTGCGTCAGCGGGATGCCGGGCGACAGGCAGACAAGGGCGACGGTATTGAAATCGATATCTGCGGGGTCTTTGACCACTGCGTTTTTTGCCGCCGCATCGCGCGACGCGGGCGTATCGTCCCACAGGATGGTATCAATGCCCGCAGCACTGCAGGCTTCGAACACCGGCATGCCCGACTTTCCCAGCCCCACGATCAGGACGGGTTTGCCGTTCAGTTTTTCTTTAAGGGGTCCAAGGTCGATCATGTTACCTCAGCTTCAGCGTCGCGAGGCCGACCAGTGCGAAGATGATCGAGATGATCCAGAAACGGATCACGACCTGCGTCTCCGGCCAGCCCTGCTTTTCGAAATGGTGGTGGATGGGCGCCATCTTGAACACGCGCTTGCCGCGCGTCTTGAAAGACACGACCTGGATGATGACCGACAGCGTTTCAATCACGAACAGCCCGCCGATGATGCCCAGCACGATTTCATGCTTCGTCACGACCGACAGCGCGCCCAGCGCGCCGCCCATGGCCAATGATCCGGTATCGCCCATAAACACCATTGCAGGCGGCGCGTTGTACCACAAAAATCCAAGACCCGCGCCCAGCAGCGCGCCGCAGAACACGGCCAGCTCGCCTGAATCGCGCACATAATGGATTTGCAGGTATTCGGCGAACACCGCATTGCCGACAAGGTAAGAAATAATCCCGAAGCTTGCCGCCGTGATCATGATGGGGCCGATCGCCAAACCATCAAGCCCGTCGGTCAGGTTCACCGCATTCGCGCCACCAACGATTACGAACAGTCCAAAGGGGATAAAGAACCAGCCCAGGTTCAGCAGCGTGTCTTTCAGGAACGGAAAGGCAAGGCTGCTGCCCAGCGGGCCGGTCGTCAGGTTCATTACGGCCAGTACCGCGACCAGTGCAATCGCGCCCTCCAGCAACAACCGCAGCTTGCCGGGTACGCCCTTGCTGCCTTTTATCGTCAGCTTCGCGTAATCGTCAAAGAAACCGATCGCGCCAAAGCCGATAAACACCCACAACACGACCCACATATAGGGATTTTTTACATCCACCCACAGCAATGTGGATAGCGTGACGGAGAAAATAATCATGAGGCCGCCCATGGTCGGCGTGCCTTTTTTCTTGTGGTGGCTTTCGGGGCCGTCGGAGCGGATCGGCTGTTCCGCCTTTTTCGATTTCAGCCAGCGGATAAATGCGGGGCCGACGATAAAGCAAATCAGCATCGCCGTGATCATCGCGCCGCCGGCACGGAAGGTGATGTATTTGAACAGGTTGAAGATCTGGTATTCCGTCGCTAGCGGGTATAGCAGGTTATACAGCATTACGTTGTTCCTTCGTCTTTTCCCGCGCCACTTGCAATTCGTGCACGATATAGCCCATTTTGCTGCCCGCCGATCCCTTGACCAGCAGCACATCGCCAGGCTTCACGGCCTCGACCACCATCGCCGCCAGTGCGCGGCTGTCATTCGCATGGCCGCCGCGCCATGGTTCCGGCAGCGCCTGATAGAGGGCGTCCATCTGCGGGCCACAGCAGTACAGCAAATCGATTTTCGCGCGCAGTAACGGGTTCGCAAGATCCGCATGAAGGCGCGGGCCATCCTTGCCCAGTTCCAGCATATCGCCCAGCACGGCGATACGGCGGCCGCCCTCGGGCGGCACGGCCATTTCAAACACGCGGAACGCCGCCGCCATCGATGCGGGGTTGGCGTTATAGCTCTCGTCGATGATCGTCAGCGGGGGCTGGCCATCGGCAAGGCTGAGGCTGATGCGGTTGCCGCGGCCTTCGGTCGCTTCGGCATTTTTCAGCGCATCCGCAGCCTTTTGCAAATTGCCGCCCGTTGCCTTCACAATCGTCATCGCGCCAAGGCTGTTCATCACGATATGCTTGCCGGGTATGCCCAGCTTATATTTCACGCGCTCGCCCAGAATATCGGCGGTCACGCGGCTGCTATCGGCATGCAGCGCGCAATCGACAAGCCGCGATTGCGCGTCTTCGTCTTCTTCGCCAAATCCGTAAATTTTGCGCAAGCCCTGTTTCTCGGCGGCCGTCTTCAGGCGCTTGAAATGCGCGTTATCGGCGGGCAGAACGGCCACGCCGTCTTCGGTCATGCCGGTGAAAATTTCAGCCTTCGCATCGGCAATCGCCTCGACCGTTTTGAAATGTTCGATATGCGCGGGCTCGACCGTCGTGATCAGCGTGAAGTGCGGCTTCACCCATGACGACAGCATCGTCATTTCACCCGCATGGTTCATGCCCATTTCAAACACGGCATATTGCGCGGTCAGCGGCAGGTTGGCCAGCGACAGCGGCACGCCCCAATGGTTATTGAAACTTTTCTTGCTGGCATGTGTTTCGCCAAGGGCGCTGAACAGCACATACAGGATTTCTTTCGTGCCGGTCTTGCCGGCCGACCCCGTCACGCCGACAATCACTGCCTTGGATCTGGCGCGCCCGGCGGTGCCAAGGTTTTCAAGCGCCCTGGTGGTATCGGCCACGCGCAGCAGCGGCCAGCTGGCGTCTTTCGGCTGGAATGATTCCTCCACCACGGCGGCGGATGCGCCGGCCTTGAACGCCGCCTCGATGTAATTGTGCCCGTCAAGCGCATCGCCCTTCAGCGCCAGGAACAATTCGCCCTTTTTCAAAGTGCGGGTATCGATCGATACGCCTGTTGCGTCGAAGGTAACGCTTGCTTTGCCCTTCGTCGCGGCTTCGGCGTCTTTCGATGTCCACAAAACCTGCTTGTCTGTCATTTCGTCACTTCCAATACGGCGTTTTTCGCCTCGGTCACATCGTCAAAAGGCAAGATTTCCTTGCCCACGATCTGGCCCTGTTCATGGCCCTTGCCCGCAATCACCAGCACGTCGCCGGGCGACAGTTTGGCAACAGCGGCGCGGATCGCATCACGGCGACCGGCCATCTCGGTTACTTTCAATTTATCGGGGCAGCCCTTCATGATATCGGCGCGCACGGCATTTGCATCTTCGGTGCGCGGGTTGTCGTCCGTCACGATCACGCGGTCGGCCAGACGCATGGCGATTTCGCCCATCATGGGTCTTTTGCCTTTATCGCGGTCGCCGCCGCACCCGAATACAACATGCAATTTGTTCTGCGTATGCGGGCGCAGCGCGTTCAGCATGGTCTCCAACCCATCCGGTGAATGCGCGTAGTCGACATAGATCGCAGCGCCATTCGGATGCTTTGCCGCGTATTCCAGACGCCCGCGCACGCTCTGCAGTTTTTCAAGCGCGTAGACCGCGCGCATATGCATGCCGCGGTCATCCGGCTTCTCGGCGATCACAAGGCCAAGCGCGCACAGCGCGTTTGACGCCTGAAAATCACCGACCAGCGGCAGTTCCAATTCGTATCGTTCGCCGAACAGCTGCAATTCCATGAATTGCCCGCCCGGCAGCGGCTTGCGGCGCACAAGGCGGATGTCGGATGCGCCCGTGCCGAAATCAATCACGCGCAGGCCGCGCTTTTCACAGACGGCGCGCACCTTGCCGGCATAATCGCTATCGGCATTGATGACGGCGATGCCATCGGGGGCCATCATTTCGCTGAACAGCCGCGCCTTGGAATCAAAATATTTGTCCATCGTGCCGTGGTAATCCAGATGGTCACGCGTCAGGTTGGTAAAACCGGCGGCGGAAATTTTCAAGCCGTCCAGGCGGTATTGATCCATGCCCTGCGATGATGCTTCGATGGCCAGATGCGTGACGCCCGCCGCCTCCAGCTCCGCAATTTCGGAATGGAGCGTGACGGGGTCCGGTGTTGTCAGCGATCCGGCGCGGTTGATATCGCCGCCATTGCCGATATTTGCGATGATGCCGATGGTGCCGAGCGAGGCGGCAGCATGGTCCATCGACTGCCAGATCTGTCGGCAGAAATTAACGGTCGAGCTTTTGCCATTGGTGCCGGTCACGGCAACCACAGTATCCATCTGGCGGCCGAAATATGTTGCGGCCATATGTGCAAATCGCTGGCGCGGGTTGGTGTCGGTTACAACGACGCCGCCGATGCCGACAGCGGAGAGGCCTTCGGGCGCAAGGATAGCGGTGGCACCGCGCGCAATCGCATCGGCGATGAAATCGCGGCCATCCACCTTGTTACCCGGGAATGCGGCGAACAGGTAACCTGCGCGCACTTCGCGGCTGTCGGCGGTAAGTCCCGTAATGTCCAGTTCTGCGGCGCGGGCGCGGTTGCTAACCGTCACCCCGTCTGCATCACCGATCAGCTCCAGTAGACGCACTCTTCGCTCCCTTGATGTATTGTGCCATGTCGTTCATGATTTCGCCGGATGTGTCCAGCGACGGCGGAATTTGGTATAGCGGACCCATCTGTTCGATCACGCGGCCCACGACGGGCGCTGCGGTCCAGCCGCCCGTTGCGTAACCGAAGGTGTCGGGCGCCGGTTTCGGTTCGTCCATCATCGCCAGCACCGCATAGCGCGGCTCGCCAATCGGGAAGACGCCGATGAAGGACGACATCAGGGAGTTGTGGTCATAGCGGCCATTCTTGTTTTTCTCCGCCGTGCCGGTCTTGCCGCCCACGTTATAGCCTTCAACCGCGGCCTTGCTGCCCGTGCCTTCGGCGACGGTCAGCTCCATCAGCTGGCGTACCTTCAGCGATGTTTGCGGCGTCACCACACGTTCGCCCGCGGGCGATTGCGGCAGCAGCGTCTTGGAATCTTTTTTTACCAGTTGCGGCACCACCATCACGCCGCCATTCACCAATGCCGATGCCGCGCGGACCAGATGCAACGGCGATACCGCGATGCCATGCCCGAAGGAAGCGGTGAGCGTGCTCACTTCGCGCCACGGGTTGGGAAACAGCGGCCAGCCGCGCTCGGGGATATCGACCGGCACCTGTGCGAAGAAACCCATGCGCTTGTAGAAATCCTTCAGCCCCTCCGGCCCCATCGTCTGCGCCATGCGCGCGGTGCCGATGTTGGACGAATGCATGAAAATTTCAGGCACCGACTGCACGCGGCGCAGCGCGTGGTAATCGCTGATCGTAAAGCGCCCGATTTTAATGGGCTGCGTCGTGTCGAACGTGCTGCCGAAACTCACGCGGCCGCTGTCGAGCGCCGCCGCGGTCGAAAAAAGCTTGAACGTCGAGCCCATTTCAAACACGCCGAGGCTGACGCGGTTGAATTTGCCGTCATCGGTTGCGGATGACGGATGGTGCGGGTCGAAATCGGGCAGCGACACCATGGCGATGATTTCGCCGGTATTCACATCCATCACGACGCCCGCCGCGGCCTTGGCGCGGAATTTTTCCATCGATGCCGCCAGTTCGCGGTGCAGGATATGCTGCACGCGCAGGTCAATCGTGAGCGCAACGGGCTTGTCGCCCTTTTCCAGCTGCGCGTTGCCAAGTTTTTCGATGCCCGCGATGCCGCGGCCGTCCACATCGGTATAGCCGGTGATGTGCGCGGCCAGTGAACCGGCGGGGTAAATGCGGCGGTCTTCATCCTGAAAACCAAGGCCGGGGTGGCCCAGCGCATTGATCGCATATTGCTGTCGCGGCGTGATGTTGCGCTGTATCCAGACGAATTTACGGCCCGAGGCCAGTTTTTTCAACAGATCGGCTTCTTTTTGCTCGGTCAGGATACCGGCCAGTTCATGCGCGACCTGTTTGGGGTCGTCGATCAGCGTGTTATTGGCAAAAACGGACGGCATGGCAAGCGATGTCGCCATCAATTCGCCATTGCGATCGACAATTGTGCCGCGCAGGGGTTTTGTCAGCGGCTTCACGCCTTCGCCGCCCATTGATGCGGTTTCGGGCGCGGGGCGGTCACGGAGCAATGTCAGATCGGTCAGGCGGAGAGAAATCGCAAGATAGCCCAGCACGAAAACCGATGCCACCAGCACCAGGCGCGTTTTCGCAAGGCCAAGGGTCGATGAGCGTTCGCCCGGAATGTCCATTTTATCGCGTTGAAAAATGCCCGACATCGTTACTGCACCCCCAGGCTTTTCATGAGATCGCCGAACTGGCGCGGTTGCTGCTGCTGCGCCTGTGCGGCAGGGGCAGGAGCAGGAGAGGGTGGCGGATTTCTGCCCGGCTGCGGTGCGCTCCATGCCACGCCCGGCTTGCGGGCGGCGGGCGGGGGCGGCGCTTTCCAGACCAGTGACGGTTGCGGCGTCGCCTTCACAACGGGCTGCGGCTTGATCAGGGGCGTAGCGATTTTTGCGGGGACGGGGGCGGTTTTTACAACCGGTGCGATGGCAACTGGTTCTTCGGCAGTTACAACGGGAGCCACAGACGCTTCGGGATCAATCACGGGATTTGTGGAGGCGACCACATCCACGGGGCGCTGTTCCAGGTCTGCGACCTTGGCGAATTGTTTGCCCTTCAGCGGCGCCAGGTGCAGGAATTGGTTCGACAATTTTTCCAGACGGTCGGGCTGGTTCAGATAACTCCACTCGGCCTGCAGCACGCGCAGGTGTTCGTCTTCCTTGCGCGCCGCCGCTTCGATGCCGGCCAGTTGCGTCCTTCCGTCGGTCACGCGCTGGCTGGTCTGGAACAGCATCCCGCCGCACAGAACCGCCAGTACAAGCCAGAGCATCGCCGTTTTACGCATGCAGTGCCTCCATGACGGGTGCCGCCGTGCGGATGCCGTAACGCAGCCGGGCGGAACGTGAGCGGGGGTTGGCCAGAATTTCGTCCGGTTGCGGCGACAACCCGTTATTCGCCTCGACCGTGAAGCTTGATTTGCGATTGTCTTCCTTGATGGGCAGATGGCGCGACACATTCGATGTGCGGCCGGTCTTTTCCTTCAGGAAATGCTTTACGCGCCAATCCTCCAGCGAATGGAACGACACGACGACGAGCCGGCCATCGGTGTTCAGGATTTCTTCGGCGGAGTCCAGCGCGCGTTCCAGCTCCCCCAATTCGTCATTCACGAAAATGCGCAGCGCCTGAAAGGTGCGGGTGGCGGTATCGATTTTCATGCCGCCATGCATCGGCAGCACGCTATGCACCACATTCACCAGGCCCTTGGTCGTGGTGATCGGGCGCGACGCGACGATCTTTTTGGCAATCGCGCGCGATGCGCGTTCTTCGCCAGAGGTGTAAAGGATATCCGCGATTTCTTTTTCCGGCGCGCGGTTCACCACGTCGGCTGCGGATGTGCCATCCAGGCTCATGCGCATGTCGAGCGGGCCGTCATGCATAAATGAAAACCCGCGCTCCGGCGTGGAGAGCTGCAGCGACGAAACGCCAAGGTCCAGCACGAAGCCGTCGATCTTGCCGACACCGTGTTCCGCCAGCAGCGATGTGACATCGCCAAAACATCCCTGTACGGGAATCAAGCGTCCGTCGAATTCCTTCGCCATCGCATCGGCGCGCTCGATCGCATGCGGGTCGCGGTCGATGGCGTAAACGGTGCAGTTTGCTCTTTTAAGGATTTCGCGCGTATAGCCGCCCGCGCCGAACGTGCCGTCGACATACACGCCGCCGTCACGCGGCGCCAGCGTTTGCAGGACTTCGCGCAGCATCACCGGAATGTGCCCGCTTGCCGTCGTCATGGCGGCAATATCGCTAAAATCGGCCAAGGTCTTGTGCAACCCCAAAAACTTCGGCGCGGCTTGCCGCCGCTGCCATTTATTTATTGATTTACGTCAAATCCGGCTGGCTAAACACCCCTGAAAAACCATGCCTTATTCAACCCCGTTTATAATGTACATGGGGATGCCGAATCCGTCAACGGAAGGGCTGTGCAATTACGGTGCAAAATCCGGTGAATTCCGGTGCAGCGTTCGCGCTTAAGGGCGCAGCGCGGGACGGGCGGGAGATTTGCCCAGCGCATCCTGCTCCAGCGGCGGCGGGCTGCCGCCCATATTGCGCAGGCGTTGATGCATGTCGGCTGCTTCGTCGAGGCTGTCGAGCTCGCTGAATTTCTGGATCACCATCGAATTGGAAACGCTCGCACCGTACCACTGCGAATAGATGTTGGTCACCTGACGCGCCTTGAAATTGAAAATCCGGCGGAGTTCGGGGTCGGCGCCGTCCTGACGCTCGAAATCGGTGATGGCGCTGATCGTATAGTCGTTTACTTTTTCATAAATTTCTTCATCGGCCATTTTTCACTCCTATGAAAATCAACTTAAC
Organism: Bdellovibrionales bacterium; assembly: GCA_038247245.1. Classification (GTDB taxonomy): domain Bacteria; phylum Pseudomonadota; class Alphaproteobacteria; order Micavibrionales; family UBA2020; genus JAPWJZ01. The sequence goes on along the minus strand of JBBRVE010000017.1, from coordinate 8,477 downwards.
GCTCAACTTAACGCCGTTCAGGGTGTGATTTTACGGATTGCTGCGCAAGCCCGCCGGTTTTTTGTTCAATTGCGCGGGCAGTACTTCATCAAGACCCGGCGGTTTGCCGCCCAGCTCGACCAGTTTGCGGTGCATCGCCGCGACTTCGGCGGTGGAAGCCAGCTCGTCAAAGCTCTGGATTGTGGTATGGGACGCCACCGAAGACGTGCCCGCGGCGCTGCTGCCGCGCCCTTCCAACAGCCAGTCGCGGTGGATGGTCGTCACTTCGCGGGCGAGGAAGTTGAACAGCTTGGTATATCCGTCGTATTTCTCCACGCCGCCGGAATTCATTTCGTTGCGGCGGAAATCGATGCGCAGGGTGGCCGCGCCGACCTTGTTGAATTGTTCTTCCATGTTTTTACGCCTTCAGTTTTTTGTTCAGCTGGCCGGGCAGCACGTCTTCCAGCTTCGGCGGACGGCCGTTCAGGCTCACCAGTTTGGCATGCATCTCGGCGATTTCTTCGGTGCCTTCGATGTCGCGGAAATTCTGCACGGTCATCGCGGATGTGACGGCGGCTGTGTAACCGGTTTTGGACGAATAATGGCCGTCGGGAATCTGGAACTCCTTCACGTCACCGCGTTCGTAAATGGTGGTCAGCTGCCGCGCCTTGAAATTGAAGATACGCGAAATGCGCGCGCCGCCCCATTCCTTCGCCTCCGCCAGATCGGTGCGGACGAGCAGCGAGCTTTCATCAAGGCGCTTGAATGTCGGCATTATTTCAGTCCCGCGGTGAGTGTTTTCGGCTTCGCCGCCGATTGCGGCAGAATGTCGTCAATCGCGGGCGGGGTGCCGCCCAGCGATACCAGTTTTTTGTGCATGTCGCGGATTTCGTCCTTGCCGTCGATCTCGCTGAAATTGCGCACATCCAGCTGGCTGTGGATGGTGTTGCCGGCGCTGCCCGAAATCCATTCGCGCGCCACAGTCGTCACTTGCGCCGATTTGAAATTGAAAATATGCGCAATGCTGCGGTTGTGGTTGCCGGTCGCTATATAGGTGGTGTTTCGCACCAGCGTGTAATCGTTGTCCTTGTCGAAGCTTTCCGTGCTCATCATATTCTCCGTTTAGGGGCGCAGTGCAGGGCCTTTGGCTTTCGGTTTTTCTTCGGTGGCGGCTGCGGCGGGCACGGGTTTTTCTTCCGCTGCCTTCAGGCGCGCGTTCAGGAAACGCTCCGATGCGGCGGCTGTTTCCAGCATCACGTCGGAAATTTCATTGTTGCGGGTGACCGCAAAGCCCGCGCGGGTGTCCGGCTTCGCCTTCAGTTCGTCCAGCGTCAGGGGTTCGCTGTACATTTCGCCGATGCCCGCATTGCCGGTCGCAAGGTCAAGTTCCAGGCGGTACACAACGCGCGCGGCGTTTTCATCGGATGCGGGGTTGACCATGTAGAAATCGAATTTCGTCTGGCCTGACGCTTCCACGCCGACGGGTTCGATGATCGACAGCGACAGCAGGGTTTCCAGCGTCGCTTCTTTCTTTTTTGCGATATCGCGCACATATTCGGCGCGGATCTCGAAATTTTTATGCGCAACTTCCTTGAATTTTTCCATCAGGCGTTTGTGCTGGTCGGGCGCCATCAGTTCGGTGCCGGGAATTTCCGTGCCTTCGGCGGCTTCCAGCTGCAGCGGCGTTCTTGCCATGCCGATGCGGGCGACCGCGCCGTGGCTTTCGATCGTTGAATCGATATCGCGGGCAGCGGCCGTTTCCAGCGCGGCATCCACGCGTTTCGTGTAATCGGACGCGCGGATCATGAATCCGTCTTCTTTTTCGCGGCGGTTCATGTAACCGACTTTCGCCCATGCCGAATCTTCCAGCAGGGTCAGGTACACATATTCCTGCGTCAGCGCGTCACGGTAGAGGCTGTTGACTTGCGGGTTGTCGGGCATCATGTCATGCAGCGATTTCACCTGCTGCACGCGCTTTTCGTCGTATTGCAGCATCGCCTTCTACTTGCGCTTCAAAGCCGGAAGTATCGACAATGGTGTCCGACAGCAGCGACGAAATATCGAATACCGTTTCCGACAGGCTGATGATCGCATTGCCGCTATCCGATACCAGATGCGGCTTCGTTTCGCGGAACACCGCAAGCTTGTCGTCGTAAAACGATTTCAATTCGGGGTTCAAAAGGAAGCGTTCGCAATCCACGATCAGTTTCGTTTTTTGCTCGGCCTTTTGCTTCATTTCGTCGCCGGTGCGCGCCTGACGGTCGGGGTGGTACATGCCGCGCGCGATCGTGAAGGCCTTGTTCATTTCATCCTTGGTGGATGCTTCCGAAATGCGCAGGTCGCTTTTGCCGTCCTGCAAAATCTGGTTCATGAACGCATAGCGGTCAAAGATGTAATTGACGCCTTCAACGGGATCGTAGCTCATCGAAACACACTCCAAAATATGCAGGCGAACCTGCGAAAATAATATGCCAGAAGGCCTGTAAGCCGGGTTCTGTACCACTTGCGTGGCGATAACCATTCGTCTGGGGCGACAATCTCTTGTCGCCTCTGGCAGCCAACCCGGAAGACGAGGTTAAAAAACAAACCCGACGATCCGAAGATCATCATGCCTTCCCTATTTGGCCTTGCTCCCGGTGGGGTTTTCCCTGCCAATCCTGTTGCCAGGACCGCGGTGCGCTCTTACCGCACCTTTTCACCCTTACCGTCTTGCGACGGCGGTATATTTTCTGTGGCACTAGTCCCTGGGGTCGCCCCCGCCGGCCGTTAACCGGCACCGTGTTTTCATGGAGCCCGGACTTTCCTCGAATGCTTGCGCACCCGCGGTCATCCAGCCTTCTGGCAAAGGGGAGACTAGGCGTAAAACGCCGATAAGACAAGTTTATTATGAATAATTCAGGCGATTTTCGGGCGCAGGGCAAGCCGTTGACGCACAACGGCTTTTATCAACTTAACGGTGTTAACAGATACCACGCCGACCTTTTCTTCCTGTGCAAACACTTCCGGCTCAAAATGTCGCTGGAAGGCGGTGATGAGGGTGGTCATGTCGAGACTCGGGTCATACCCGAAATGCGTCAGCTGAGATTTGATGGCATCAAGATTGCCCATCATATCCTCCGCCTCGATCTCGTCGCGGTCGGTCGGCTTTGGCCACAGCCCCACATGCTGTGCGGCCAGATAATCCCACGGGAACAGTTCGCCCGGGTCTTTTTTGCGCGCGGGCGCGATATCGGAATGCGCAAGCACGTGATAGGGCAGGATGCGGTTGCGGCTCAGGATATCGCGGCACAATTCCGCCACCGCCTGCATCTGTACGGGCGGGAAGGGCACATAGCCAAATCCATGCCCCGGGTTCTGGATTTCGATGCCGATGGATGTCGAATTGATATCGGTTTCGCCCGACCACCACGATTTCCCCGCATGCCATGCCCGCATTTCCTCCGGCACCAGCCGCATCACCTGCCCGTTATCGCCGACAAGGTAATGCGAACTCACCTGACGTTCGGGGTTCTGCAATATCTGCAGCGCATCGAACGTCGTGCGCGTGTCGGTATAATGCAGGATCAAATATTCCGGCTTCTTGCCGCCCGCACGCGGGCCGAAATTCGGGGAAGGGGCGTCGGAGATCAGGAGCATGGACAATTCTACTTAGTGGCAATTGTTAGATCATAATATAAATGTTGCTATATATCATCATTTCCTCACATCCTTGCTCTAACGTGGTTATTTCGATAGGCTTGGATATGGAACCTGAAGAATTTTACGAGATTGCCGCCGCGCCTGACGCCTTTCGCTCGTCTCTAATTAATCTTCGCCTGAATTTAGATGGCACCGATGCCATAGTTGAGCTTATCGAAAGCCACGATACTGGCGAGACGGGCGAAATTCCCGAAGATGCAGATCCTGCGCTCAAAAAGATCCTCTCTCAGTCAACATTAATAACAAGTTCTGGCCGTTTTACGCGGCTTCGTTTTTACGATGTGCAAGCGATTGTAATTCAAGATGAATCTCGTGATATTGTCGACGTTATCAAATCTGATTTAAACCTTTTTCCCAGACTGCCGATTGGCGTGACTTATCCATTCATGAAAGTGGTTAATTCGCGTTGGAAGAAAATCTTACCTGATTATCAAGGCGGGGATGATCCTGACATTCAGCATTTCAAAATCGTTAGCATGAAAACATGCATCGATGTTTTGGCATGCTTGGAAAAAGTTGAAACGGACCTTAAAGAACTCGAGTAAATCGTTACGGCAAAGAAGACATCAGGCTTTACTAGGCGCGGTAGGCGAGGCCGGTTTCTTGTTCGCAAACGAATTCATGCGCGCAACGGCACGGAGGCGCGCAACGGTTGTCGCGGTCGCATCGCCCGGCACGGCGGTGGCGGATTTGAAGATTTCCTGTTCATAGCGGCGCTGGAACGCGGTCACAAGGTCTTTAGTTTTCTGGCCGTCCACGCCATAACCGGCGGCGCGGAACAGGGCGCGCAACTCCTGCGGTTTTTTTGCAACCGCGGCAGCATTAAATTTGTCGGCAATCGTCGGTTTCGGCCAGCGGCCGATATCGTGGCGGGCGAGTTTCTGCCACGGGAAATGTTCGCCGGGATCCTGCTTGCGGTTCGGCGCGACATCGGAATGGCCGACGATATTTTCCGGCAGCACATCGTGGCGCGACTGGATGTCTTTGATTAGTAGCGTCAGCGCGAATAATTGTTCCTTGGTATAGGGCTCGCCGTTGCGGTTCGAAATCTCGATGCCGATGGAACGTGAATTCACGTCGTCCTTGCCGTTCCAGCTGGAAATACCGGCATGCCAGGCGCGTTTGTCCTCACCCACCATCTGATAAATATCGCCGTTTTCGCCGATCAGGTAATGGCTGCTGACCTTTGATGCTTTATCGGCGAATTTTTCCAGTACGGCTTCCGTCGATGTCATGGCGGTGTAATGGACAACAATAATCTCGACCTTTTCACCCTTGGCGCGGTCGTCGAAATTGGGCGATGTATGGTTGTCGAAAAACTTCATAGGCTTTTTACAAACTCCGCCACCAGACGTTCAAAATTGGTCGCGCCCTTGGCCGCCATTTCCAGCGTATGCGCATGGCTCAGTTTTTCATCCGACAGCCCCGCGCCCATATTGGTCAGCATCGAACAGCCCACAACTTTGAGGCCGCAATGACGCGCGATGATGCAGTCCGGCACGCTGGACATGCCCACGGCATCTGCGCCCATTTTAATGGCCATGCGGATTTCGGCGGGCGTTTCAAATGTCGGCCCGCGGAACGCCATATAGACGCCTTCATGCAGTGGGATGTCCAGTTTCTGCGCCGCCACGATCAGCAGCGCGCGCAAATGTGTATCCCATGCATCGGTCATCGGCACGAAGCGCGGCCCGAATTCATCATCATTCGCGCCCGATAACGGGCTGAGCCCCATGTAATTGATATGGTCGGAAATCGCCATCAGTTCCGACACCTTCATGTCGGGGCGCAAGGCACCCGCCGCGTTCGACACAAACAGCGTCTCCACGCCCACGGCCTTCGCCGTGCGGATCATGGTTTTTAAGGGGTAGGGATCATCCGTTTCATAGAAATGCTTGCGCCCCTTGAACGCGATGACATCGACGCCGCCCAGTTTGCCCGCGATCAATTCCCCCGAATGCCCGACAACCGTCAGCACAGGAAAACCCGGCAGGTCCTTGTACGAAATCTTCACCGCATCGGTGACCTTATCGGCCAGCCCGCCAAGGCCGGAGCCGAGGATGATCGCCACTTTCGGCTTCAGACTGCCGATCTTCGCGAGGACGATCTTAGCGGCAGTGTGCACATTTTTCAGGTGCGTAGACCGCCCGTCCTCAGCACTGGCGGGATTTACGCTATTCTGTGCGGTCATTGCGGAATCTCCATTGAGGTTACCCGATAATGATATTGCACAAAGCTGTTAATGGACAGGGGATAAAAAAGGGCCGCCATCCGCTAATTTGCGAAATGGCGGCCCTTGCTAACGCCGGAAATTTAAACAGACGGACCGCGGAAGGGGTTAATGCCCGACGCAGGAGATGCCGGCGCCCCGCTAATCCGGTCACTGACGCGGAGAATCAGCTTTATTTGTTCGATAGTGTCGCCGTACTCGGCATCACTCATTTTGGCCGCTTCTTCCGCAAATATTTTAGTCGCCGGGCCCGACTTATCACCTTGAATTCTAGCTACCTGGTTAAAGGCCTCGCACATGGGAACGAGTGCATTGTTATTCTTCAACGCCTGTACTGCAAAGACAGCTTGTGCGCTATTGCTCTGCTTTGCCTCTTCAATTATGCCAAGAGCCATTTTAAGGTACGCTTTTACGTTGGCGGGAACTGCGCCAATTTCTTCCGCAAGGCCGGCTTCAATGCCGTCAACAATTTCATTGTAGAGCGGCGGCGCGATTTGATCCTTGAATGATGTGAAAATCGCGGCCACTTCAGCGGCTGTGCTGCTCTGGTCGTATCTGTCAAAAAACACACGCACATAGGCGCTTACGGGGGGCTCTTTAATGTCGGACATAGTTGATCTCCTGATAGCTGTTTTACACATGATCTTTTCAGGTGAACCGTCAATAAGATACAACCCGAAAAAATTCGTGGTTGTTTCGTGAGTGAAAAGTAAAGATAGGCGAGAAACAGATCCACTCAAGGAAAACCGCTCTATCAGGTATTATGACACTCCGCTTATGGGAGATACACTAGTAGCCAGCTATGAAATGTCAATTCGGAAAATAAAAATAAATATGAAAACCTAGAATCTGCCTGAAAACACATGTTTTTGAGCGTTCTTTTATGGACCCTCTAGCACCCCATTTATTGGCATAATTATTAAAACCCTGTTGAGCTGCGAATCTCTGGAAGGCAGCGACTCGAAGGTCGTGTTCGAAACCTCGGGGGGGGATGAAGCCGGATATGCGTGCGCTGTCAGAACAGGCGACGCTGATCGCCATGTTTAACGAAGAGCTGGTGCTCATGGGGGGCAGAAATCAAGCGCGGCGCGCAATCATCAGTTTCTTGATCTCTGCAATCGCCTTCGCGGGGTTCAGCCCCTTGGGGCAGGTGTTCGTGCAGTTCATGATGGTGTGGCAGCGGTACAGGCGGAACGGGTCTTCCAGGTTATCAAGGCGCTCGCCCGTGCCTTCGTCGCGGGTGTCGGCGATCCAGCGATAGGCCTGCAGCAAAATCGCGGGGCCCAGGAAACGGTCGCCATTCCACCAATAGCTGGGGCAGGAGGTCGAGCAGCAGAAACACAAGATACAGGCCGCAGGGCCATGGCCGTCTTCACCGTTCAGCAGGTTGGCATCTTTCGCGCTTTGCAGGCGTTCACGCGCGGGCGGCTGCGTTTCGGTTTTCAACCAGGGTTCAATGGCGTTGTACTGCGCATAGACATGCGTCAGATCAGGCACAAGGTCCTTCATCACGGGCAGATGCGGCAGCGGCGTGATCTTCACATCGCCCTTCACGTCATCCACATGTTTCGTGCAGGCAAGGGTGTTCGTGCCGTCGATATTCATCGCGCAGGAGCCACACACGCCTTCGCGGCACGACCGGCGGAAGGTCAGCGTCGCATCAACCTCGTTCTTGATATAGATCAGTGCGTCCAGCACCATCGGGCCGCATTTGGCGATGTCGATTTCATATGAATCGAGGCGCGGGTTTTCCTTGTCATCGGGGTTCCAGCGATAGACGTTGAACGTGCGCTTTTTCTTCGCATCCGCAGGCGCTGCGTGCTTTTTGCCCGGCATGATTTTGGAATTTTTCGGAAGCGCGAATTCAGCCATGTTTTTTACCCTCGTTCCAATAAAAATACAGCTTTATCAATGCGCGGCGCAAGGGGGGATTGACAGAATTGGCGTGTTTCTCTAATAAAAAAGGCTATTCATTTTATCATTTCAAAAGGATCAATCCATGAGCAAGAAACCTATGAGCCGCCCCATGGGCATTATGGCCAGCTTCTCCAACGTCGCCTTCAAAAAAGACGGCACCGAAGTGTTCAGCGCCCGCGTCCATTCCGGCGGCTGCTTCGGCCCCGACGCCACCGACCAGGTCATCGACCGCGGCTATGCCGAACTGAACGAAGCCATCAAATCCGGCGCCCTGCCCGCAACCGCCCGCGACTTCAACACCGTCTCCGTCGGCATGAACGAATACGCCGTGAAAAAAATCACCCCGACCCATGTCGAGGCATCCAAACTCGGCACGCGCAAGCCGTAAGGTTTGCCGGTTACGAATTAAAAAAGCCCCGTGCGCTGCGCGGGGCTTTTTTATTCGCCTCTCCTTCGAAAGAGCGTGAGAGGTCAGGATTTCAAAGTAAATGTTTCCAGCATGTCATCCGCCTTTTTCTTCGCGGCCAAATCGTCTTTGCTCACGATCTTTACCTCGACAGCAGGCTCGACCGCCACATGATGTGTGACATCCACCTGCATATCCGCCGGCAGATCGCCTGCGCGCATCGTGACGGTGGGGGGGGGGGGGGGG
>JBBRVE010000016.1:0-45215 GCA_038247245.1 Bdellovibrionales bacterium | reverse complement strand
TTCAGTTTGTTGGTGGGCGGCTTCGGCGTGATGCCGGCCTTGCCGAAGCTGGCGGTGCGCGGCGCGACGCGTGCTTTTTCGGGTTTGTTTTCGTTGGCGGCCGCGATCACCTGCGGCGTGACGGCATTGCCCTGCGCCATGTCGTGGCGCAGCATGTCGGGCAACGCGCCCACCAGCACGTCGATGAACTGCTGGCGGTTCTGGTGCTGGTTGGCGTTCAGGTTGCGCGCCACATCCAGCACAATCTCGCCGTTATGATTTTTCGCGAAAACATCCGCGCCCTTGGACACGAAATATTTCGCGGCGGTCAGGTCGCCGTTTTTTGCGGCCAGCATCAGCATCGTGTTGCCGCGCGCATCGCGGCTGTCGATATCGGCGCCTTCGCCGATCAGGAAATCGGCGATGTCGGTTTTCAGGCCCTTGGCATACATCAAATGGATCAGCGATGCGGTACTGGAATAATAGTCCTGCGATCCGTTGCGGTTGATGTAGCGTCCCACTTCGCCCGCGCCGACATTCACATTCGCGCCTTTTTCGACATAGGACTGGATATGGGCAAGGTCGCGGTTGGTGACCGCCTCGATCAGCAGTTTGTCGAGGATGGCCTGTTCTTCGCGCGACATCACGCGCGCGGGTTCCGGAGGAACGCGCGGGACGTCATTCGGGCTGACATTCAAAACTTCTATTCCCATGCCCCGCATCCTAGCCGAACGCCAGATTTATGTCAATAAAACGCGCCCTGTAAAGATTTAAGGAAATCAAATACCTGCATTATCTTAACACCGCATGTTTTTACCCTGCCGCAGAATCCCCGCGGGGTTGACAGCGGACTCCCCCAGCCGTAAAGAAACGGTCACAGGTTTGAAATCCTGCACATACATATGTCTTATATCTTACCGGAGTGACCGCCATGAAAGGCCGTAAACCCACCACCTCGAAATTCAAGCGCGCATTTATCATCGCAACCGCAGCATTGGGCTTTGGCGCGGGCACCCTGACGCTGGACAGCATTCCGAAAGATCCCGTGACGGATACCCAGATCGTCATGAACCAGGGCAGCTATGACCAGACGGGCATCAATATCTCGCCCTCCGACCAGCTGTGGAAACATACCCTGTCGATGCGCTCGCAAAGCGGCATCGAGGGTGAATTGATGACGGCAGCAGCATCCGGCGACAGCTGGCGCGTGCAGGCGATCTTTGATAACGGCGCGGTTTCGGGCCGGTCCGGCATTGCAGCCGATGCGTTGGCGCAGGCCGCGTATTTCGGCCATGCGGATGTCGTGAAAACCCTGATGCACAACAGCGTTGATCCCACGGCAAATGACGGCGCAGCGCTGCTGGCGGCGATCCGCGGCGGCAATACGTCTATCGCCATCGACATGATGGATCTGGGCGTGCGCGCCGATGTGCAGAACAACGAGGCGCTGCTGCTGGCGTCGTTCAAGGGCGATTATTTCATGGTCTATACGCTGCTGGAACGCGGCGCAGACCCGCGCAGCAACGACGGCGCATCGCTGACCTATGCGAAAATGATGGGTTATGACGGCGTTGAATCACTGCTGCAAATGTCGATCGACACCAAGAACGCGGCGGATTTGCAGGCGAACACCTTCCAGCCGCCCGCGTTTTCCAGCGACCTTGACGGTGCAACCGGCCCGTTCACGAACTGGCAGTATCGCGGTCCCGGCTTTAACAGCGGGCCCTTCTAATTTCGTTGCCAAGCGCTAGTTATGGTGAAGTAATCGCTGTTTTGAACAGCTGCGCGCCATGCTATAGTTTGCAGCATAACAGCGGATATATCGGGATAATGCCAAGCTCTGCCATCGCCTTTCCTTTAAGGAGGAAACTATGCAAGCAACGCCCACGCGCATGAAAGCACTCGAACACGCCCACGTCACCATCGAAATCATGGACAAGCTGTCACCGGCTGACCTGAACGACCTGTGCGATTCCACGGACGCCGCCATTGAAGCCGGCGGCGGTTTCGGCTGGATCAACCTGCCCGCCCGCGAAGTGCTGGAAAGATATTGGAAAGGCGTGCTGGTTGTGCCGGAGCGTCATTTACTGCTGGCGCGCATCGACGGCATGGTCTGTGGCGCTGCGCAGCTGGTAGAGCCGTCGCGCCATAACGAGGCGCAGGCCTTCAGCGCGCAAATCCTCGCTTCCTTCGTCGCCCCCTGGGCGCGCGGGCACGGCGCCGGCCGCAAGCTGGTCGAAATGGCCGAGAAGCTGGCGACCGAAATGGGTTACAAAACCCTCCAGATGGACGTGCGGGAGACGCAAACCGCCGCCATCGCCCTGTATGAAAAGATGGGCTATCGCCGCTGGGGGTCGAATCCGGCCTATGCGATGATCGAAGGCAAACTGATTGCCGGGCATTTCTATACAAAAGTCCTGAACCCGATCAGCCCGCCCAGAGCCGTCTGACCTTCAGGCTGGTTCCCCCTAAATACCTGCCGGAATAAGGGTTTTGGCGATTGTTGACGGAGACTCGGAACCTGACAGCGTTGATTTAATTCACATAATCCAGTTACATTCGTTAACCACCCCGAGTCTCGGGTTGAAAACACCTGTTTTAGGCGTTAACTTTTCCATAAGCACGAAAATTATTGTCCATATTGCACTGCAACGATTACGAAAGTTATAAAAATCTACGATATCCTGAAATATTATGACTTTCTATCCGGCTATTCCGTAATTTGTTCTTGCGCTCTTTCTGTCTACTGATTAGGTTAACTAAACGTAAACAAAAACCATAAAAACACCAAAACACACTCTCGTAACAGGAGGCCACATAAAATGGCGAATGACGAAAACTTTACAGGCTTTAAATACCTGCTGGATGCCGGCAACTCGCGCCAGTACGCGGTCCCTTATGAAGACGGCCGTGCGAAGTCACCCGTACAAGTGTTTGCGCAAGACCAGCGCGAAGCGGGTTTCGGCAAGAACGAGCGCATCTTCGCGTTCGATGACGACGGCCAGCACAGCATCGCAGCTGACGGCAAAGTCCTGCTGAACACGACTGCATACCAGATCAACACCGACGAAACCGGCCGCCCGAACAAGCTGCTGCAGGTCGATGTTTCGTATGAACTGCAGTTCGCCCTGAAAAACGGTAAGCCCGAAGGCACTTACGTGCTGAGCGCCGTGTCCAAAGACGGCATCAAAGACATGGGCCTGGACGCAAGCTTCCCGACCAGCTTCAAGGCGGATCTCGATCCGACCGATCCCGGCCTGATCAAGGGCCCGAACGGCAACTTCAAGGTTTCCCCCGCCCTCGCGCAACACTTGCCCTTCCCGCCCCATCAGGACGGTTCGGCATTCATCGCCCGCATGAGCGTTCAGCAGAACCCCGCGACGCAGGAGCCCAAAGTTTTGCCGAAAAACCCCAGCACGACCTTTAACGGCAGCGCAAACGGCAACCCCGCGAAGCCCCAGCCGCCGAAAAATCCGAAAATCACGGATGCGGCGCTGGAACAGGCTCTGCGCGAATACACCGAAGACCTGACCGAGAAAGCCAAGAACGGCAAGCTCGATCCCGTTGTCGGCCGCGATGAAGAAGCGAAAAACACGCTGCGCATTCTGTCGCGCCGCAAACAGGCATCCGTTGCCTTCACCGGCGATGCCGGCGTTGGTAAAACCGCCATGTTCGCAGCCATCTCGCAAGCGATCGTCGACAAGAGCCCGGACGTTCCGGAATCTCTGGAAAACGCACGCGTCCTGCAGATGGACATCCAGAAGATGCTGGCCGGCGCGAAGTTCCGCGGCCAGTTCGAAGAACGCCTGAAGCCCATCATTGATGGTCTGCAGGAACGTGAAGGCTGGTTCAAGGGCCAGAAAATCATCATCGCGATCGACGAGATCCACAACCAGCTCGGCGCCGGCAAGAACGGCGACGATGCAGGCTCGGCCGGCAACATGATGAAACCCTTCCTCGTTTCCCGCGGCATCTCGGTCATGGGCACGACGACGGGCGAAGAATACCGCAAGCACATCGAAAAAGACCCCGCGCTTGCACGCCGCTTCCAGCAGATGGTGTTGGGCCAGCCCAACCGCGAAGCGACGCTGTTCATCGCAGAAAAACTGTGGCCGGGCATCAAGGCTCACCACGGCATCACCGCCGACCTGACGAAGAAAGACCTCGAATACATCGTCGACATGACCAACCGCTACGCGCCCGCGATTTCCCAGCCTTCCAAGGCCGAAACCGCGCTGGATGACGCTGCCGCAAACGCGAAACAGCGCCACAGCGACGTTCTCGAGCGTCAGGACATCGTGGCAGCCGTTGCACAGATGTCGAAACTCTCGGTCGACTTCCTGAGCCAGAACGACAGCGACCGCTTCCTGAAAATGGAAAAAGAGCTGCCCGAGCAAGTCCTCGGCCAGCCCGGCATCCAGCGCGTCGTCGACGGCCTGATCGGCTCGCGTTCGGGTCTGTCGGATCCGAACCAGCCTTGGGCTGCCTTCGTGTTCCAGGGCCCGACGGGTACCGGTAAAACCGAACTCAGCAAAGCTCTCGCCCGCTACCTGTTTGGCGACGAGACCGCGCTGATCCAGCTGAACATGGGCGATTACGCGGAGAAACACACCGTTTCGCGCCTGATCGGTGCCCCTCCCGGCTATGTCGGTTTCGAAGATTCCGAACCCGCCCTGACGGAACGCATCCGCCAGCGCCCCTACTCGATCCTGCTGCTCGACGAAATCGAGAAAGCACACCCTGACGTGTTCAACGTCCTGCTGCCCGTCCTGAACGACGGCGTCATGACCGACAACCACGGCAAGAAAGTGCTCTTCAACAACGTGATCGTCGTCATGACCACCAACCTCGGCGCGAAGGAAGCAATGGCTTACCTGAACGGCGGCGCAGGCGGTGATTTCGGTATCGATACGACCGCAAACGGCCGTACCGCGACCCCGGAAGAGCAAGAAGAGAAACTGTCGGGCATCTACGCGAAGAAACGCAAAGAATTCTTCCGCCCCGAGATGATCAACCGTATCGAGGAACTGGGTGGCTTCGTCACGTTCATCCCGCTCGCACAGGAAGTCATCACGAAACTGGTCAGCCGCGAAGTCGAGAAGGTCAACAAGCGCCTTTCCGATCCGACCGGTGCACTGGCTCTGAACCCGGCCCTGAAAGACGTCACCATCGAAGTGGGCGCAGATGCGCGCATCCAGCTGGCGGCAGAAGGCTACAAACCGGATATGGGTGCTCGTCCCCTGCGCAAAGTGGTTCGCGAGAAAATCTCGAACCCGCTGGGCAAGTGGCTGATGGCGAACAAGGAAAACATCGCGGACTTCGTCGAGAAAAACGGCCCCGCGAAGATCATCATCAACAAGCTGCCGACCAAGGAACTCGGCTTCGAACCGGAACTGGTCGCAACGACCGTCACCGCCGAAGTGTCGAACGACAACAAGGCCGCAGCAGCACCTGCCGCATCGCGCAAGAACAAGCGCGGCGCGCCGACGCTCTAACTTGATACTGTTTACGAATACTCACTAAGTGTTTTGGTGAAAAACTGACGGGGCCCCTCACGGGGCCCCTTCTTTTTGATGCCGGTAAAACCGGCCTGCCCCTCACGGGGCCCCTTCTTTTTGATGCCGGTAAAACCGGCGCGCCTCTCACGGGGTCCCTTCTTTTTGTATAAAACAGCGGAACTTTTCGTGCGTTCAAATGTTTATCCTCTTTCCTTCTTTCCGGAACACCGGCTGTAACACCGCGCGTGTTCAGGGATTCGAAATTGAGTATAGTGAGAGGCATCAGCAACCCCTTTTCCTTGGATTAAACAGTGGCGGGCGGCGACGGACAGGAACTTGAAAAGCTACGCGCGCAGGTCGCGGCCCTGCTCGACAGTTCACTCGACGCTGTCGTTGCGATCAATGCCGATAGCCGCATCACCACATGGAACCGCATGGCGGAGGCCATCTTCGGCTGGACGGCGGCAGAGGCGCTGGGGCAGAACATGTCGGACATGATCGTGCCGCATGAACACCGCGTCGCCCATTCGCATGGAATGAAGCGCTATCTGGACACCGGCCAGCACGCGATATTGAACCAGCGCATTGAAATCACGGCGCTGCGCAAAACCGGCGAGGTTTTTCCGATCGAACTGACCATCACACCGCAGGCGCTGAACGGCCACCACAGTTTCACCGCTTTTATCCGCGACATCACCGCCCGCCGCGCCGATGAAACGGCGATAAATGACGCCCGCGAAATGCTGGAGCGCAAGGTGGTGGAGCGCACGCTGGATCTGGCCCAATCCCGCGCCTTCCTGCGCACGATCATCGATAACGTGGCCGACCCGATCTTTGTAAAGGATTCGCAGCACCGCTGGGTGGAGGGCAATATTGCCTTCTGGAACCTGCTGGGCGGCGAGGCCAATGCGCGAAATAAAACAGATTACGACTTATTCCCCAAGGAACAGGCCGACCAGTTCTGGGAGGGGGATGACAGGGTATTCGCGGGCGAGATGTTCGACGAGGAAGAATTCCTGCAGCGCGCCGACGGCAGCATCCTGACGATTGCGACCAAGAAGGTGCGCGCGTATTTTGCCGACGGCACGCCCGGCATTGTTGGCGTTATCCGCGACGTGACGCTGCAGCGCGCGCTGGAGGAAGAATTGCGCCAGCACCGCGATAACTTGCAGTTGCTGGTCGCCGATCAGGTGGGTGACCTGATTGCCGCCAAGGCCAAGGCGGAGGCCGCGAATATCGCGAAATCCGAGTTCCTTGCCAATATCAGCCATGAAATCCGCACGCCGATGAATTCGATCGTCGGCCTTGTCTCTCTGCTCAACAGCAGCGACACGCCGCCGCCGAAATATAAGCTGTTCCTGCAAACGCTGGAGGCGAGCGCCAACAGCCTGCTGGTGCTGATCAACGACATGCTGGATATGGCCAAGATCGAATCCGGCACGGCGGAAATCGACCGGGTGCCGTTCGATATGCCCAAAGCGCTGGACGCGTTGCGCCAATCACTGTCGGCGCAGGCGATACGCAAAAAAATCTCCCTCGCGACCGATTGCCGCCTGCCGGCAGGTGAAATCCTGCTGGGAGACCCGCGCCGGCTGCAGCAGGTATTGATCAACCTTGTCGGCAACGCGCTGAAGTTCACCGAACAGGGCGGCGTCACCATCACCGCCATCACCGCCATGACCGACCCTGACGACGCCTTTGTGCGCGTCGAAGTGACGGACACCGGCATCGGCATCGCGCAGGAAAAACTCGGGACGATATTTGAAAAATTTATCCAGAGCGATTCATCCATCAGCCGCAAATACGGCGGCACCGGCCTTGGCCTTGCGATCACGCGCAATCTGGTCGAGTTGATGGGCGGTGCGATCGATGTGCAGAGCAGGATTGGCGAAGGTTCAACCTTCATCCTGCGCCTGCCCCTGCGCACGACCGAACGCCTTGCGCATCTGCTGCCAGCTGCGGGTGCCGCCAGGACGGAGCCCTTGCCGCGCGTGTTGGACGTGCTACTGGTCGAGGATACGCCCCCCAACGTGCTGGTCGCGGGCGAAATGATGACGCGGCTGGGCGCGCGTTATGATGTGGCCGAGAACGGCAATGTCGCGCTGGAGCGCTTCACCACCAAAAAATACGACGTAATCCTGATGGATATCCAGATGCCCGGCATGGATGGCTGGACAGTGACAGAGGGTATCCGCCGCCTCGAAAAGGCGCAGCGGCTGGAACCGACCCATATCGTGGGCCTCACCGCCCATGCCTTTGCGCGCGACCGCGAACGCTGTATCTCGGCCGGCATGAATGATTTTGTTTCGAAACCCTACACGATTGCCGAACTGCGCCGCGCGCTGGCTGTGGTCGCGGAAAAACTTCCTAGATAAATTATGCGAAGGCGGGGCCGCCGCCGCCATTGCGACGGGCAACCGCCGTGGGCGGTGCCACGCCCGGCAGCGGCTTGTCGGGTGCGGGCGGTTCCGGCAACAAGACAGGCGCTGCGGCCGGCTTAATTTCTTCGTCCATCACGTGATAGATATAACGGAAGGTGCGTCCCTTGGTCCAGCTTTCGTCTGTCGTCTTTTTATAGATATCCGACATATCAAGCCCCAGATAGGGATTGTTGCCTGCGGTTGCGGCAGCGGTGAGCGCGGCGACGGTTTTGCCGCCCTTGCCCTCCATCTGTTTCATGCGGGCGATTTCGGCGGCTTCATACGCCCATTTCATTTTTTCGCGCTTGACGAGCATGGAATCGAGGCCGGGGAAGGTTACGCCCTCGGTAAAACTGGGCAGCGTGCCGACCTTGCCGGCGTTCTTCATTTTGTCGGCGAACTGCGCATGGGCAATCGTGTTCGTATCGACGAACTTGTTTTCCGAGATATCACGCAGGTAAATCGTGAGTTCATGGTTCAAATAGAAATTGCGCCAGTCATCGCTTTCGAACACATGCGTCCAGACTGCGGCACCCACCTTGCGTAATGATTCTTCATGCGTCGCGCCGCCGTCTTTGGCGGCCTTGTAGGTGTCTTCGACAAGTTTGTAAATCTGCGAATCGTTATAGGTCGTGCCGCCCAGATATTTCTGCATGTAGTCCCAATAAGCGGGATCGCCGGAAACCTTGGCGTCATAGGCCACCAGGAATTCCATGGTCAGCGCCGCCGCCTCGATCGACAAATTGCGCTGCACGCGGGACTGGATATCCCAATTGGTTTCGTAATTCAGAAGTTTATTGCGATCCTGCGCGGCATGCATGATTTCATGCGCGATCGTCAGCACGCGGCCTTCGGGCTTGCCAAGCGGGCCCGCCACAACCGTCGTGGTGGATGGCAGGTATTGCGCGGCAATGCCGTTCGGCAGATGCCCGAGGCTGCAAAACTGCAAGCTTTCCCGCGCGGCAAGGTCAATCAGCGGCTTGCCGGTGGCGGGCAGCTTCGCCAAGGATTGCAGCGCGTCATAGACTTCCTTTTGTGCGGCGGCCTGTTCGGGTGTTGCGCCCTGACGGAAGCAGAATTTCTGCATATAAAATTCAGTGCGCTGCGACGATGTCATTTTCGCCAGCAGCGCGGCTTCGTCGGCGGGCGGCGTGGCGGGCGCGTTGTAGAAAAAAATCTGCTGGTCGTACGGGATTTCGACGGTGTCGATAATTTTTTCGACGGGCGGTTTGGCGACCGGCATCGCAACCATGCTGTGCACGCCGTTGTCATTCACGGGCGGCATCCCCGCAACGGGCAGGTTTGTGGCGCAACCGGCGGCGGCACCTGCGAAGACGACGGCAAGACCCGTCGTGCGCGCAAGGCGTGCGGCATTTTTCTTGAACGCGGATTTTTTCGGGCTGGCTTGGGCCATTCCTACTCGCACCTTCATTCGTTTTCGAAGGCTTGAGTTTATCAATAAGGAAATATTTGGCAAGATTGCGCGTGATGCACGATGTTTTTTTGCGCGATATACTCTTGCGCCGCAGCAATATTATTGTATTCGCTTATGGAATTATTTACCGACTTTAGGAAAGTTTTTACGGCGCCACAGCGGCACCGCAAGCAATCCGCCCAGTAACAGCCCCGCCGCGCCGCCCGCAAGCCCGGCATTGTCGGCCATTTTCTGCCCCTCCAGCATCGTGTCGCCGACTTCGCGGGACATTTGCGCGGGGGTTTTGTCGTCGTCATCGAAAATCATGCCGAACAAGGTGGCCAGCTGCGCATCCTGCTGATACGCGATTCCCTGGGTGTAATTGCCCGTCCATGCCGTGACATCGATGCCGACGCGCGCAGTGTAATCCTTCACCAGATCGGCGTAATTACGCTCCGACAGGTTTTCGGCGACACGCAGATCGTTGATGAAGGAAACCGCATCCTGCGTCAGGCGCACCGCTATCGCGGGTTGTTCTTGCCCAGGCAGTTGCAGCATTGCATCCTTCTGCGCCTGCATCGCATCGATACGGGCGGAGAATTCATCGACGCGCGTCGTTTGCAGCGCGTCATATTTCGCATTCACGGGCAGTTTGCCGGAAACGAACTGCGCCTCTGTCGTGTTGTCGGGTAATTGCGCCAGCGTGAATTCGCTGACCTGCGGCTGCGTTGTGTGCTGCGCCGTTTCATGGCCCAGATAACCGCCGCCCGCGCCCAGCGCCAGCGTGACGGCCGCGATCACGGCGCGGGATTTACGGTTGAAAAATTCGGAAATGGACATGGGCGTGTCGCCTTTAAAAAATGCGCTGTAACAGGTCAAAAATCTGGATGCCCCTGTATAGGCGCGGCGGCGCATTCTGTCAATCCGGCGTGGAAATCAACTTAACGGTGTAAGCCAAGCGAAATCAATAGGTTAGTCGGCAGGCTGCACCATCCGCCCGAGTTTGCGCCCGCCCAGCAGGTGCAGGTGGAGATGCGGCACTTCCTGGCCGCCATTGATTCCGCAATTCGAAATGACGCGGTATCCGGTTTCATCAAGCTTTTCCTGACGCGCCACGGCACCGAGCGCGCGGAACAGCCCCGCGATTTCGCCCGCTGATGCGTTGCCCGTAAAATCATCCATGCTTTCATAAGACCCTTTCGGGATCACAAGGATATGGCTGGGCGCCTGCGGGCTGATATCGTGGAAGGCGACGGCGAAATCATCTTCGTAAATCTTTTTCGCGGGAATGTCGCCGCGCAGGATTTTTGCGAAAATATTGTTGTTGTCGTAAGCCATGGAAGCCTCCCGTTAAAAACTGCCCAAGACTAGCAACATCGGGGAATTCCTTCTAGGATAAATGTATGGAACCGGACGTCGAAAAAACATTCTTCAATATCCTGTCGCAGTTGACGGGCGCATTCACGCAGACGGGGTATATCGTCGCCGGCACGATCATGCTGCTGCTGGGCGGCGTGCTGCTGATCGACTGGCTGCGGTGGAAGGTGAAGGCCGAGGAAGTGGAGGCCACCATCACCGGCCTGCGCCAGCGCGGCGGTTCCTATTTCCCCGTCTATCGCTACATGCTGGACGGCGTGGAACAGGAAGCGACATCGAATAGCGGATCAAGTTCCACCAAGGGGCAGGACACCGGAAAACAGGTGACGATACAGGTGATGCGCCACGACCCCGCGCGCGCGCAGCCATCCCGCGCGTTTATCTGGCCGCTGCTGGGTGTGCTGTTGTCGGCACCCGGTTTATATCTTGTTTATACCGCCTTCACCGCATTTGAGGTAAACGGGTTCACATGGGCGACGCTCGCCGCGCTGGGCTTCATGAGCCTCAACCGTATCCGCGGCGCGATCATCCCGAAAAACCAGCGCCTGGGCCGCGAGGAATGGCGGCTGCAAAAACGGAACGAGATCGACCTGCTGCCCGTACAGACGGCGGAGGATGTGCGCAGCGCACCGGATGCGCGCGCGGCCGAGGCACGATACGCAAAGCAGGCCAAAGTATCCGGCCCGCTGATGCTGCTGATGGGCGCCGTCGCGATTGCGGGCGGGATATATCTGGGATCGGAAACGATCGACCTGATGGGCGCGCAAAACGCATCCGGCGTGGTAACACAGCTGGCGGGCGACAATTCGGGCAGCGATGGCGGATATGTGTATCATGCCATCGTCCGCTTCGCCGATGCGCAGGGAAAAGAATACACGTTCCGCGACAAGCTGGGCGCGACCCATAGCGTTTACGAGGAAGGCGAAAAGGTAAACGTGCTGTATAAACAGGAAAACCCCCAGGAAACCGCCGCTATCGACCGCGGCTTTTTCAACTGGCTGGTGCCGGGCGCGCTGGGCATTTTCGGGCTGCTGTTCATGATGGCCGGCATCGCGCAGATGCCGCGCCAGCGCGACGAGTCTTATTGATGGCGGCGGCGTCACCGCTATCGCCGCCGGTGTCGATTGCCTTTGGCGCGATCATGTTGCTGGCCGCTTTTATCCTGGGCGAGAAGCAGGTCATGCTGCTGCAGCAAGGCCGCCATATTGAAGGCACGGTTGCGCGCCAGCATTACCAGGAAGAATCGGAACCCGCGCGCCCGTGCTGCAAATTTTATCCGGTCATCGATTTCACCGACAACAACGGCGCCAAGGTAACCTTCACCGCCGACCGCGGCAGCGCGCGCCCCGACAAGTACAAGGCGGGCGATTCAATCCCCGTCGTTTACCTGAAGGAAGACCCGCTGGTGACCGCGCAGATCGACACCGGTTACGACGCGCTGTTCGTGCCGGGTATTTTTGCCGTTTTCGGCCTGCTGTTTATAATGGGCGGGCTGCCAAAGCAGCAGAGCGAAGCGTTGTAACTAGTGGCACAAACTGCGCATACAGCCCGCAAACATCAACGCGACAGTCGATAACGGCAGCATCACCGCCAGGTAGATAACGGTCTTCACCGTAACGCGCGCGAAGCAGATGATGAAGTAAGCCGATAGCAGTAACGCTTCGTTGCGTAACGTGTCCGCCAGAAAATCAAACAGCGGCGCGCTCACCATGAACGCCATCAGCGGCGGATACAGCGCGGCGAAGGCATAGGCGGTGTAGCGGTGATACGGGCAGATGCAGGTGATCTTATGCGCGGCTTCCATCATGCCCCTTTATCCGACCCCCTTATCCGGCGTAAAAAAAGGGCTGCGATCTGGTCCCCTGACCCGCAGCCCTTTAGAAGACGTCCCGGTTTTAACCGGACGTGACCCCAACAAGAAAAAGTATCTAGCCGCCCATGCCGGCTTTGTGCTGCAGCGATGGCGCGGTGACTGCGGCAACAGGCGCAACGTTGCCCAGTTTGTGCACATGTTCAAGGCCACGGTTCAATTCGCCCAGCACCGCTTCCTGACCCGGAAGTTTCGAGAGCTGTTCTATGCGTTCATTCAATTGTTTTTCGCTGAGCGCGACGACACCGTCGCGGATGCGCACGCCGCGCGCGTTCGAGGATTTGAAGGCCTTCATCAGGCTTTCGGCTTCCTGTTCGCGCCCCGGATGGACGATCACGAAACGCGCCTGATAGGCACCACGCCCGTCGTCAGCGGCGGGGCTCCAGAAAGCCGTGTCCGTGAACTGCATGGTGATCTTTTCGTGTGCCATTTTCGGTATCCTCCGTCATCTCGATTTCAATGCTTTATTCAAGCCTATATAGACTTTATGGCAATAAAGTTAACAACTCGTTACGATCTTGAGAAATCTGGATTTTTCACCCTTTTCTATCGTGTTTTTACCCTCTGCGACCGACCCGAACTGGTCTTTTTCTGCGGCTTATGTTAATAATAGATCAGTTTAATCAAACTGTTAGGAGCGCTTGATTCTGCCCTTTAAAAAAACTTTGGTGATTGCACCAACCACCGCTATCATTCCGGCAATCATCTATATAGCGAGAAGTTATAATTAATGGCAGACGGCATTTCCCCTGAAATCGATACCCCTGCCGTGCCTGCGGAATCACCCCCCGTAGAATCAGCCGCCGAACCCGCCAGGAAAACCGGCGCTATCCGCACTGCCCTCACTGCCGCATGGACATCGACCAAGCGCAAGGCCGACATCACCTGGAAATTCACCAAGGAATTGTTCAACGACCATACCTTCTGGGTCAAGGCGCTGGCCGTCAAGGGCGGCGCGTCCGCGATCCTTGTGACGGGCATCATGGGCATTTCCGCGATGGTCACCATGCCGCTGCTGGTGGCTGCAACCGGCATCACCTTGTCTGTCGGCTTGATCGGCGTCAGTTTATACGGCATGGCCGCCGGCGGCATGAAGGCCTGGGAAGGCGTGCAGGATGTTTACGCCCGCGCCACAGGCCGCGCACCCAAGGAACATGTGTATGTCGAAAAAGAAGACATGTTCCAGCGCCTGGCGAAAACCGATTTCGTCCAGCGCATGACGGCGCATAAATGGGCCAAAGCCCTTACGAAAACACATGCGTGGAAGACCACATCGAAATTCATGCGCAACCGCGAAGATTCCGTGCTGGGCGGCATCGCCGTCGGCGGCGCTGCGCTGTCGCTGGTTGTGGGCGCGGTCGCGCTGCCGTTCGTCGCGGCCGGCACGTTGTTCACCGTTGCGACCGTCTTTACCGTCAGCTCCGTCATCAGCGGCATCAGCGGGCTTTATTTCAGCATCACCGGCCTGCGCGAAGAATCACGCATGAAACGCGAACACCACGCAAAGCAGAAGTCCGCCGCAAACGCACCCATACTGACCGCAACCGAGCTTGCCCCCATTGGCGCGCCGTTTATCGAGGCCCCCACACGGCCCCTGAACAAAGTACTGGCCGAGCCGTTCAGCCAGGCCGCGCAAACAGCCGTCGCCACCGTCCTGCCGCCCGCCTCCAATACCAACATCCAGCCCCCGGTTGCGAAAAAACCTGCAATTCCAGCCGCGTAAGGCGAAATTTGCCCGCCCGTTAAGGGTAAAGTTACTTGCCATATCGTACAATCATGTTACATTGGCGGCGTTCCACACCTATATCCTTGAGAAGATTCACCATTCCACGCCTCCCATGAAAGGGTTTCGACTTGGACAACGCAACCACAACCACGACGCCGAAAAAGAAAACCCGCATCGCGCGGATGATGCTGCCGCAGGTCGACCCGAATTCGGCGCTGTTTCCGCCGGACGAATGGATCAAGAAAACGTCATGGGCGTTTATCCGCGACAATAAAAGCTTTCACCGCACCACGGGCGGCATCGCGGGCTTTGGCATCGCGGCATTGGCGGCAGTCGGCGTTGGTATCGCAGGCGCGCTTGCCGTGACGGGCGTTGTGCCTGTGCTGGCCGTTGCCGCCGCGACGGTTGGCATCGCCGGATTTTTTGCAAAAAAGACCGCCGATTTCGTGAAGCGTTTCAAGACCGAAACCTTCCCCGAACTGAAAATGGAGATCGGCAAAAAATACGTCGAATACAAAATGTCGGAACTGAAATCCGCCTTTGACAAAAACCGCGCCGCGCTTGCCGAAAAACGCAAAGCGGAAAAAGAGGCGAAGGTCGCCGCGCCGACAATCGAAACCCCGAAGGTGGAAGCACCTGTGGTTGCCCCGGTCGAGAAGAAAGAAGCGCCGTCGCCTTCCGGCAAGGGCGCTATCGGTAACTGGCTTTTGAAAACCGCGCTCGATCAGGCGGCGAAGAAAAAAGCGCAGGCGCCCGCCGCAAACAGCAACGAGCCGCAAACCGATACCCAGAAACCGAAACGCGAACAACCGCCGCAGCCGTAAGCCGCTGTTACAGGAGATTTGAAAATGTCCGGACATCATGTGACCGTCAAGGAAACCCATAAAGGCATTTTCACGCAGGAAGTCCGGTCCGGCAGCCATAAATCCACGACCGATGTTCCGGCAGAACTGGGCGGGCTGGATAGCGGCCCGAACCCGTATGATAAGCTTCTCTCCGCGCTTGGTTCTTGCACATCGATGACGATCAAGATGTATGCGGATTTAAAAAAACTGCCGCTGGACGGCGTCGATGTTTCCCTGACCTATAAAAAAGAACTGAATGCGGCGGGCGAATTGGTGGATGTCATCCACCGCGATGTCGCGATCCGCGGCAACCTAGATCAGGCGCAGCGCGAAAAGCTGCTGGAAATTGCCAACAAATGCCCCGTACACCGCACGCTGGAAAACAAGCCTGTGGTCAACACCGTGCTGGAGCCGGCCGAGCCCGGCGAAAAACATGCATCGCCGGCCACGCCGCCGCTGAAGCCCCGTTTCAACCCGACCAAGGCATCGCAAACACGCGCCGTCGTGGTGTCGTCGGATGGCGTCGGCAAATTCACGCAAACCGTGACCGCAGGCAAGCATACATTCAAAACCGACGAACCCGTCGAGGTGGGCGGGCTTGATTCCGCGCCGAACCCGTATGAAGAACTGCTGGCCGCGCTTGGTTCCTGCACCGCGATGAAGGTGCGCCGCGAGGCGAATATGAAGGGCTACAGCCTTGATGATGTCACGATCTCGCTCGACCACGGCAAGGTGAATGGCGAAGGCGGCAAAAAAATCGATGTGATTGGCCGCAACATCACGCTGAAGGGCAACCTGACCGAAGAGCAGCGCCTTGACCTGCTGGAGGTCGCCAACCGGTGCCCGCTGATGCAGACGCTGACCAGGGGCCCACATGTGACGACCGCGCTGGTGGAGTCTTTCGCGCCCCCAAAGCGTAACGCGGCACCCGATGCGCCGCGCCCGTAACAATCAAATGATGTAAAAATCATGGCAGTCCCCGATATCGCAGATGAGGACGGCGTAACACCGCTGATGCGTGCGGCGCGCGACAATGATTCCAGCGCCATCGTCGATATGATCATGAACGGCCACAAAATCAACGCGGTCGATAAAACCGGCAACAGCGCGCTCATCTATGCCGCCAATAGCGGATCGGAAGAAGCCGCATTGATGCTGATGTTCCACAAGGCCGATTTGAATGCCGTGAACCGTCAGGGACAAACCGCGCTGATCATCGCCGCCGCCAACAAGATGCAGCCGATCGTGGAGCGCTGGGCCGTGATGGGCGCGCCGCTGGACGCGCAGGAAAAACTGGGCGGGCGCACCGCGCTGATGACCGCGATTGCCGCGAACGATGCCTGGGCCGCCTGCCGTCTTGTTGATGCGGGTGCGGATTTTGAAAAGCTCACCGACAAAAAGGGCGACACGGCCTTCAGCCTCGCCAAAATGGTTTTCATGGGCGATGATTTCGGGTTCTTCATGAATGCCGTGACGCTGCGCCGTGCCGCCGAAACGGCTGAAAAAATTGCCCGCAAGCGGCAGGAAGACGAAATAGCCAATAGCGCAGGCAGCCTCGGCCATCCCGTTTCGGCCCCCAGAACGGCGACTTTCAAGCGTAAAACTCCGGGACAATCTGGCTAAATCCTTGTAATATCAATCCAATATTCATTTGACAAAAAATGTTATGGCAATATACTGATGCCAGCATTCAACGAAGCGATTCCAACAGCTGAGGATTTTCAAAATGGGCGTGCAATACGACGGCAAATCACCCGGCAAAGGCTGGTATTTCTGGCAGAAGACAAAAGCCCTCGCCAGAACCCCCTTTAACCACACGACCCGCAAAGACGCGGGCCGCTTCGGCAAAGATGCCGGCATCACGGTCGGTGTTCTGGCCGGCGCGAACATCGCGCTTGGCATTCCGGTGCTGATGGCAGCACCGATCCTGCCCTGGGTCATCGGCGCTACGGCGATTTTTTTCGCTTTTAAGCACGGCCGCGCGGCGTGGAGCAAATTCGGCGCGCTGAAGGAAACCGCCGCCGTCACCAATTACGTGCGCGAACAGGAAAACAACTGGTACGAAAAACAGGTGCGCAAGCCGTTGCTGACCCGCATTAAAGACGGCTTCAAGAAAAAAGTCGACGCGATCCCCGCACCCGTCATCAAGACGCTGAAATTCGCGGGCCTTGCGCTGGCGGTTGCGGGCGTTGCGACCGGCGGCGCGATTGCGCTGGGTGCTTTTGCGCTTGTCCCCGCACTCGCCCCGTTCGCGGCGGCGGTTGTGCAGGCCGGCGCGGCAATCGGCTTGACCGCGACGGCGGCGACCGCAACCGCGATCGGCATTTCGGCGCTGGCGGTGCCGGCGGCAGGTGTTGCAACCTACACGACATCGAATGCGTCGATCCTGCGCCGCGACCCCGCAAGCTCGCCCTTCAAGTTCCAGAAACCGTCTCAAACGCAAAAACCGATTTCGCAAGGCGAAGTGTTCAGCCCCGGCGCAAATGGCAAAAGCTTTGATTTTAACGACGAAGCAAAACCCGCAACGCCCACGGCAAATGACAATTCGCAGAATGAAGCGCGCCGCAAAGCCGCGGAAGAGCGCGCGAAAAACAAAAAGAACCGCGACAATTCGAAGAAATTCTAAATCGCGATTTCAGGACAACAAAAAACCCCTTCGTTTTACGAAGGGGTTTTTTTGTGGCCGAAAATGATTACCCGCGACCGATCACGGAATAAAGTGCCTGCACGTCCTTCAGCTGGACGTCGGTTTCAAGCGGCGGGTTGAACTGGCGGACGCGGATTTTGGCTTCGCCCAGTTTCACGAGACGCTTGATAAACGCGTCGCCATTTTTCATTTCGATCACGCAGTCCTTGTTCACCTCCGGCGGGCGGCCGGGATGGACATAGATCAGTTCGCCACGGAAATAACGCGGCTCCATGGAATCCGAAAAAACGTAAATGCCGAATGCGTCCTTGATGCCGTTCAGCGCGGGATGGCGCGCGACCCAGTCGACGATATCGCCGTTCGACAGGTTGAGGCCGGAGGTGCCTTTTTTCGCAATATCGTCGCTGCCCGCCGCATAGCCGTAAACGGGCACGGGTGCCTCGAACGGGGTTGCGGGGTTATCGGAAAAACCGCGGCGCGTGCCGGGGCGCGGCGCTTCCTGCAGATATTGCAGGTCAAGCCGCAGGCCCAGATACGCCTCGATGATCGGAATTTCTTCGGCCATGATCTTGCGCTGGCCGTGCAGCATGCGGTTGACCGCCGCCGGATTGACGCCCATGCGTTCCGCCAGACCGCGTTGGGTCAGGTGGGGGGAGTTTTCCAGCGTCTCGCGAATCAAATTGTGAAGGCGTGTTGGCATATCTTGATGATATTGCATTTTCCATTTTGATAAAAGCGCAATTTATTCGCAAGTTTAAATTAAGCATTAACAATGGTTTACGAATACGCTACTTCGGTAACCGAAATTTAACTTGACTTTTAGTTGCGAATATAGCAACATGAGGATACGACTATCGAAACGCTACGGCCAACAGAGGAGAAGTTGGATGAACTGGTACAAGGTTTACCACGGACTGCCTTACGATGCGCGATTGGGAGCCGTTGCGCGACGTTCCGGCCTGACGCGCGCCGAGGCGCTGTGCCTGCTCCTGTGCCTTCTGGAACACGCCAGCCGCGCCGCGCGACGCGGATCGGTTGACGGGTTCGATTGTGAATTGCCGGCGGCGTTGTTCGATCGTGACGTTGCGAAAGTCGAAGCCGCGATGGCCGCCTTTCGCGACAAGGGCATGATCGACGCCGATAACCGCATCGGCGACTGGGAAAAACAGGGCGTGACGGGGGCGGAGCGGCAGCGCGAATACCGCGCACGCCGCAAACTTCTGAGCGCCCTGGCCGAAGAAACGCGGCAGGCGCGCCCGCCCACCAGAAAATCACGCTATGACAGCAATACAACCGACCCCGACAGCGACGCAGAAACGCTGACCCGCCGCAAACGCCTGAGCGGACTGGCCATAGAACGTAGCGCACAACGGCGCGGCGGACATGCAACAGACGGAGCAGAATGATGATTGCACAAGACACATTACCGCCCGATTGCGGCACGGATCACTGGGAGGGATGGAAGCCCGAATGGCCGGGCAAGACAACCGCTAAAGCGCAAGACACCACGCCGCATGCGCTGCAGGAACGCCATTCACCCACGATGCCGCTGCTATTGCGGCAATCCCCCGCGCGCCGCACGCAGGCCGCCCAGCGGCGCATCGC
Organism: Bdellovibrionales bacterium; assembly: GCA_038247245.1. Taxonomy (GTDB): domain Bacteria; phylum Pseudomonadota; class Alphaproteobacteria; order Micavibrionales; family UBA2020; genus JAPWJZ01. The sequence continues at coordinate 25,834 of JBBRVE010000016.1, read as the reverse complement.
CGATGCAAGGCTGTGGGATAGTTTCAGCCCCGCGCAACAGGATGCGGCGCAGGAAATCGCCTTTGCGTTTGAATCGATGAGCCAGGGGCTGGGCTTCACCACCGTCAACTGGCACCGCCTGCCCGGTTGCCGCAGCGCGAATAACGCGGTCGAGGCGCGTGAAAAACTGCTGGCAAATTATGTAGGGTGGAGCCGTGTGTGCCATGCGGCGGGCGTCAGCCATTCGATGATCATCGATGTGCTGGTGTTCGGTTTTGCCTGTCGTGCGCTGGATCAGGATCGCCGCGTGCGGTCGGGCTGGTCGCGCCGCAACCTGCTGGACGGGCTCAACCTCTATTGCCGCATGAAGGGGTGGAATCCGGCATGAGCATGGGTATAATGCCTCATGGACAAGAAACCGGATTCGACAAACCCGCCCGTACCATCGCCCTTGCCGCTGCCCGCAAAGGTGAACGATTTTTTCAACGCCGCCGCGCCGCGCCGCGATTCCACGCCGCTGATCGAGCTGCAAAAACGCTATGCGGATAAACGCGCCGAAGACCGCCTTGCCACCAACGGTACGCCGCCGATGTCCAATTACCACGGCACCGAGTTCATTGTGGAGATGCGGATTCGCGAATGGATGATGCGCATGGAGCGGGAGGCCGCCGATGAACGCCGCAGCCGCGCCGCACTGGAAGCAGCCCAAAAGGCGAAGCCGCCCGCACCTCAGGTGCCAAAGTAAGCCATTTGTAATTTAATTACGTTGGATTGTATCTAACCCCTTCATATTTAGCGACTATTTGACATCTTTACGGTGTTTTTTAACCTTGCGTTAAGACTCTCCTGATACCTTGAAGGTGTCAGGGCGAGTTGAGTTTTTATTCCGAGGGAACGTATAAATGACGGAAACGCGCGATATCGGCACCATCCGCAATCACTTTTCACTGAAGGCAGAGCTGCCGAAAAAAACCATCGAAAAGGCCGAGCAATTTCTGGGCCATCTGTCGGAGAGCAAGCCAACCCCCAAAGACGTCACCACGGGTCACAAATTGCTGACCACGCTGGAGCAGAAAACAGAATTGTATGAATTCCATGCCGCCGTGCTGGCCGGTCAGCAGGCGTCGAGCGAAACGGACCTCGATACCCGCGTCACCGCGATTGCGAAATCGGCGGAGCAGGCCGAGCGCACGACCGAACGCCTGCGCAATGCGCTGAAGGTGATCGCGTAAGTTTCAAAACAGCTTTACGATGCATGAAGCCCTGCCTTTGAAAAAGCGGGGCTTCTGCTTTTTTGATTTCATAATCAGGAAATCATCGCAAATTGACTCGAAGGCAAGCCCTCGCTAAAGTCTTTTTCCCTAACAAAAAGACGAGCGCGATGCCGATGATGTTCTATCCGGAATATTTCCCGCCGCCCCCGCCGCCGAAGCCCACGGCGGCGCAGCTGTCGGCGCGCCTGCTGGATGCCGTCACCGCCAAAGACCATGAAGCCGCGCGCAAGATTTTCGAAACCGCGTTTTGGGAAAAGATCGCGCTGAAGCCGGACGGTTACCACCTGCTGCAGGCCGCCCTGCGCGGCGACCGCCAGATGGTCACGCTGCTGACGTCCTATGACGCGACCTGGACGCCTGCCGAAACGAAACTGGCGCGTAGCATGGTGAGCGATGCGAACTGGGCGCATATCGAAGGCCCGCTTCGTAATGCCGGCATGCGCACACAATTCACCCAAAGCGAACGCCACGACAAGGATTTAAGTGTCGCCATCCGCTGGGCGCATCGCGCAGCGGTGGAGGCGAAGGCGCGCGGCGCTGCCGATGTGGATACGCATTACCGCGAACTGAACAGCCTAATGACCACAACGCTGATCCATTACGTGCAGTCGGGGCAGATGGAGAAGGCGAAGGATATTTTGCTGTACCGCGACGCGGCGCAGGGCGACGGGCGCGCGGATAACCCGTTGGATATTTCCGCCGAATTCCGGTTGATGCAGCGCATGTACCCGATATCACGCTCGCGCGGCGGGCTTGGTTTTATCGACAAGCTGACCGAGGCGGGGTTGAAGGTAAAGCCGGTGCGGCTCACCTCGCTGGATATGTTCCTGTCGACCGAACTGGTGGTCGAGCTTGACCGCCGCAATTTGCTGGCAGGGGCGGAGCATGATGCGCGCCGCGACATATTGTCGCAGCTGGTGAACATGGAACAGGTGATAAAACTGGGCGACCGGCTGCATGATCTGGGCGCAAGCTATATCAAAATGCGACGCGAAGATTTGCTGAAGGCGGCGAAGATATTGTTTGGCAGGGAACCCGCAACGGAACGCGATGCGGAATCATTTATTTACCTGCGCCAGTCCGCAGCGCAGCGCACCCCGGCGGCATTGGCGATTGCCGAAAACGAATTGATGGCGATGGGTTTCTTTGACGCGCCCGCATGGACACCCGACCGGTTGCGCCGGTTATCGGCCGCCGCGCCTGTTGACCTGTCGCTGGGCCGCGCATTCAACACACGCGCGGCGCGGCAGGAAATTGCCGGCATACCGCTGAACAAATTGCTGCAGCCGAAAAAATTCGGGCTGGTGATGGAGGCGATGGGGCCGTTCGGCTGGAAACCCAATGCCGATGACACAGTAAAAATTCTGGATTACCTGCATAGCGAAACAACGCGCGGCATGACCGACACTGCGCGCGCCGCGCTGAAAACGCTGATCACCGCCAAGGCGGATTTCAGCCGCGTCGACCCCAACCGTTATCTGGGCAAGCGTGACCCGGGGCTTGCGAAGGCATTGCTGGATGCGGGCGTGGTGAAGCCGGAACATTTCGACCTTGAAAAAGTATATGCCCGCACGGGTGAATTTACGATGGTGCGCGGCACGGCGGAAAAGAAAGCCTATCCCGAATTTCTGTGCCAGCTGATTTTGGAGATTGTCGATCCCGAGCGTTATATCCCGCAGCGTCAGGCGGAGAACCGCGATTACCAGCGATTGTTCGTATCGGAATGGTATTTGAATATCGAACCGAAAGTGCGCGGCCGCATCAGCAATCCCCCGCCCCGCCGCCCGCGCGGCACCAATGACGCCGGGCCGATGTAGCGGTTGGCTGCGTTAAGATACATTTCGTGAAAACAATTGTTCACAAATCACCACGGCATTTCTGGTATAATAGATTCCTGTAGGGGAATCATGTCAGAGCCGGATCCGAAGAAAAAGAAACCGAGTTTCAAGTCGCGCCTGACGACCGTGTTCAACGGGCTGTCGCGCAAGGAACTGCGCGGCGTGCTGAAGGATACCTTCAAGGAACTGCGCAAACCCAAGGAAATCGGCATCCTGCTGGTGTCGTCTTTCGTGCCGGGCGGCTGGATCGGCTATGCGGGTTACCGGATCGCAAAATACAAGCTCGACCATGCGCCGTCCGCCAACGACAACACCGCGCCTGTGGCTGGCCCTGAAAATAAGCCGAAAGCCCCAACCCCGCCAAAGCCTTAGGCAATTCCCTTGAATATTTCCGGAATACGGCTATAAATGGCCAGTATTTTTGAAGGAGATAAAGGCATGTTCAAGGGCATCAAAGACAAGCTGAAAGACACCTATAACGCCGCCGCAAAATCGGGCAAGGCCGTGCTGGATGACGCGAAGCTGCAGGCGACCGACACCCTGAACACGCTCAGCGTCCTTGTGAATGAAAACACGCCCGAAGGTGAAACGCCGAAAGACCTGACGCTGAAGGAACGCATGGGCGTTGCTTATGGCCATGTGTCGAAAACCGAATGGCTGAAAGTGGCGAAGGACACCGCGCAGGATTTGACAAAGAAGGACGAGCTGAAACGCCTCGCCGGCACCGTTATCGCGCTGCCGGGCGGCCTTGCCGTTTACGGCGCGTACCGCGTTGCAAAACACCACCAGGACAAGGCGGCGGAACAGGCAGCAGAACAAAAGGCCGAAGCTGCGAAAGCAGCCGCAAAAGCCGCCAGGAAACCCCGCAAGCCGAAAACCCCCAAAGCGCCTGCCGCGTAAAGGAATTGAATATGTCCGACCGGAACCAGAAAACCGCCAGCGAAAAACTGCGTGAACTGCCGATCGGTTCGGGCATTGCGGCTGTGACGGGCGTGGCGGCGCTGACCGAGACATTCAACTTTGGCATGTTCATGCTGGCAGCGCCCATCGCCAGCGCGGCTGTCGCCGTGCCCGCCATCATCAACGCCTTCGACAAAAAACGCAGCGGATTGTCCCGCGCATTTTCGGTAGCGGCGGCGGTTGTGGGTGTTGTCGGCGCGGCCTTGCCCTTTGTGATCGCAGGCCCTGCGGCGCTGGGCGGGTTCCTGATCGCGACCGGAACCATGGCGGCGGCAGGTGCGTTCAACGTGGCGGCCTATGCCTTGCGCAACAAGCAGCTGCCCTTTTCATTGGGCTTTAAAAAGACCCCGAAGGCGCCTGCAGTTTAAGCGGCAGGTTTTAGCGGGCGCGGTTTTTCCGGCAGCGGCATGACATTCGGCGGCAATTTTTCCGGCATCACCATCGCGGGCGGGGCTGCGACATCGTCATTGACGGGATGCAGTATCTGCCACGCCGTGCGCGCCTGCAGGTATTTTGCCTGGGCTTCATCAAATGTCTGCTGGTCTTTCTTCGACGGCGTGCCGCCGGTTTTTTCAAAACTGAGGAAATCGGCCTCTGTCCAGGTTGAAAGCGCGGCAGGGTCGAAGCCGATATCGAGTCCCGCATGCGCGACCTCGCGCATTTCCTTGACGAATTCTTCGTCCGTCGGCGTGTTGATCATGCGGGCAGCATAGACCACCGCAAGGCCGGGCTTGGTTGCCACATCCGACCATGTGTCCTTCAGCTGTGTCGTGAACCGCTTGTCGTAGTCGAGGCCGTTCACATGCACGAAGGTTTTTTCCAGCAGCGCGGAATAGGCGGAACCCACCGTGGCGCCTTCCGCACTCCGCGCCTTTTCATACGCGCCCAGCAATTTGGCATAGTCGTTGGTCGCGCGGTTGCCGATCGCCAGTTTCTTGCCGGTTGCTTTTTCGTACTCATACGCAAAATGGATTTCATAGGCGAAGCAGTCCGCTTCCTGTATGCGGCGTTTCAGCCATTCGCGGCGGGGTTCCAGCGCCATGTCGTCCGATTTCACCGTGCGGTCGTGCCATGAATGCCGTATCTCGTGCGCCAGCGTCAGCATGATCGCATCGTCGCTGGCGATATCGCCGTTCAGCCGGATCAGGTTGCCGTAGTTCAGCCCCTTGATGAAAATATTGTCCTTGGGGTCGTCATCCATCACCTTGGAATCCGACATTTCAATGCGGATGTTTTCGCGCGCCGCGTAATCGAGCAGCGCCTGACCCGTCGGCGTCAGCGCTATTTTCGCCTTGATCGTGTCAAGCCGCGCCTCCGACACCGCATATTTCACCTTCGTCGTATCGGCGGTTTGCGTCGTCGTTGCGGCTTCGGGCAGGGCATGGGTTTTGGATGTGTCCTGCGCCATGCCGCCCATCAGGGCAACGGCGGCAATCGCGGTCAGCGCGGTTTTCTTCGCGTGCTTGTTGAAAGCGGTCAGCAGTTTTTTCAAGGGATCAGACCTTTAAGCGGAAGGAGCCTTATAGGAAGGCTTCGGTTGCTGGGAATGGTTTTCTTTGGCTTCACGTTCCCGCCGCACCGCGTCGAGTGTTTTTTGCCAGTACACATCCCAGGCCGCTTTTGCTTCGCCGCGCTTGCCGTCGGCTTTCGCAAGTTTATCGCGGTCGTCTTTCGTCGCGCCGCCGGTTTTGTCCAGCGACTGGAAATCGTTGTCTGCCCATCCCGCCAGCGCGGAAGCGCCAGTTTTCACATCAATGCCCACCCTCGTTGCGCGGCGGAGCATGGCGGCAAATTCTGTTGCATCGGGTTCGGTGTTCCATTTTTCGGCATGGACGACGCCCAGGCAGGGGTTCTTCACCACTTCATCCCAGTTGCGGATCTGCCGGTTCAGGAAATCCTCGTCGTATTCCAGACTTTTTACATGCGGGAAGGCGCGCTCCATCAACCGCCCATAGGCGACATCCGCTGCCATTCCCGCATCGCGGTCGGCGGCGTAGGATTTGGCGAGCGTCGCATACGACCCCGTGCCCGCATCGAAGGCGATGCCGCATTGCCTGGCGTATTCATAGCCGAAATGGATTTCGAACGAATAACAGTCCGCCTCCAGCACGCGGTCGCGGATCCAGGCCTGCTTGGGCGGCAATTCCATGTCATGCGTGCCCGCCGCCAGTTTGTGCCACGAATGGCGAAGTTCATGCACCGCCGTATACATTAAAACCGTGTCGCTGGTTTCTTCGTTGTTGAGCTTTATCAGCTTGCCGAAGTTAAGGCCGCGGATAAAAATCGCGTCGGTCAGGTCGGAATCCATGTCTTTGGAATCCGACATTTCCAGTTTGGTGCTATTGGCATCCGAAAAGGCGAACAGCGCGCGGCCATCCGCCGTGCGGCAGATTTCGGTGCGCAAATGGTCGAGGCGTTTTTGCGCGGCGGGGTCGGTTGTTACGTCGGTTGCTTGAATGGTTGCGGTGACAGCAGTCTGCGCGCCCATAACCGGTGCCCTGAAACTGCGCGCATCGCCGCTGAAGAAGAATGCGCCTGCGGCAACGGCCGCGATGCCCGCATGTCGCGCGGCGCGGTTGAATCTTGAAAGCAGGGTTCTGTTGCTGCGCTCCAGTGTCACGCGCCACCCTTGTTGCTAAAAATACACCCTCTCCGCCCGTGCGAGAGATAGTCCACGGGTTTTGAATCCTTTTTCAGCGTCTCCAATTTTCGATACAAATATCCTAACAGAGCACGCGTTAAAGAAAAGTGCCTGAATTCAGGGGCTTCCGAACCGAATGATTCGCACCCGATCAAAAACCATCCACGGGGAGCGTTTATTTACCGGAATATGCAAAGAATCTAAACGGTGTGTTCAAATATAATAATGAATATAAACAGCTACTTATAAAATGACGACATCCCCTAGTACCACATTCTTAAGACTTATGCGGTAGCCTGAAATCGGGAAGTTGAGTTGCTAACACGAAAGGGGATAACAAAATGATGTTACTCGATCGCGATACGTTCAAGAACCGCTTTGATGGCCTGAAGCCCAAGTTTGATGCGGCGAAGCCCAAAGCGCCCCGCCATTGCTTCGCGCAACGCGAGGCCGTGGAAACCACCTGCGACGAAGACCAGTTCAACGCCGAACTGGCGCAAGTCATGGTGTCGATTGCCGCCCTCACCAGCGCGCTGCCCGCAACACTGGCGCTGACCGACGAGCGGGTACGCCGCATGATGCTGGCGCTGGAGGGTTATTCCTCGCCATATCTCAAGACACGCTTTCGCAAAGAAGCGACGCCGCAACACGATGCCAAAAATCCGAACAACGACATCCGTGTCCAGCCGCGCCGCCCGTCGCGCTTCCGGCATATGTCGCGCCGCCCGCGGGAACGTGCCATCGCCGCCCTGCCGACGAAATTCCTGCGCGTGAAACAAGGAGCGCCTGTGGTTGAAATCATGCCGCTCGTGCCGGCGGAAATGCAGGTTTTCCTGAACGCTTCGGCGCAGTTGCGGATGGACGCGCCGCGTCCCCGGTAAAGGGACGCGCCGCGCTTGCAATAAGGTGCGCCGCTGCGCTGCTCATGTGATTAAACACTGTTGCCAGCGTCGTTTCCGGCATTTTAAGCCCCGCCATTTCGCGGCCGACCCAGTTGGCATGCGGAATATGGATGGCGGATAACCCGGCGGCGACCGACGGGATGATATCGGATTTCAGGCTGTCGCCGATCATCACAACCTCGTGCGGTTGCAGGCCCAGTTTTTTAAGCAGCGCGGCATAGGTTTCCGGCGTTTTTTCCGGCACAGGGAATGTGCCCTTAAAAAGGCTTTTAAAAGGCAGCGCATCGATGCGGCGTTGCTGTGCCGCCGGTTCGCCCGCGGTCAGGATGTATAGATCGAAATGGCGCGCCATGTTTTCGATCGCCTGCGTCACGCCAGGTATCACGCGTGCGCTGCGCGTATAGACATCCGCCGCCATGTCGCGCACGGCCGCTATATCGGCCTCGTGCTATTGCGGCGCATAGGCCAGCAGCGCGTTTTCGAATGCCTGCGGCAACATGCCGGTGCCGTAACCGAATTGGGCAAACAGATCGACTTCGAATCGCCTGACGGTGGCGAGAGATTGGGCGGGCGGCGTTTTGGTGCGGGACTGGATAAAGGCCGTCAGCCGGTCATGCGCCTCCTCGAAGAGGTCTTGCGTGGCTATCAGCGTGTTGTCCATGTCGAGCAGAACGGCTTTGATCATAAGGCATTGTCACACAAGGTTTTAATTACGTCAAAAACCTGAGTACCGAAAAGATTAACAAAACATTAAGAAGTCGTTATGGGTCAAGGAGTTAGATATGCTCAAAAAAAGCATATATTTTTGACAAAGGCAGGGGTCTGGGGTACTATGAGATTAACAAGAGAGGTAAAATTGACCCAGTTGCAGACCGCCTTTGCCGCCAACGCCAACGCCGCAACCGCAGGCCTTTTTGCACAGATGTTCAATGACAGGATGGGAAAAGACATGACAGCAGATTCCACACCGAAACCCGAAGTCGAAATCCCGAACGCAGGCGGCGGCATCGACTATTCAAAAGAAAAAGAAATCACCCAGGACGAGATGACCGACGAGTTGTTCGCAGCGGTAAAGCGCGGCGACCTGAACATGGTGCAGGGCCTGACGCAGAACGGCAAGAAAAACACCGGCGTGAAACGCGCCAACGGCGTGACACTGCTGATCGCGGCGGCGCAGGACCAGAAAGACCATATCGCCCGCGAGCTGATGACCTATAAAGGCGTCGACCTGGGTGCAATGACCGATGCGGGCGTATCAGCCGCGATGCTGTTCCAGACAAATGGCAACGTGGAACTGGCGCGTATGCTGATCGCGAAAATGCAAACCAACAACCTGCTGGCCATGGGCGGCATCAATGGCGACGAAGTTGCCCGTTCGATGGGCGCGCACGGCCTGTCGGAAACCATCAAGCAGGCGCAGCGCGACGATTTCGCCATCAAGGAAGAAGCCGAGCACGCGGACGCTATCGCGAACCGCGAAACCGGCGGCATCAGCGCGACGATCCGTGGCTGGCTCGGCGGCGGCGAAGACAAGGGCGGCATCGAGATCGCGCCGCTGGAGGCAACGAAACCCGCGGCATCGCTGGATACGGGCGCAGCAGGCCCGTCGACCTTCACCAGCAAATTCACGCAATATATCACGGGCGGCCTGTCGCGCTTCTTTGGCCCGAAGAACGAGATCGATACGCTGGCGTCGCCTGCGGCGGAAATGAAGCCTTCGCCCCTGACAACGCAGGGCGCGGTGCAGAGCTTCCTGAAACGGCTTGGCCCCGGCATCTAGAATTTGAAAAACCGGATACAAAAAAACCGCCGTAAGTCCGGCGGTTTTTTTATGCGTTGCCGGCGCGAAAAACTTACGCGCTTTCCTGCTGCACGAATTCTTTTTGCGTGGTCAGGCGCTGCCAGCGGGCGAGCGGGATCAGCGCGTGTTCTTCGCCGTATTTCAACGCCTGCATTTCGCGCCAGACGGTGATGTAGGGATTGTCGGGTGACGGATCGACGCGCAGGATTTCATGAAGCCCGTCGAAGTTGATGTCGTTCAGGAAGGGAAGTTGCTCGAGGATGCAATCGCGCACGGTTTCGGCGTTTTCCATCGTGACGCAGGCATCGGCCTGCGCCTCCATCATAAACGCGACAAGGCGCTGCGGGCCGACTTCGCCTTCGCGCGACAATGTCATGCCCGTCATCAGGGACAGGATGGCATTTAAATGAAAATCTTTTTTGACTGAGCGGCGGGGTTTATCCGCCTCGGTATTCACGCGCTGGAGCATTTCATCACCGCCGTTTCAGGAGCTGTTTTATCAGGTTTCCGAATGGAGCAAATATCGCAGCGAATGCCGGTTATGTCAAGGAACGGGGGCTTATACAGCAATCTTAACGCCGTAAAAAATCGCCTTTTCAAGGTGATAGCGGGTAATAAAATCTATTGCAGCGCATCAAACCGAGGGGGCGGCGGGGGGCGAAAGTTTGCGTGACGGGAACTTGTCGAGTCCCAGACCTTCATTTTCCTGCAGCTGCGCCTTCAGGTTAAAACCTGGGGAAATCTGCTTATCCAGTTTGGCACCATGCGCCAGGAGCAAGCGACCCATCGACGTATCAACCGCGCCGCGCGCGCGCGACACCAGACGGTCAAGCGGTGTCCAGCCGAAACGGTCGGCTTCGTTCGCCGATTGCGGGCGGCGTTGCAGCATCCAGCTGGCGATATCCAGCTTGTCGGCATTCTCGCCGTTCGCGCTGTCGGTTGCGATGCGGAAGAACAGCGTTTCGCCGCGCGGATTTTTGATCGCGAGGAAATCGGCGTTGCCCGTGAAGGCTTCGACGCGGTCAAGCGCAGGCACCTTCATCTCGCGCGTTTCAAAAATATGATGCAGCAGCGCCTGATCCGGCTGCGCTTCGTCGCGGTTTTTTACTTTCACCGACAGCAGTGCCGGGTCCAGCTGTGCAATATCATCGACAAGAATATCGTTCCGTCCCGCGATATAGCGCAGCAGCGGCACGGCCTCGACCGGATAATCGCGGTACCTGTTGCTGTAATTGTCGATGGCGATAACGGGCGTCGACCACTGGATGCCCGCCGCGTAAATTTGCGCAGTTGCCAGCGCGGCGGGATCTTCAGCGAAGAGCGCCTTCAGCCAGTTCATCTGGTCGCCTTTATCGGCCATCGACATGACTTGCGATACGGGGGAAAGAAGCAGGTGCGCGGGATGCGTCATGTCGGGCGTGATCGCGCCCGATGCGACCAGCGATTTGAATTCGTCGAAACGCTTTTCGGGGATGATGCGGCTCAGCAGATCTTTCAGCGCCTGCGGCACACCGGCATCGGCAAGCGCGAGGTCGCGCGAGGTTGTGGTGTTGTTATAGCCCATACGCCGTCTCCCGGAACTTTTGAATTGCGGGGCGAGTTTAGCGGCCCAGACGGCAGAGTCAACCGGTTATGTTAATCAACTTAACGCCCAGCGGAGCTATACCCGCAGGATACCCGCTTTCGCGGGCATGATGACAGCGGCGCAAATTAGTTATTTGCAGGCGGCTTCGGCTTGAAATTGGGGAATTTGGGGCTGTCGCGGTTATCGTTCAACCCGCCCGGCTGCACACGCGGCTTATCAAGGCCGGGTTTGTCCATACCGTTCCGCTTGCGCATCAATTCGGGGTTCAGCGGCAGCTGTTTTTTATACTGCGCGCCCGCCACGATCAGGCGCTGCACAACGGGGCTGTTGCGATCGTCTTTTTCGGCGAGGCGGTCGAGCACCGTCCAGCCACGGCTGTCGATCAGGTCGGGATCCGCGCCAAGGTCGAGCAGGCGGTCGAGCACGGTCAAATTCTTGCGCTCGATTGCGATATGCAGCGCGGCGCGGCCATCCTTATCCATCACATCGTAATTGATTTTCTTGCCGGCCAGGTATTCGATGAAGCCCTGTTTGTCCTGCGCGACCGCGTAATGCAGCAGCGTGCGGCCGAATTCGTCGGTGACGGACGGGTCTGCGCCCGCATTGATCATCACGCGTGCAGCCGCGATAAATTTGTCGTCGATGCGGTACGGGTGGCGGTCGGCGCGGCGGACAAGTTCCGCCAGCGGCGTGCGGCCATGGATGTTTTCATCGTTCAGCAGTTCGGGCGCTTTATCAATCGCCTTCAGGATCATCGACACGTTTTGCGTGCGCGCCAATGCGTGCAGCACGTTGTTGCCGTTCGCATCCTTGATTTTCAGCTCGCAGCCGCCGAGGACGGAATTGAAGGTATCCGCCATTTCCAGTCGCGCCGCCATATGCAGCACGGTTTCGCCCAATTGGTTGGCGGCGCCGATATCGGCCTTGAAAGCCAGCATTTGCTGCAGGACTTTCGGGTATTGCGACAGGCGTTCTTCCTCCAGCATCATCATGTAGGGGGAAACGCCGTAATCATTTTTCACGTTCGGGTCCGCGCCGTTTTTCAACAGCTTTTCGACCAGCACGGGTTTATCAAGGAAGGTGTGCAGCGGCGTGTTGCCGTTGATGTCTTTTTCATTCAGGCGCGCGTTGTTTTCAACCAGCAGGTCGACGATGTCGGGGTTCGAGGTTGTGATGACATGCAGGGGCGTGCGGCCCTGTTCGTCTTTCGCGTTCGTATCCGCGCCCAGTTTCACGAGCGTACGCACAAAGGTTTCCTGTGACTGCATCACCGCGCGGTGCAGCGGCGTCTTGCCGGTCGCGTCGGGCAGGTTCACGTCGGCACCCGCCTGGATCAGGGCGACGGCGATCGAATGACGGTCTTTATCAAGGGCAAGGTGCAGCGGGGGATACATCAGATTGCCGCGCATGTTCACATCGGCGCCCATCTTGATCAACGCAACGACGGATGACAGGTCATTTTCGGCCACGGCCTTTTGCAGGCGCGTGTAACCGGTGTCCTGTACCTTGTTCGGGTCGCCCCGGAACATTCTTGAAAAGGCGTTGAAAAAGTTTTTCAATTCTTCGTCCCCGAAAAGCCATTAAATGACGGCCGTAATACCGGCTTGAGCGACATTTTTGACGGCGTTTTGTGGTGATGCTGCTTTTAACAGATTGGAAAGTTAGCATGGTTAACATCACGAGTCCATGCGGCTTCGCAAGCATGGGAATATAAAACTGTGTTTGGGGAAATTATATTACAAAGTGGGATTGGTTTTCATAAATGCGCCGCATTATATTGCATACAACTTGTCAACTGCAGCGTTTGTACCCGAGAATGAAAATTACCCGCCGCCTCGCGCGGGATTTCAAGGACAGCCTTTAAGGACTTCGCCATGAACCGCCTCTTCCGCGCCCTGTTTATATTGTCCTGCCTTGCCGCATGGCAGGCATCGCCCGCCCGCGCACAAGAAAAAGTGCCGATGCAGGATGCAGCGGCAATCCAGTCAGCCGCCGATGCGGACAGGCCCGCCGCACCCGAAGCGGAAGGCACCGCCGGCATGGTGCCTGTCGCCGCGCCGAAACCCGCACCCGAGATCACCGACGAAGCGCAGCGCATCTGGCAAAAATACGGCGAGGCGCTGTATCAGGTGCAGGTCATCGACCTGGCTTCCGACAAAAAAAACAGCATCGGTTCCGGATTCCAGTTTTCGGCATCCGGCATGATGGCGACCAATTATCACGTTGTGGCGGAGGCTGTGCAGCGCCATGAAAGCAACCGCCTCGAGTATCTGGACGACAAGGGCCGGCGCGGCAGCCTGAAAGTCCTCGTCGCCGATGTCGGCCATGATTTGGCCATCGTGCAGATGGATCCACCCGGCCCTGCGTTTGTCGAGCTGGGCAAATCGGATTTGCCCAAGGGCACGCGCCTGTTTTCGCTCGGCAACCCGCATGACATCAGCTTTACGATCATCGAAGGCACGCATAACGGCGTGAGCCGCGAAAGCTTTATCGACAAGATCCACTTTTCGGGATCGCTGAACCCCGGGATGTCGGGCGGGCCTGTGCTGGGCCATGACGGCAAGGTTGTGGGCGTGAACGTATCCACCGCCGGCAACGCGATCAGCTTCCTTGTGCCGGTCGAGCCGTTGAAACAACTGGCAAGCGATCTGGCCGCGCAAAAGCCCGGTTATGATTTCATCGCGAATTCGTCGCAATATATCGAAGACCAGTTGCTGCAGGCGCAGGAAAAAGTCGTCAGCAAATTGCTGGCGGATAAATGGGAAACCGTGCCGTTTGGCCCCTTCATGGTGCCCGGCCGCATCAACAACGCCTTCAAATGCTGGGGCGACACGATGAAGGACGAAAACGACAAGCAGGCCTATGAACGCTTCTCTCGCTCCACCTGCATGACCAGCGACCGCCTGTATCTGGACAATGATTTCGATACCGGCTTGTTCATGTACCGCTATGACCACCTGACCGCGCATGACCGCCTCGCCCTGCCGCGTTTTTACAGCTATTACAAAAGCCAGTACAACATGCCGCTGGGCACCGGCGACGCGGCGGAGGAAAATGTCACGAATTACGACTGCAACAATGCCTTCGTCGATATTGCCGGCCGGCGTTTCAAAAGTTCGTTCTGCGTGCGCCAGTACCGGAAATACCCGAAACTGTATGACCTGCAGCTTTATATGGCACTGGTGGGCGGGGAGCGCCAGGGCTTCATGGTGACGCAGGTGGCCGAAGGCGTATCGAAAGAAAACGCGTTGAAGCTCTCCGGAAAATTCATGGAGAGCATCACGCTGAAAAAAACGGAAAGCGGTGGCGGCAAGGCAGCCACCGCGCAGCCCGCGCCGAAGGATGCGCCCGTATCGCAAACCGCGCCCGCAATTGCCACACCCAAAGATCCTGCCCAGACGGAAGGTGCGAAATGAAACGTCTTGTATTGGAAATCACCAGCCATTCCGGCGACGGCGCGATCACCCACCGCTCCATCGAGGCGTTTCCCGCCACGCTGGGCCGCGGGTATCACAACGACATCATCATCGGCGACCCGCATATCAGCCCGCAGCATGTGCGTATCGAATTCGACGGCACCGATTTCGTCATTCATGATCTTGCCTCCGAAAACGGGCTGACGCTGAACGACAAACATCACAAGGGTGCCAGTGCACACCTGAAATCGGGCGACACTGTGCGCGTTGGCCTGACCGATATCCGCATTTTCGATCCCGCGCACCCGGTTGCGGCAACGCGACGCATTGCGCGCGCGAACCCGGTGCTGACGTTCCTGGCACGCCCTCTTGTCGTGTGGGTCTCGCTGTTGTCGGCGGCGACGGCGGCGGTGGGCTGGAAATACCTCGACAGCTGGACGCCCGATATCGGCGAAACACTGGCGGGCACCGCCATCAGCGTGGCGATTGCCATTCTTGTATGGTCGGCGTTGTGGGGCGTCGGCGGCAGACTGGTGCGCCACAAATCGCGCTTCCGCAGCCACGTGGCGCTGGCCAGTATGTTCGTCGTTGCGACCTGCGCCGCCGCCATCTTCCAGGATTATTTATCCTTCCTGACGAATGACAGCACGCCTGCTTCGATCGGATCGTTCGGGTTGAATGCAGGGCTGGTCGTGGCGCTGTTGTATGGCGCGCTGACGCTGGCAACCGACATGTCGGCGAAACGTCGCCGCATCTGGTGCGGATTTTTTGCGGCCGGCATGATGATCGCGGCCTTCGGTCTGGCGAAGGTCGGCGAAGATCATTTCAACGGCGCGCCATCCTATTCGTCAGAACTGGAGCCGTATTTCGCGGAGATGGTTTCCGCCGAATCGCTGGACGGCTACATGAAGCAAAACGAAGACATGTTTACATCGGACGTTTTCAAGGTCACACCCTCTAAATAACCCTTTATTTTCAGTATATTACAAACGCCCTCGGCCTGTCTGGACAGAATTTTACATATTATATATACTGTTTACAGTGAAAGACCTGCGCGGGGGCGCGCAGATACGGGGGAATAATGACGGCATTTCCGGGACATATGGACCCTATCGTCACGGTGCTGACCGCGGCGCTGGATAAAATGGGCGACCTGTCGAATGCGACGGTGACGCTGATCGACGACATAGGCGATTTCAACCCCGGCAACCAGAAAGCCGCGCAGCTGCTGGAGGTTTTCAACACACCCGCGCGCGGCAATGCGCCCCGCAACATCACCATCGTGACGCGTTATCTGGGGCAGGACAGCGAACAGGGGCATCAACTGCTGGGCGCGCCGCAAGGTTTCGTTGGGTCCGAGAAGCCGGGCGAATTGCAAAAACGCTTCGGCGCGGTGAGCCAGAAACCCTTCAACAATAAAATGTTTCCCGTGATCGCCGAATTGATGGTCGAGGAAACGCCCCTGCCCGACACCATGCGCGAAGGCATGCGCGCCATCGTGAAGGAGCATATGCAGAACGGCGCGTTCCGCGTCGATGCCGGCCTTGGCAACCTGCGCGATTTCGTCAACGGCTACCTGAACCGTGAAATGACGCCCAACTGGGAACGCCAGCTGCTCATCAATTCGCCCGTCACCAAGATCGTGAACACAATGCAAAAAGGCACGGAAGCCGGCGTCGTCGCCCCCGCCACCGCGCGCTTCACGCGCAAGGGCAGCACGCCATGAAGTTTCCGGATAAGGATAAAGCTCTCGCGGACACCTTCGCTAAATCGGCAACAACGATGGTAGGCGGCGTTTTCACCGGTGCGATCGTCGCGGCGGCGATGTTGGGCGTATCCGGCATGAACCAGAACCTTTTCAAAAAAATTCCCTATACCGAAACTGAATTACGCGACATCGCGGAAGACGTCATGAAAGACAAGCTCGACCCCCGCGAATTCGGCAGTGCGCAACAAGCAGCCGCGCACCCCTATATTCGCGCCGGCATCATCGCCGATAGCGGTGTTTCCGCGGAAGCCATCGAGAAACGCCGAAAATCAGAGGTCATGCAGCAGATCACCGCACGCATCGACAGCATCATGGCAGAACCGGAATTCGCACAGCTGATGAACGAACACAGCGCCCTCTGGCGTGAACAGCAACGCGTGCTGCACGGGCAGCAGGTGGCATCGGCACTGCAGGGCGCGCATGGACAGGTAAAAGCGCCGCAACGCGCCAGTTTTTCCCGTAGCCGACAGGCGGTGAGCGCATGACAACCGAACGCGCCGCAAAAAACGCAACCCTTCTTGCCGATTTGATCGGCGCAGGCAAACTGGCCGAAACCGACGCGCTGAAACGCCTTGCCGATATATTGTTTGAGCGTAATCCGACATCGCCGAATCCGCAGCTGTCGGCGCAGCTGCACCTGAAAGATATTTATAAACTTGCCAAGGACAAGCGCGTGCCGCTGCATCTGGGACGCTTTTTGCAAAGCCCGCAGATGACGGCATGGATGGAACAGCTGGCGCCAGTGCATGACGCGTTGCTGACGCTGCGCGCGGGAACGGATGCCGCGCAGGCCGCCCGCACGCCCGTGACAGGCGGATCGACCGCACCGCAACCCGCCCGTTTCACGCGCAAGGCAGGAGGGATGACGCCATGAGCATGACGGGTGCGTTCAACGCCGCAGCCGCGGGTAACGACACCCTGCTGATGGACGCCGTTAGAAATAGCGATTTGGAAGTTGTGAAAAAATTGCTGGAGCTGGGCGCGGACATAAATGCCCCCGCTGCGTTTGCGCCATCACCCCAGCCTTTCATGCCGACACCCGACCCGGCCGCCGCCGCGCCTGCTGCCGGACAAACCCCGCCCCCGAAACAGAAGACAGCCCCGGTCATCACCAAAATGGCAACCGAGCGCAACCTGGCAGCCCCGCAAACGGCGCGGTTCAGGAAAAAAGTCCCGCCCAGGCGCAAAATCACGCTGTAGTATCCAGCAATCACAGCCCTTTAGTTGATAAAATTGACGTTTTCCGTATTATTAGCTATCTTGCCTGACCCACAAAGACGGCATGCAAGATGAAGATACCCCGCATCGACAGTTACCAGCCCGCCCTCTCTACCCCCCGCATACAGGGGTGCGCGACGCATTCAACCAATCCGCATCGTCGATGGGCGTGGCACCGTCTTATCATTCCGCGATGTCGGCAGGTGTTGCGGCGGCGCTGCCCAACCCGCAAAAGCCCGCACCCGCTGCGCCGGAACAAAAACCCCCGCCCTTTGATTACGCCTCTCTTTCCATGCCCGATCTTTTAAAGGGCCTGCCCGCTGGCGGCCTTGCCGCATCGATCATGACGGCGGCGGCGGCGGGGAATGTCGCGGCGCTGAACGGATATCTGGCGCAGCCGACGGCATGGCCGGATTTCACAAATGCCAACGGCCTGTCGCCATTGATGGTGGCAGCCGCGCACGGGCAGAACGACGTGGTGGCCGTGCTGGCCGCACATCCGCTGGTGAATGTCGGCCGCCCCGACCCGCGCAACTGGACAGCGCTGCATTTCGCGACATGGCAGAACAAGCCCGCAGCGGTTGCAACGCTGCTGAAACACCACGCGCCGTTTGACACTGTGACCGTTGCCGGCAGCATCCCGTTTGATCTTGGCAACGATGAAACGCAAAAAATATTTCTGAAGAACACGGGCTTCAAACGCTTCCTGAAACTGCGCGACCCGTCGCACCCGTTGCTGAACCCTGCAGCACCCGCTGTTTTGCCGGATGACGCGCCCGAGCAGGAAAAGCCGGCCGCTGTGCTGAATGAATCATTTTACGACGCGCTGAAAAGCATCGGCCTCGCCTTGCAAAAGGGCGCACCGGTGAATGCGCGCGAACAGCTGAACATCAAGCTGGCGCAGATGGACATCCCCAACCTTGCCAAGGCTTATCGCGCGATTGCCCAGTCGGGCGTTAAATATGACTGGGACGATGTGTTCATCCGCGCGGCGGCCGGCAACAACACCGCCGCAATGGTATACCTGCAGGACGAAATTTATTTCGAGCAGCGCGTGCTCGACCGCGCGCTTGCCGCCGCAGCCAGAATTCCCGCCAGCCGCAACGCCGTGCATCATCTGGTCGTCTGGGCGGCTAACCCGCATGCCAGGGTGGTGGATGGCACGATAAAGACAACGCCCATCGACCTTGCCTATGCACATGGCAGTTACGGGGCGCTGGAGGAAATCGTGCTGTGGTCGAACGCGAAGGAAACCCCCGCGCGCATCGATGCTTACGTGGCGATGTCCAAGGAAAAGGTGAGGCAGGAGGGCTCGCGCAAAAAAGACGACGGCAGTTTCATGGCGATGATCAGCGTGTCGGCATTGCTGCTGCACAAACTGGACATGATGAAACTGAACAGCACCGAACATAAGGAGGTGCTCGCGAATGCCGTTTCACTGCAAAGCGGCAACATCACCACTATCCTGGGAACCTATGCGCAGGCGCAGGTGCCGCGTTTTATGCACGGCCCGACAAAATTTTCACCCGAGACCGGCGGCGCTGCGATGGCCTGGGCGCTGGTCTTCAACCGCATAGAATTTGCCAGAAAGCTTGCCGCCGATGGATACCGCATCGGCAACGCGCCCGCATCTTTACAGGAGAGAGCGCAGAAAAGCGGCAGCCCCGAAGCACGCGCCTTCGCCCGCGAAAACCTGATGAACACAGCGTATTACCCGCGTATCGAAGATACCGGCAAGCGCACCACCAGCCCGTCTGCGATCCGCCAGCTGCGCACCGGCCTGATGATCGACTAGTAAAATTCCGTTACCGGAATCTTCAATTTTTGTTTCATTTGTTTGCTGCGCTGCGACATTAACGAATATTTAATCACCGTCTTTCTATGCTCTTATTGCGGAGACATTTGCCGTGAACCGGTGCTTACGCTATTCTTGGAATGGGGAGACAGGGTTTCATGTTAGGTCTTAATAAATTCTTCAATTCGATTTCCGGCAACGGCGTGGACAAACGCAACGGTGCGGGTGAAACGAAATTGTATCGCGCCGTGCGCAGCGGCAACATCAAGGACGTCAAAAAACTTTTACGTGATGGCGCCGATCCCGATATCGCCGACGATCACGGTTTGACGCCGCTGCATCAGGCGGCCTATTGGGGCGAAACCGAAATCACCGAATTGCTGATCAAGGCAGGCGCGAATGTGAATGCCGAAAATAACGGCAAGGGCTGGACGCCGCTGCATTCGGCGGCTGTGTCCGGCGGCATGCTGTCGCGCAAGGAAGTCATCGGACTGCTGATCGACGCCGGCGCGAAGCAGGATGTGAAGGACAAGCATTGCTGGACACCCGCCGATTACATGATGCTGTGGGAACAGAACGAAAAAGCCGCCGAAAAGCTTAAACAGTTCCTGCACATCCCGAACGGCCTTGCCCCGCCCAAGGGCATGACGCGCGTGCCGGCTCCGCCGAAAATGTAGTAATACTTGCGCTCACTGCGCTTTTGACCCATGTTAAGGCAAGGTTCTTTAACAAAAGGGTTTGTCATGGATTCGTCGTGGATTTTGCTGACGGTTATCGCCGCGGTCGTCATTCTTTTTATCTCGCTGTACAACCGTATCGTCGCCCTGTCACAGCGGCGCAAGAACGCGTTTTCCGATATTGATGTGCAGTTGAAACTGCGCGTCGATCTGGTGCCGAACCTGGTCGAAACGGTCAAGGGTTATGCCGCGCATGAAAAAGGCGTGCTGGAAACCGTGACACAGGCGCGCGCAACCGCCATGCAGGGCGGTTCTATTTCGGAACGCGCGCCCGCCGAAGCGGCGCTGGGCGCGGCTGTCATGAAACTGATGGCGGTTGCCGAAAATTATCCGCAGCTGAAGGCGGATGCGAATTTCCGCCAGCTGCAGTCGGAATTGTCGGACATTGAAAACAAGATCGCGGCGGCGCGCCGTTTCTTCAACAACGCGACCAGCGAATACAACACCGCCATCCAGCAATTCCCCGCCGTCATCATCGCGCGGATGACGGGGTTCAAG
Organism: Bdellovibrionales bacterium; assembly: GCA_038247245.1. Lineage (GTDB taxonomy): Bacteria > Pseudomonadota > Alphaproteobacteria > Micavibrionales > UBA2020 > JAPWJZ01. The sequence goes on along the minus strand of JBBRVE010000016.1, from coordinate 5,422 downwards.
GACGAAGTGTTTTTTGAATTGGATGCGGCGGAAAAAGCGGCCGTCAAGGACGCGCCGAAAATAAGCTTCGGCAGCTGATCCCTGACAGGTCGTTATTTATTCGGTCGTAACAGAAGTTACATACCCAGTTTTTGTTTTTGCGCGTAGGCGTTGGTGATTTTCGCGGCAACGTCGATATCGCCTGCGATCACGCCGTAAAATTCCGGCTGCTCTGCAATCGCGATGATGCTGGCGCGCGCGTTGTTGATCTGGCTTGCGCTGGCTTCCACACCGTTCAACGCGATGTGCTTTTCCGCCGAACGCAGGTCTTCTGCGATTGCGCGGTGCAGGAAGGCATATTCGCTGGGCGATTGTGCGGCGGTTTCGAAATGCGCGCGCATATCGGGAAGGGCTGCTGCGAAAATATCGTGGTCGTCTGTCAGTCGGTTTTTCATGGTCAGTTTTCTTTCGTATAAGGCCCCATTCAGACGGGGTCTTGGGTTTGGTCAGGACCACATCGTCGCAATACGCACAGGCCGCCGTCCCATCGAGCGCGGCTTTTTTTCAAAGTCGTGTGTCTGGTCTGGCCGCCCGTGAAAAGTGGAAATCTTTTAAAGCGTGAAAAGCACGGGCACCTTGGCGTTGCGGCGGTAGCGGTGCCCAACGGAAATTAAAATATGGAATATTGCAGCGCACAAATCAATATAAACCGCGAAATAAATGCAAATATGCAGATAGATCAGGGTTTTGCAGTACCCCCTGCTTGCCTTGAACCCGTGCCGCCATAACTCTAGAATAGGCGGAAATTCAAGGGACTCGGGGGGAAATCATCATGCTGGCGACTGAGGGCTTTGCCGGACATGTCTGGAGCAACCAGCTGAAATCCGTGCTGCTATTGATGGGTTTTCCCGTGCTGCTGCTGTTGATGATGGGCGCGTTCTTTGGCGCGCTGGGCGCTTTTTCAGGATCGCAGCCGGGCAGCATGGACGGCCTGCGCGGCTGGAACGCGGCCGTATCGGGCATCATGCAATACGGTCATTGGGCGGTGCTGGCGGCGGGCGCGTGGTTTGTGATCGCGTATTTTTTCCACGGCAGCATGATGCGGGCGGCGACAGGTTCCGTGCCGATCACACGCGACCAGATGCCGAAAATTTACAACATGCTGGAAAACCTGTGCATATCGCGCGGCATTCCGATGCCGAAATTCGAAATTATCGACAGCCCAGCGCTGAACGCCTTCGCCACCGGCATCGACGACAAAAGTTATAAAATCGTCCTCACGCGCGGCATCATAGAGCGTTTGCAGGATGACGAGCTGGAGGCCGTGATCGCCCATGAATTGTCGCACATACGCAATCGCGACGTGCGTTTGCTGATCATTTCCGTGATCTTTGTCGGCATGATCAGCTTCCTGTGCGAAATGGTTTTCCGTACGATGATCCACGGCAGCCGTCCGAATTATTACGCGCGCCGGTCGAACAACCGCGAGAGCGGCGGCACGACGGGTGTAATGCTGATTGGCCTTGCGATCCTTGCCGTCGGTTACGTGTTCGCCATCGTCATACGTTTTGCGTTGTCGCGCCGCCGCGAATATCTGGCGGATGCGGGCTCGGTGGAGCTGACCAAAAATCCCGAAGCCATGATGCGCGCGCTGATGCGTATTTCGGGACAGGATAAAGTACAGGGCATGCCGGATGATGTGCAGCAGATGTGCATTGAAAACAGCCACGCCTTTATGGGCCTGTTCGCAACCCACCCGAAAATCGAAGACCGCATCGCGGTGATATCCCGCACGACCGGTGCCGCTATCCCCGACCTCACCATATCGTTGCGCCGTGCGCCCGAATCCCCTTGGCAGGATGGCCGGCCGCCGCAGTCACCCGCCAGGCCTTGGGGCTGAAGTTTTCATTACTTTGCAGTTACTTAAGTACCGAGATTTACTGTTGATATATTCTTATATTTTCCATATAATATAAGTCCTGTTATTTGAAGGACATGGAATGCCGCCACACGCGCCAAACCCGCTGAACGCAACGCCGCCGGACGCCAAAGCCGATGCGATGCGTTTTGTGCTGGCGCAAAAGGCGAAACCAAAAAAGCCGCGCGGTTTCTTCAGTCAGGTATCCCGCAAGACAATCCTGCTGTTGCTGGCGGTCTCCGCCATGAGCTTGCCCGTAAGATCCGACCAGGTGCCGGTGACGCCCGCCCCCGCGCCTGTCACGCAGCTGATGGCGCAAACCCAAACCATCGCGCAGCTGGAGGCGGATTTCGGGCGCACGCCGCTCGGCCGCCAGCTGCTGGGCTTCATGCATGAAAAAGGCATCGCGATTGTTTACGAGCCCGACCAGCCGGACAGCTATGCCGCGTTCCAGCCTGACCAGAACCGCATCATCATACGCCCCAATTTAAGCGCTGAAGAACAGGTGATATACCTTGCCCATGAAGTGCGCCACGGCTGGCAGCAGCATGAACTGCATTACGGCAGCATGGAGGCGCGGCATTTAAGCCCCGAACAGCGTTTCACCCTGCGCCGTTTTCTGGAGGCGGATGCGCGCGCCTTTTCCACCTATTTCACCGCCGACCGCCATCAGCGCTTGGGCCTGGAGAATGTCAATTTCGGTACCGCGCAGCGGGAACGCCAGATCGTAACCATTCTGCGCCGTGAATTTTCCAGCGCGGATGGATTAACGCCGGCCGAATACCGCGTGGAGGCTGTTGAAAACGCCTTCGGGTTTCTGAATGGTTACAATCCGCGCCATCTGGACACGGTCACGCGCAAGATGGAGAATTTTTCCGCCCGTATCGAGCGGGCAGACGACACGCACGACACCATGCGTATCCGCGAGAACCTGCTATCCCTGCGCCGCGATTTCAACAACGCGCCCAGCGCGCATGAATTCGAGGTTTACCTGCGCCATTTCGGCGGTACCAGTTTCAATGTCAAGGCGCCCACATCGCTGAACAATCCGGCGGTCAGTCTGCAGACGCTTACCTATACCTATTCGCGCCGCGCCAATAACGATGCCACGGGCATTAATGCCAATGCCACGGGCATTAATGCCAATGCCACGGGCATTAATGCCAATGCCACGGGCATTAATGCCAATGCCACGGGCATAAATGCCAATGCCATCGACACCGTCCTGACGCCGCTGACCGCGCAGTATAACGCGCAAAGCCGCCGTATTGACGAAATGCAGGCGAATAACGACGCCCTGATCGTAAGGCAGCGGTTCGAAGCCGCCCGGTTTGCCCAACGCCTTGCAGGCCGCCTGCCCTAAACAACGCCAAGCCTTTACAAACCGCGCCCGATCATGAATGCTCGATGCATGCGTTTTTATATCAGCAGTCTTTTTATCGCGATCATCAGCCTGCTGTCATTTACGGCGGTGCAATTCACGGGCCATATCGAGACGCCGGTTGTGTTCGATTTCAGCCTGCCGGGTTTCCCGCTTGTGCATATGCACAAGGGGCTGCTGCCCTTTCCCCTTTTCCTGCTGTTGTATCCGCTGTCGGAATGTTTCCACTACATGACCGTGACATTCCACGAACCCGGCCATGCGCTGGCCTATTGGCTGTTCGGCACCCCCGCGCTGCCGGTGATGGACGCCGTGCATGGCGGCGGCGTGACATACAGCATCGGGCGCAGTAATGCGGTGCTGGCCTTTATTTATGTGCTGATGGCGGCGGGCGCGGGGCTGCTGGCGCAAAAAAAAATGTGGCGTGGGCTCGCGCTGCTGGGCGTGTTTGCCGCGCTGCATATCGGGTTGCTGGCGACAGGCTATGATTACCCGCTGGCGATTTTCGCAGGCCACGGGATGGAGATTGCGACCTGCTGCTGGTGCATTGCGCGCGCCACGCGCACCGTCAACCCGCTGCCCATTTGCGAGCGTTACATCACCATGATCTTCGGCCTGCATTTGATGGGGCGTGTTATCATGCTGCCGCTGGCGCTGATTTTCGTGAATGCGCGGCGCATGAGTTACGGGATGCAAAAGGGCACACCCGGTTCCGCCGACCTTGATAAATTCGCGCACGAACTGGGGTTGCCGATGGAGGGGGCGGCGTGGTTCATGCTGGCCGTCTTTGCCGTCGCCATCACGCTGACGATCGTCTATATCGCCCGACGCAGGGGTGTGTAGCATGCGCCTGTTGCTGGTCAGCCTGTTTTTATCCGGCATGTTCCTGCTGCCCGCCGCCGGAAAACTGTTCGGCTTTGCCGTGCCGTTTGATGCGCTGCTGCACATTCCCGCCTTGGGGCTGGATTATATCGCGGTGTTTTTTCACGAAATCGGGCATGTTGTTTTCAGGCTCAGTTTCGGGTACCCGACCCTGCCCGCGCTGGATTTGATGCAGGGCGGCGGCGTGATTTATCCGTTCGACCGCAATATCTGGCTGCTGTTCGCCTTTTACGGCGTCGCCACGGCGGTATTTTGCTGGGGCATGGGCAAGCGCAAATACTGGTTCGCCGCGATTGTATCCATCATCACGGGGTTGCACCTGATCCTCGCCTTCAATTACCGTCACGAGGCGGTGTGCAATTTCATGGGCATGGGGGCGGAGGTGCTGCTGGCCGTGTTCTGCATCCTGCGCGCCGCGCGGGCGGAGAAAATGAGCGGCTGGCCGGAGCAATACGCGAACATGATTTTTGGCATGTATGTGATGGGGCGCAACATGCTGCTGGCCTGGGGCGCGTTTGCGGTCGATACCGCGCGCGATGCCGATGCGCAGATGAAAGGCCCGCATATGCTGGCCGATTTCGACCAGATCGCGGCGGTTGCCGATATCCGCGTTCAATCGGCCGCGCTGTTTTCGCTGGGCTTCACGGTGATTGCGGCGGCGGCCGCGCTATGGCTTGCCATCTTCCTGCCCCCGCGCGAGCGGCTGGGCACCATCAAGTAATCAGACCGCCAGCTTGCCGATCTTGCCGAATGCCGCGCCTTTGTTTTCAAAGGCAGGTGTGGTGTCCTTGGGCAGCGCGACGGCGGCTGCCGCCTCGAACGCGGGACGCAGATGTTCCATCATGATCGTCTCGAACGCCTTGCGTTCTTCACTTTGCAGGGTCGAGAACGACTGCATCATTTCCGCCGCCGTTTTGGGGTTGCGCAGGATGATGCGCGCGGGCAGCACATCCGCCAGCTCTCTGTCGTCATTCGCGGGCGCGGATGTTGCCGGCGCGTCCGGTTTTTTCGAGAAAACATGTTTCAGCATTTTCGCCGTGCCTGCGATCACGCCCGGCACGATGCCGATGACGGACCCCACCACCAGCGCGCCGAAGCCGACCGCTGCAGCGCCGACAAAGGGCCCTGCGATAATGCCGAGTGCCGCGCCCGCCACCGCGCCCGCCACCGCGCCTGCGATGCCACCCATGAGGGTCGTTGCCGCTGTGCTGGCCGCGATGGCGCCAAACGCGCCCCCGCCGATCAACCCGCCGATGCCCGTG
>JBBRVE010000015.1:0-46155 GCA_038247245.1 Bdellovibrionales bacterium | reverse complement strand
TTATCTTGGTCGCTAGGGTCAGATCTTGAAAATCTGACATTGCTGGGGGCGTCTGCTATTAACGGGATGGGTAACAGTCTCGATAATATTATCATTGGTAATAGCGGCATAAATACTCTTTCCGGCGCTGATGGCAATGATACGCTGGATGGTAAAGCTGGTGTAGATACACTGATTGGCGGCGCGGGTAATGATCTATACCTTGTCGATAATGCCAGCGATGTCGTATCAGAGGGATCGGGTGCAGGTATTGATACTGTCTCATCCGTTATCTCCTATACTTTGGGAAGCAACGTCGAAAATCTAATTTTGTCTGGCGTTTCCAAGATAGATGGGACGGGCAATAGTTTAGATAATACGATGATAGGCAATTCGGCAAATAACCCCCTGTCTGGCGGTGGCGGTAATGATACACTCGACGGTGGAAATGGTGTCGATGTCATGGTGGGTGGCAGTGGAGATGATGTTTACTTCGTAGACAGAGGACGAGACGATGTTATCGAGGCATCTTCAGCGGGTACCGATACTGTATTTTCATCAGTGGGCTATACTCTCAGTGACAACGTAGAAAACCTTACTCTAGCAATGTGCTCATACCAGGTGATAAGTTCGCTTGTTGTATAAAGTCTGCATAAATCGGCATATCCCGGGCGATACCGGCTCCAGAAATTGAGGATTTTGTTCAGCGAATCATGAGAGAACATCTGAGTGATGCAAGAAAGATAGCTAATATTCTACAGGTTGATTACGAGCAGCATCTGCTTGCTCTAGCGCACGTGGTCGATAGACACCAATCATTAACTCACGCTGCTACGGCAATCAAAAAAATAACCGTCGATATCGATACACTTACAGTAGATATTCAGATATCAGATTTACGCCGCTACATAGATGAAGTTCTGAGTCTGTCGTTCCCGGCTACATCAGCTGATGCCGTGTATAAAGTAATTTTTCCTTATCATACGCGCCGTTCTAAAAAAGGAACGGTAGTCATCAGGCCCGGAAAGCTGACGGACAAAACAAATGATATTTTTGATCTACCGCCCATTGAGCTCAAAAATCTTGTACGGGGCGTCGTCTGGCGCGACGAACATTTCAAAGGTATGACTATTCGTCAAATCGCCAGCCGTGAAAACTTGTCCGAAGGGTTTGTTGGCAGGCTTATCCATTACAGCGTCGAAATTTGCTAAATAATCACATACGACAGATGCAGTGCCCTGATTTGTGCTGGAGGATTCCCCCCCCCATTTCTGCTGTAAAACATGTATCCCGCCACACTGAGGAAGTGCGTTGCAGAGAGAATAGGGCCTTTTGAGGCTGAATTTGGAGATTCTCTGTTGTGTGGTGAAAACGGCATCGCTAAGAACCGCGCCAATCGGGGCCTTTCGCGCCGAATTTCCGAATGCAATAAAACCTAAAAGGTAGATGGTTGGGGTGCTAGGGATCGAACCTAGGAATGGCGGTACCAAAAACCGCTGCCTTACCGCTTGGCTACACCCCAATATCCGGAAGTGTCAGGACAATATATAAAAAGTTTCGATTCCGCAAGTTTCATATGCAACGGTTAATGGCTATGAAAAATCAAAGGCTTGCGAAGGGGCGTTCAACTGCGCCCGCTATGCGCGGCCTGTGGATGGTTTAAGACTGTGATCGGGTTGGAGAATCTGCTAATCTGCGCGTCAGATACGAAAAATTTGGTCACGCAATGCCGCCCTTCCGCCAGAGGGGCGGAATTTCAGGTAAATATCATGACTGTCCAGCCCCGTCACGTCACCGTTTCCGACAATACGCCGCCTGCTTCGCAGCAGGAGCGCATCAATCAGGAAATGTTCCGCGCCATCGAACGTTTGGGCCGCAAACTGGAACGGGCGGAGACGGAACGTGCAAGCTTCTCGCAGGTGCTGGCGCAGATCGAAAGCGCGGCGGAGCGTGACGAGAATACCGGAAAAATCTATCTGCCCATGCTGGTGCAGGCGGACCGCGCACCCGTGGCAACCGCCTCGCGCTGGCAATCCGCGCTGTCGGTTGCAAGCAGCGTGATCGCCTTGCTGGCGGTCGGCCTTGTGCTGTACCGCGAACCCGCCGCCGCACCGCAATTGACGACGGCGCAGCTGGCTGCGCTTGATAACCTGACGCAAACGCAATTCGCGCGCATGGATGGGCCTTCCGCCGCCGCGCCCCAGCCCGATATCGACATTTCACGCTTCACGCAGGCGGCACAGGCTCCGGCGGCGGCTGCAGATATCGCCGGCGCTGCCGACACTCCTGTCGAAGACGCGGTCGAGGTTGCTGAAATCGAACAGCAACTGACGCCCGAAGAATTATCGGCAATCGAGCCCGCTGCCGGCGAGCCTGCAACAACCGATGAAAAATCGCCTGAAATTCTGGCAGATGAAAAACCTGCCGCCGAAACCATTCTCGCGACAGACAGCGTGAATGACAAGCCGCTGGCTGAACCCGCGAATGACAGCGCGCCTATCCCGCTGGCCGCCGCTGCCCCCACCGTTGAACAAAAAGCGATTGCCGCCGGCGAAGACCACAAGGCCGCTGAAAAAGACGCCGTTGCCGGTATCGATCACGATCCGCTGCTGCCCAAACAATATAACGCCCTTGAAACGCGCGCCTTCGCGGGCGTGTCGGCGGCGCAGCATGACCTTGCCGCCTTGTATGTGGCGGGTACGGGCGGCGTTGCGCGCGATTACGGCCGCGCCGTTTTCTGGTTCACGAAATCCGCCGAAAAAGGCATGGCGAATGCGCATTACAACCTTGGCGTGATGTATCAGCAAGGCTTGGGCGTGCCGCAGGATGCGGCCGCGGCGCTGGGCTGGTATGAAAAGGCGGCGCAGCTCGGTCACCCCGAAGCCATGTATAACCTTGGCATCGCGAATATCGAAGGCATCGGCGCGGAGCGCAACATCGCGCGCGGCGTCGCGTTCTTTAAACAGGCGGCAAATGCGGGCGTGGCGCAGGCGGCATATAATCTGGGCGTGCTGTATGAAAGCAATTTCGTCGGCCCCGCAGACCTGATAAAAGCGGCCGAATGGTATCAAACGGCCGCCAGCGAAGGCCATCCTGAAGCAAAGAAAGCCCTCGCCCGTTTGAGCGGCCCCGCCGCCGAACCCTATAACGGCGACATGGATGATGCGTTGGCCAAGCAGGATGAAACCGAATACGGGCAGGGCGACGAAACGACGCCCGACGAAGAAGTGGCAGCTGTGCCCGCCAAAAAATCACTCGCGCCGAACGTGGAACAGGGCGCAGACCTTGTGAAGCGTATTCAGGAAGCGCTGATGGAACGCGGTGAAATCCCGCACACGACCGTGCCGGGCGAAATGAACGTGCAGACCGAAGCCGCCATCCGCAGCTGGCAGAAAAGCCTCGGCTGGGATGATGACGGTCTGCCGTCCCGCGAATTGCTTGAAAAGATCGAAAATACAGGCAAAAACTAAGAAGCAAGCGAACGCCGTTCGGGCAGGGTGCTCCGTCAGTGGGCGCGGCGTGCCGATACAATCCTTTGCGTGATTCCGGATAGAGAGGCGACATTCAGCGCGTAAGAGGTGGATCAAGACATTGGGCAACCTGTGCTGCGCTGGTCGCGGCGTGTTTCCTGCTGTCTGCCTGCCTGCCGGATTTCTTTGGCCAGAAGACAGATTATAAAATTACGGGGCTCGAAAAAAACGACCCGCTGAAAAAAGACCTCGACCGGCTGCTGGATGAACGCGCCGCGGAAATCAATCCGCCCAAGAACAAAGTCCGAGATGCCGGCTATTACGAAGGCAGCAAGACCCGCACCATGCGCGACGATTTAAAGGCGTACATGGATTCAAAGGGATATTACGACAGCACTGTCACCTATACGCAGGGAAAGCAGGCATGGAGCGGCGTATTCAACGTAAAAAGCGGTGCGCCGTATAAAATTGCCTCCGTTTCCATGCAGCCCACCGCCTATGCGCGCTATCTGAAAGGCCTGGAAAAAGGGCAAGCACTGGATGCGGCGAAGGTGCTGGCGGTCGAGGAAAAACTGCACGGCGATATCGCGCGCGGCAAATGCTATTTCTCGCTAGCTGTGAAAAACGAAGTGACCCTTGATCGCAAGGCGCATACGGGGAGTGTCGTTTTCCGCGTAGATGCAGGCGCGCAGGCGACCTTCGGAAGGCTCTCCTTCCATGGCAACAAGGATGTACAGGAAGCCTATTTACGCAAGCATCCGGAATTCCGCGAAGGCGACTGCTTTGACCGGCAGAAACTTGCCGATTTGCGCCTGGCGCTGTTCGAAAGCGGCCTTTTTTCAGGCGTGGATGTAAAGCTGCCGGACAGCCGCCCGAAAAACGGGCGTGTGCCGGTCGATATTAAGCTTACGGAGCGCGCGCCGCGTACGATCAGCGCCGGCCTCAGTTATTATTCCGATGAAGGCCCCGGCATGACGCTCGGCTGGAAGCACCGCAACCTGCTGGGGCAGGCGGAGAGTTTCGATGCGGAGGCGAAAATATCGCCCATTCTGCAATCGCTGTCGGGCACGCTGACAAAGCCGTTTTTCCTGCGCAAGGATCAGCAGATCGCCCTGAACGCCGCGATCCGGCGCGAAGATACCGATGGATACATGACGACCGGCATCGAAACCGGCGCCACCATCAGCCGAAAATTCAGCAAGTCTCTTTCGGGGTCGACAGGTGCGAAACTGTCGCTCAACCGTATCGAAGATGAAGCGACCAAAACCACAGACGGGTTTCTGCTGCTTTCTTTTCCGCAGGCGCTGACCTATGACACGCGCGATAACGCGCTGGATGCCACCAAGGGCTGGCTGCTGACCGGCACGGTCGAGCCGTTTTTCGAGGCTGTCGGCGATGACCCGCTGTTCCTGAAAACAGAATTCGCAGCGCGCACCTATCATGCTATAGGCAAAAATGTGGTGCTGGCGGCGCGCGCGCGGCTGGGCAGTATCCTCGGGCCCGGCACGGCGTCATTGCCTGCGACTCAGCGTTTTTATGCCGGTGGCGGCGGATCGGTGCGTGGTTTTGGTTATCAGGAAGTCGGGCCTTTAAAGGCGGGCAGCCCGGAAGGCGGGCGTTCGGTCATCGAAATGTCAACCGAAGCACGCTTCAAATTCAATGATACGCTGGGCGCAGCCGTCTTCGTCGATGCGGGCGAGGTGAATAACGGTTTGTTCCCCGATATGGCCGACCTGTCGGTGGGGGCGGGGGCGGGGTTACGCTATTACACAGGATTTGGCCCCCTGCGCATGGATGTCGCCGTGCCTCTGAACAACAAGGAAACGGCCAATAGCGGCTATCAGCTGTATCTCAGCATAGGCCAGGCGTTCTGATGGCGGAAACGAAGTCCAAAGAAACAAAGCCCGGAGAAACAAAAGTTTCCGTTAAAAAGAAATCCGTACCGCGTCTGCTGTTGCGGGGCGTGCGGGTTTTTCTGTCTGCCACCCTGACGCTGGTAATCCTGTCCCAACTCGCATTGTGGTCGGGATTTTTATGGCTGCAATCCCAGGGCGGGCAGAATTGGCTGAAGGGGCATATCGCGCCGTTACTGGGGGGCAGCGGGTATGAACTTGGCCTTGGCCGTATCGGCATCAGCATCGGCAGTCGCTTGAATATCGATGCCGTCACGCTGGATGACGGCAAGGGTGTCTTTCTGAACGCCCGCAACCTCACGCTCGGGCTTGATATTCCGCAATTGATCTCATTGCACCAACTGGATCTTTCGCTTTCCATCGCCGAACTGAAACTGCTGCGGCTCCCTGCGCCTGTCGCAACAGAAAAAACCGCTAGCGGTGTTTTTGTCTGGCCTGAAAAATATTTCACCCAGGTATCGCTGGATAAACTGCATATCGAAAAACTGTCCCTGTCCCCCGAGGTTGCGGGCGCGGCCATGGAAATGGAAATGGATCTCAGCCTTGATGGCATGGCGCGGCCGGATGGCACAGATGTTCTGGTGGAGCTGGCACTGGAAATAAAATCCGAATTTCAGGGCCTGCCGGAAAAAGCGGCGCTGAACGCGCGCCTGAACCCCGCAAACGGCAAGATAGAAATAACCACGCTAAACCTCGCCGCGCCATTTTACGACATCAGCGGTGCCGGCAGCCTGAACACCGATACCACGGCGCCGGTGGTGTTTGATCTGGCGGCGCGAAGCAAGTTTCCGGTATCCGGAGGACAGGCGCGGGCCGAGGCGGATATCGGCGTCACGGGCACGCCCCTGAAGCCGGATGTGAAGCTATCGGGCATCGTCAGCCTGCCGCAGGGGACGGCGGATATAGACGCCATCCGCTTTTCCGGCAGCGTCAATGCGGCGGGCCGCGGGCATCTCAATGCGCGTTCGGCAGGGCAGGGGAAAAATGCCTCGGTATCGACGGATATCGCCTATGGCGGCAATATGCTCAAGCTTGGCAATGTGAAGGTTGAATGGCCGGGCATCTCCGCGCGCGGGCAGGCGGATATCGGCCTGAATGGGGGTTTTCAGTCGGCGCAAGTGACGCTGAGCAAGGTGACGGCGGGCGATCTGTCGTTCAGAAATATCAAGGCGCGCCTGACCCGTGCCGCCGGCGATATTTACAACCTGTCCCTGCAGGCGCAATCGCGCAGCAAACGACGACTTGATGTGAATGGCACCATCGGCATTTCCGGCAATATGCCCGTCAATTTATCCGTAAAGGCCGATCATTTCGAGCCGTTCCGCCATATGGATGGGATGAAAGGCGCTTTTTCCGGTGCGCTGACGGTCGCAGGAACGCGCGCGCGTTACACAATCGCGGGCACCGTGCGGTCGCCGCGCCTTGATATCACCATCCCCGGTCATATCAACGCATCCATCCCGAAATTGAATATCGTGTCCGGTCGCACGCGCGCCGGCGCCGCACCCGATATCCTGACGACAATTGCGCTGAACATTCAGGCCGTGGCGGAGCGGCAGGTGTTTGTGCGCGGGCGCGGACTTGATGCCGAATTCGGCGGCAAGGTTGCGGTGACAGGCACGCTGGCCGAACCGCTGTTCGATGGCGTTCTCGAAAGCCGCCGCGGACGGTATGAAGCCTTCGGCAAACGGTTTGATTTGACCCGCGCGCGTTTCAAGTTTCAGGGGCCTGTGCCGCCATCGCCCTATCTTGACGTGCTGGCAATGGCCAGGGCGGAAGACATCACGGCCACAATCTCGCTGACTGGCAGCGCCATGCAGCCCGCCGTTGTGTTGTCATCAGTGCCCCCGCTGCCGGCCGACGAGGTATTGTCGCGCCTGTTGTTTGGCCGCGCGTTGTCAAAGGTGACCCCGCTGCAGGCGATCCAGATCGCCAATGCGTTGAAGCAGTTTTCCGGCGGCGGCGCAGGGTTCGACCCGCTGTCGATGCTGCGTCGCGCGACGGGTCTGGATGATTTGCAGGTGAATACCGATGCCAGCGGCGCAACCGGCGTGGGTGCCGGAAAATACATCACGGACAAGGTCTATATCGAAGGCGTGACCGGCACGGACGGCAAGACCGGCGCCGCCAAGGTCCAGATCGAACTGACGCCCAATATCAAGGCCGAAAGCAAGGTCGGCCCGGGACAAGGATCGGGCGCGGCGATTTTCTGGCAGAAAGATTATTAAGCTCGGCGCAGCAGTCCGTTATTTCACCAGATTGGCGGGCGCGATCCACCAGCGGGGCTGGGTTTGTTTCAGTTTATTCACCGCGGCAATCGCGGCCTCGCCGCTGTCATACATGCCAAAGCATGTGGCGCCACTGCCCGACAGGCGCGCAAGACGGCAATTGGGCGTGCCGTTCAGCGCCTCCAGCACGTCGCGTATCTGTGGCGTCACTTCGGTTGCGGCCTCGGTCAGGTCGTTGCGGTAATTTTTCAGATCAGCGATCCATTCCTGCATCGTCTTGCGCCGTCCGCTGAACTGGATGGGCGGGCTGTAACGGTTGCGGAAACGGCCGAACACTTCCGGCGTCGGCGTTTGCACCAGCGGGTTGACCAGAACGAAATGCATAGCGGGCATTTCCGGCAGCCGCATCATTTTTTCGCCGATGCCCTCCGCCCAGACGGGCTTGCCGATGAAACAGGCGGGCACATCCGCGCCCAGTTTCTGTGCCAGCTTCATCATGCGGTCCTGTTCGTCCGGCAGGCCCCAGAGTTTCGCAAACCCCTTGAGCGCGGCGGCGGAATCGGATGATCCGCCCGCGATTCCCGAGGCAACGGGGAGCAATTTGTTCAGGTTCACGCGCCCCCGCACATGCGTGCCATAGTCATTCGCCAGCAGTTGCGCGGCCTTGTAAATAAGGTTGTCATGCGCCTGCGGCATGTCGCCCGCAAACGGGCCTTCGACGTCGAGGAAGAGCGTGTCATGCGGCGCGAAATCGATCTTGTCGCCCACGTCAACGAACACCATCACGCTTTGCACAAGGTGATAGCCATCGTCGCGCTTGCCGGTGATATGCAGGAAAAGGTTGATCTTGGCCGGGGCCTGCAGCTGGAAATTATTGTAGGGCATCAAGGCATCCGTAAAAAATCGTTATTCGGGGGCTCGCCCGAATAATACGGTGCATTGGTTGTGCTGGCAACGGACTTCCTGCGCGGCGCGGTTGTCTTCCCATGAAGTGCATTCGCCCTTCGCGGCCTCGGTTTCAAGGCGGGAAGCCATATGCAGGGTGTTCACGGCAATTTTTTTGCCACAGGTATCGGCCACAATCCCGCATTCGGTGTCGCTATAGCAAAACTTGGGGTCGGCGTTGCGGTAACGCGGCTGTGTGGTTGCGGCTGTAATCGTGCAATAACCCCCGATACAGGCTGCCATATTCGACGGGTTGGATTTATTCACGCTGCAGCTGTAACGGGTCGATTGCGCATTGTTCCATGCCTCGAAATCCGGCATGAATATGCGGTTGACCGGCAGCGGCGCGCCACAGACAGGCGTGAACATCGCGCAGTCGAAAGTCGCCGTGCAGGCGCGGTATTTCGCGTCCTGATATTGAGGGCTGGTATTGAAGCGGCTGTTGGTGACGGTGCGTTTCTCAACGGGGGCGGGCATGGAGCCTGCGGGCGGCAACGGTGCGACAATATCCTGCTGCTGCACGGGCAATTGGGCACTGGCCGGCATTGATGCGCCGAACATCATTACAGTCATGAAGATCAAAATGTATTTCATGCTTGCTCGCCTGTGCCATATGTTGAAACGTCACATACGGCAAACGGCTGGCGGAGCGGGCAGTTCCAAGAGGGGCGGAAGCGCTTATTATTCCAGCGCTTTTTTCTTCTCGAGCTCTTTCATATCGGTGGGCTTGCGCCAAGTGGCTTCGTTGGGAATTTCCAGCACCGCACCGCAGGTGTTCTTTTCGCAGGTGAACTGACGCACCGTGCGGCCATCGGGCCAGAAGCAGTTTTCCTTGCGCAGGTCACGGATGCGGTCGTAATCCTTCTGCAGATTGTCGCGGTAGATTTTATTGATGATGATTTTCTTGCCGCAGGGGCCGTTCACATAGGCGCAGTCCTCGATCGTCTGGCAGTATTGCGGGTTGCGCGTCACGGGGTTGTCGGGCAGCACGGTCGAAACCTGTTGGATATCGGCGGTGCACATGTTTTTCGTGCAGGCGATGTTTTTCGCCTCCTGGCGCGGGGCGGCATCCATGCATTTGTATTTCGATTCCGCGAATTTGTACCAGCCCTGTACCTGGTCGTAATAACGGTTGTTTACCACGGCGACACGGCCACAGGGCAGGGTTGCCGGGCGGCAATCCGAATTCACTTCGCAGGAATAATATTTTTTGTCCGATAGGTCGGGCGTCGAATACATCGCCGACGGGCGTTCGGCCAGCGCAGTGCCGGAAAGCATCAGGACGAATGACAAAATCGCAAAAAGCTTTTTCATGCGGCAATCCCTTTGGGCGTTATCATAGCCCAAAAATCATGGCGGTTAAAGCTTGGTTTCGGAATGCGCGACCATCGCGGGCTTGGCATCGATGCCGCGCGTGATCTTGTTTTCCACGGTCGAGCGGAAGGCGGTGTCGCGCGACAGCTCATGCGCGCGCTGCCATTTGAATTTCGCCTCGTTCTTGCGGCCCGACTGCCAGTAAGCGTCTCCCAGATGGTCGAGGATGGTTGAATCATCCGGCACGATCGATACCGCGCGTTCCAGCCATTCGATGGATTCCTTGTAATTGCCCGCGCGGTACAGCGCCCAGCCGAGGCTGTCCACGATATAGCCGTCATCGGGGCGCTGCGCGACGGCGCGGCGGATGTAATCCAGCGCCTTGTCCATATGCAGGCCTTTATCCGCCCAGCTATAGCCGATGAAATTCAGGATCATGGGGTTGTCGGGCTGGAAGGCGAGCGCCTGCAGCAAATCTTTTTCCGCGCCGTCCCAGTCGTTCATGCGTTCGCGCGACATGCCGCGCGCGTAAATCAGCGGCCAGTGTTCTTCCGAAGGCTTGTCAATTGTCGCCAGCGCCGCGTCATAGGCCTTCAGCGCGTTGGCGAAATCTTCGTGGCGGCGGTGCAGGTCACCGAGGGAGACAAGCGCCTCCAGCTTGGTTTCCTTGTTCTTCGACAAATCTTCCAGCAGCGCAACCGCCTGCGGCAGGTTATGGCTGATTTCCATCACCTCCGACACGCGCACGCGCGACAGCCAGTACAGGGGCTGGTTTTTGGCGATGGTGTCGTAATCATCAACCGCCTTGCGGTAATTGCCGTGCAGCGCGGCGATATCGCCCATCATCATCATGGCAAAGGGGGCTTTCGGCGCCAGCAGCAAAACCATCGCGCCGTAAATCTGCGCGCTGTCATAGGCGCGGCGTTCATACAGCAGGGTGGCAAGGTCGAACAGGGCAACCGCCACGCCATCCGCCGCGCGCGTGATGTTGCGCGGGGTTTCGTTCGCGGATTTCACCGCGTTGATGAAGGGGCTGAACGGGTACAGCTTGCCGAGGTTGTCGTAGATCGCTTTCGAAATTTCGGGCTGGTTGTCGCGTTGGAAGAAATTCGCGGCCAGCACGGCGGTATGCAGGGTCAGGCCGTTGGCCATCGCTTCGCGGTAATGCTTGCCTGCGGTTTTCTTGTCGCCCGCCAGTTCCGCAATCAGCGCGGCGTGGATGTTAAAGGTGGGGTCTTCGGCATCCGCTTTGTCGGCCAGCAGCGCCAATGCGCCCTTGGAATCACCGGCGCCGACTTTCGCCCAGGCCGCCATCAGCGGTTTCGTGTATTGGCCGAAACCGTCTTCGGGCAGCTTGTCGATATAGCTCGTGGCGGATTTGTAATCTTCACGCGCCAGCGCGTCGCAGGCGAGGTAAATGGATGCCAATTCGATGTTTTCGGGATCGGCGATGATTTTCTGGGCAAGGTCGCGCGCGCGCGAATACTGCATCGCGCCCATCGACAGCAGGAAGGCGCGCTGTTGCAGCAGTGAATTGTCTTCGTCGAATTTCGTGACTTCATTCATGTAGCCTTGCGCGGAATCCCAGTCCTGCTGGCGCTGCGCAAAGCGGCCGGCAAGATAGCTGCCGGACAGGCTGTTGGAAGGGGGGGCGGGTTCAGCCGCCGCGAAATTGGGCGCCGAGGGAATTTTCGCCTGATCGGAGGCGGCGCAGGCATTGAGCGTGAAGGAAACGGTAGCAGCAAGGACGAGAGCACCGGCAACCTGGAAAACTTTCACGAACCTCATCCCTTCTGATTTAGTTTACATAGATAGTTTATCATATAGGTGTCTTCTGGGGCTTTTCCCCTAAGTACCTTTTTACACAACAAAGGTTAATATCTGGTGAGTACGCTTCGGGTACGAAGTATTAATCCGCGGCGATATTTTGTTCCAATCACGCGCAAACATGTTGCGCGCGGCCGACATTAAATTGCTGTTTTTCCACCATTTCCTTATTTTCTGCGCCAGCAGGGCGATTGTGCCTTGCCGCAGCCATAGTTATGGAGCAACATCCCTGCACACATATCCCTGTTAAGAATCGTTACGAAAGCGAAGCTGCCATGCTCAAACGCCTCAAGGACGTATTTAACTCCGCAACTGAAATGCATCGAGCGGGGCTTGAATATGCGGCACTGGCCACCACCTGGCCCCTTATCAAAGATTCCCTGCCCAAGGGCGACGGCCATCCGGTGATTTTCTTCCCGGGCTTCCTGACCAGCGATATCTTTACCCTGCCGCTCCAATCGCGGGTGGAGGAACGGGGATACAAGGTTTATGGATGGGATAACGGCTTTAACCTCGGCTTTGACGAAAAGACCGCCGCGCACCTGAAAAAACGCCTGAAGGACGTGTTTGACGCCAATGGCGGGCAAAAGGTCACGCTGGTCGGCCACAGCCTCGGCGGCGTTTACGCCCGCGAGCTCGCCCGCGAATTCCCCGACATGGTGCGCGATGTCATCACCCTCGGCACCCCGTTCGGGTCGCTGGACGACACCGCCAAGGCAACCTCCGAACACCTGAAAAAACTCTACAGTTTCTTCAACCCCAATTCCGTCCATGACGAAGTGGAAGATATCGGCGCGCGCGGCCTCACGCCCCCGCCCGTGCCCACCACCTCCATGTTCTCGAAAAACGATGGCGTTGTGGACTGGAAAGCCTCGCTCAACCCCGCTGGCGCGAACACCGAAAATATCGAAGTCTATGGCAGCCATATCGGCATGACAGCGAACGCGCTCACCATCGCCGCCGTCATCGACCGCTTGGCGCAAAAGGAAGGCGACTGGAAACCCTTCGACAAATCGAAATATTCCGTGCTGCCTTTCCCCAAAGGCGCGGATGCCGCCGACCTGCCCGCCAACCCGGGCTTCAAAATGGATAAGACCAAACGGTCACTGTTCGACAACCCGCCCGTCAAGAAAAAGCCCAGCCCGCCGAAAGCGCCGAAGGCCTGAGCGAGCGGTAGTGCGCTCCTCACATCCCCGAATAATTCGGCCCGCCGCCGCCTTGCGGGGGGGTCCAGACGATGTTTTGTGTCGGGTCCTTGATGTCGCAGGTTTTGCAATGCACGCAGTTCTGCGCGTTGATGACGAATTTGGGGTTGCCTGCGTCGTCGTTCACAACTTCATAGACACCGGCGGGGCAGTAACGCTGCGCGGGCTCGGCGTATTCGGGCAGGTTGTAATTGATGGGGATTGACGGGTCTTTCAGCTTCAGGTGGCTGGGCTGGTCTTCTTCATGGTTGGTGTTGGAAATGAACACTGACGACATTTTGTCGAACATCAGCACGCCATCCGGCTTCGGATAGTCTATTTTCTGGCTGTCCTTCGCTTTTTTCAGCGACAGGTTATCGGCGTGGTTGCGGAACGTCCACGGCGCTTTTCCGCGCAGGAAAACAGTGTCGATGGCGGAATAGAGGAAGCCGAGGATAAAGCCCTTGGCAAAACTCGGGCGGATGTTGCGCACGCGGTTCAGTTCCTCGAACAGCCAGCTGGTCTTGAATTTATGCATATAGCCGACCGGTTCCTTGCCCGTCGGGTCGCCCGCCGCGAACATTTCGGCCAGCGATTCCGCCGCCAGCATGCCCGATTTCATCGCGGCATGGGTGCCCTTGATCTTGGGCACGTTCAAAAACCCTGCCGTATCGCCCACCAGCGCGCCGCCGGCGAAGGTCAGCTTGGGCAGCGACTGCAACCCGCCCTCCGACAATGCGCGCGCGCCATATGAAATGCGCTTGCCGCCCTTCAGGTATTTCGCAATCGCGGGATGCGTCTTGAAACGCTGGAATTCGTGATAGGGGGACAAATACGGGTTCTCGTAATCAAGGCCGATCACGAAACCGATCGAGATGATGTTGTTTTCGGCGTGATACATCCACGACCCGCCATAGGTCTTGCTGTCCATCGGCCAGCCCGCGCTGTGCACGGTCAAACCCTGCTTGTGGTTTTCGGCGGGCACTTCCCACAGTTCCTTGATCCCGATGCCATAGGTCTGCGGGTCGCAATCCTTGCGTAGGTCGTATTTTTTAAACAGCAACTGCGTCAGCGATCCGCGGCAGCCTTCCGCAAACAATGTTTGCTTGGCGTGCAGCTCCATCCCGCGCTGGAATGCGGCGGTGGGTTGCCCATCTTTGCCGATGCCCATGTCGCCGGTCGCGACGCCCTTCACCGAATTGTCTTCGTTGTATAAAACTTCGGCGGCCGGAAAACCCGGGTAAATTTCTACGCCCAAATTCTGCGCCTGCTCCGCCAGCCATTTGCCGAACGTGCCAAGGCTGAAGATATAATTGCCATGGTTGTTCATCGGCGGCGGGGTGGGCAGGCGGAATGCGGATGATTTGGTCAGGAAATAAAAACGGTCTTCGGTTACGGCGCAGGTGATGGGCGCGCCCTTTTCCTTCCAGTCGGGGATGAGTTCGTTCAAGGAACGCGGCTCCAGAACGCCGCCCGACATCAGGTGCGCGCCGACCTCGCCGCCCTTTTCAAGGATGCAGACGGTGAGATCGGGATTGAGCTGTTTCAGGCGGATGGCGGCGGAAAGGCCTGCGGGGCCAGCGCCCACGATGACCACATCATAGCTCATGACTTCGCGCGGAGTATCCATAATCTAAATCCTCTGTTGTCCCCGCCAAAAATATTACAACCGGAGGGGTAAAGCGATAGCGAAAAACAGGCGCGGTTTTGCTAAAGTTCCCCTCATGACCCTTGATGACCAACCACCAAGCCTGCCAGAGCTGCTGCAGTTATATATAGACTCCGGCGCTGACGAGGCGATCGGCGACGATCCCATCGACCGCACCCTGCTGGCTGAAAAGGTCATGGCGTTTCCGCAGGCTGCCGCGGCGGAAGAGGGGGGCGAAGCGTATGTCCCCGGCAACCGCCCGCTGCCCGCCATGCCCGCAACGCTGGCGGTGCCGAAAGCCCCGCAGCCCCTTGATATCGGCGCGGTCGAGGCGATGGGCGACGCCAAACTGCTGGCCGCCGGCGCGAAATCGCTGGATGAATTGCAGGCCGCGCTGCAGGGGTTCAAGGGTCTGGCGCTCCAGCGCACGGCGACCCAGATGGTTTTCTGCGACGGCAACCCCGCCGCCCGTGTCATGCTGGTCGGCGAAGCGCCCGGCGCGGACGAGGACCGCATGGGCAAGCCCTTCGTCGGCGTCAGCGGCCAGCTGCTGGACAAGATGCTGGGTGCCATCGGCCTGAACCGCGACGACAGCGTATATATAAGTAACATCATCAACTGGCGCCCGCCCGGCAACCGCGCGCCAACGGATTCCGAAATCGCCCTCAGCCTGCCCTTTATCCTGCGCCATATTGAATTGGTGAATCCCGCCGTGGTCGTGTTTCTGGGTGGCGTTTCGGCCAAGGCATTGACCGGTTCGGCCAGCGGCATCACAAGGCTGCGCGGCAAATGGCTGGAGCATGTGTCGGAGGGTTTGAAATCCCCGATCCCCGCGCTCCCCATGTTCCACCCCGCCTATCTCCTCCGCTCCCCCGCCGAAAAACGCCATGCCTGGGCAGATTTGCTGAAGCTGAAGGCGAAGCTGAAGGAATTGGGGATTACCGCCTGACAGTAAACCCCGCGACAGCAGGGCGCTCGCCACCATCCGCCTGCCTGGCGGCTGTGTATCTCGCGGTGTCACCGCCGTTTTTCCCGAGAATGCCTTAACCCCTGCTTTCGCCGGGGTGACGTGTTTATGAAGGGCGGTAAAGAACGAGGCGAGGCGTAGAAGAAAACTTCTGATCGGGTTTTTGTGTTTCTCTTTTCTCTCTCCGGGCATCTCGCACTCCTTTCACGCTCCACCAGTATTTCATAATTCGCAACGAAAGTCAAGATAAAATTGCGTAAGTCGCAATTATCTGATATTTCAAAATCTTCCGGAAATCGTTGAAACCTGAATCGTGCGTCGCGCATTCGATGGCGCGTGCCCGAATCTGGGGGCGAGCGCGAAACGGTGATTTAAACAGTATTTCCATAATTATAAAATCCAGCTTGTGGATAACCTTCTGAAACCACCGTTCAATTTGATGAATTATGTAAATATTTGCAAAGCGTTTGGAATTGGGCTACGAATCTCGGGCTTCCGGTTTAACCGCCAGGTAGAAGATTTTGGAAATTGAAAAACGCAGATATGTTTTAGGATCGATCGGTTTCGCCCTCGTGCTTGGATGCGCGGGGACGGCGATTGCGGTCGACATTCCGCTGCCCAAGCGCAAACCCGGCCAGGAAGCCGCTGCCCCTGCCGTATCAAAGCTCACCTTTGCCCATGCCGTCCGCCCCAGCCGCAAACCGGGGAAGGCCGCCGGCGGCGGCGCGAATGAGCTAGCCGGCGTGGATGTGGCGGCGCTGGCGGCTATCCGCCCGTCAGCGGGCAATGCCGAAGAGCTTCGCCTGTCGCCGTCCGTTTTCTCCCGCGAACCATCGCTGATCGACCGGATGTTCAGCGGGCTGGGTGGCGGATCGAACCGCCGGCTGTCGGATGACGATGCCGCGCGCTATGCCCATATCTTCGCCTTTCAGGATGTCGGCAGCTTTGCCCATGCGAATGCCGAAATCGAAAAACTGGGCGACCTGCGCCTGATGGGCCATGTGCTGTACCAGCGCTATACCAGCCCCGATTACAAAACGACGTACAAAGAACTCGCCGACTGGATGAAGCGTTTCGCCGACCATCCGGGTGCCCAGCGCATTTACGACCTCGCGCAGAAAAAGAAGACCAGTAAAGACACCGAACGCCTTGCCTCCGCCCGCATCGGTCGCGGCGTTTACGGCATGCATGATTTTGACGTCGGCCAGCTGGCGCAGCCCTATATCAACAGCCGCAGCCATGCGCCTGCACAGCGCGACCTGATCAAATCCGTCGGGCAGAACATCGGCGAAGCCCCCACCTCCGCGCTGGGCCGCCTTGAAAAGAAAAAAGAACTGCTGCCCGTGACCGATTACGACGCGCTGCAGGGCGATGTCGCGGCCTCGTATTTTTATAACGGAAAGATCGATAAGGCCTATGAACTGGCCAGCGCCAGCGCGCGCCGTTCTGGCACCGATGTGCCGCTGGCGGGATGGATCGGCGGGCTTGCCGCATGGCAGCTGGGCAAATATCCCGAAGCTGCGAAACTGTTCGAGATGACCGCGCGCTCCAACCGGACCTCCGCCTGGATGTCGGCGGCGGGGGCATACTGGACAGCGCGGTCTTACCTGCGCGCGCGCCAGCCGCAGAACGTGAACATCTGGCTGCGCCGCGCTGCCGAATTCCCGCGCACGTTTTACGGGTTGATCGCGATGAAGGCGCTGGGCATGGAGCAGGCGAAGTTCAACTGGAAAACGCCCGAACTGACGGAAAAACACGTGAAGGCGCTGATGCAGCTGCCCGCCGGCCGCCGCGCGCTGGCGCTGGTGAAGGCGGAACATCCGGATCTGGCCGAGCTTGAACTGCGCCAGATGAACCCCGGCGACAATATCATGCTGCAAGAAGCGATGATTGCGATGGCGACCGATAACGGCATGCCCGCGCTTGCCATGCGCATGGGTTCTTCCTTCCGTGGCAAAAACGGTAAACTGTATGACTCGGCGCTTTACCCGGATGTGCCGTGGCAGCCCGCAAAAGGGTTTACTGTCGATAGCGCGCTTGTCTACGCCTTCATCCGCCAGGAATCGAAATTCGACTGGACGGCATCCAACAAATCATCCGGCGCAATTGGCCTCATGCAGCTGATGCCGATGACCGCGAAACACGTCGCGCGCAAAAACGGCGACAATATCGACGGCGAAAAACTGCAGGACCCGACGCTCAATATCGACCTCGGCCAGAAATACTTAAGCGAGCTTTTGAAAACCGAATATGTGTCGAACAACCTGTTCAAGCTGGCGGTCGCCTATAACGCGGGCCCCGGCAAGCTCGCGCGCTGGGACCAGAACACGCGCTATACCGGCGACCCGTTGCTGTTCATTGAATCAATTCCCGTCGCCGAAACCCGCATCTTCGTCGAACGCGTGATGACCAATTTCTGGATCTATCGCATCAAGCACAAACAGGACGTCGAATCCCTCGACCGCGTGGCAGAGGGTGACTGGCCGGTGTATGTGGCGCAGGACAAGATACGCGGACCCATGGTGGCGTCAAACCAGCAGGCCCCCCACCCTTAAACGACCTTAAACGAATTTAGTTGACATAATATCACTGTTTCTGTAGATTGCCCCCCAAGCCCCGATTCCAAAAAAGGGGCAGGCATATCACGGCATTCAGGGAGTCTTTCGAAATGGTCGATTTTTTCAAGGAAACACGCGAATTCGTATCGGGCGTCGCCAGCGACGCGGTGAATTTCCCCAAAACAAAAACCGGCTGGCCCGCGTATAAAGACACGATGGTCGAATTTTACAACGACACGCGCGACGAACTGTTTTCCTTCCGCCGCGCAAAGCTTTATCCCGCCGCATCCGAAACGGGCGCGCAGCTGGAAACCCTTTTGAAGCAGGAAACCTCCACCGAAAAAACCGAGGCGCTGCTTGCGCTGAAAACGCAGGCTGTCGACAAGCTGGGCCCTGTTGCGGAAAACCAGTGGGAAAAAGGCGCGCGCGCCGGCCTGTGGACGATGGGCGCTGTCGCGCTGACGGCCGCCGCATCCTTCGCCATCGCCCCGACGCTTGCCGTCATCATCCCCGTATTGGCTGTCGCCGTCGGAAAATTCTTCACCAACGGTTTTCGCGCTGCCGGCGCCGTTGAAAAACTCTCCGCGAAAATCGACCGCGAAGTGATCGACATGGCATCAGGCGATAACCGCGCGGCCGTGTTTGCCGCGCCCGCCTTTCAACAGGCGCTGGTCGAAAAAGGCGTATTGAAAAAAGTGTTCGAACTGGGCGCAAACCGCAAGCCCGCGAAAGAAACGCAATACGCGAACCTTGTCGCCAAGCTGCCGAAACCCGCGCCGAAGCCGGAAACGCTGACCCCTCCTGCGGCATAAAAATAAAACACCACGGAAAAAAGAAAAACCCGGCGAAAGCCGGGTTTTTTGTCAAGCCGACAGCAGCGCAACCAGCCGCTCATGCAGCGGCTTGTCGCCCGTCGCCAATACCTCGAACGCATCGAATGTCGGCTTCAGCGGCAGCGGCTTGCCCTGCCAGTCGGTGATGATGCCGCCTGCGCCCTCCACGATCGGGATCAGGGCGACGGACTCGTGCAGCTTCATATGCCCCTCCACTATCCCGTCCAGCCAGCCGGAGGCCAGCGTGCCGTAGGAATAACAATCGCCGCCGTAAATGGTAAACGATGTTTCTTCTTTCAGATATGTGTAGAGGCGCAAATATTCTTCGAGGTCGAACATGTCCGGCCCCGTGGTCGCGATATTCGCGTTTGAAATATCGGGGCAGGGACGCACGCGCGCAGGTTCGCCGTTGAACAATGTCGGGTGGCCATTCGCGCCAATCCATCTCTCGTTTGAAATCGGCTGGTCGATCACGCCCAGCACCGCCTTGCCGTTATGCACTAATCCGATCAGCGTGCCGAACAGCGGGCGGCCGGTTGCGAAGGCCTTTGTGCCGTCGATGGGGTCGAGCACCCACAGGTATCCGGTCGTGCCCGCATCGCTGCCGAATTCTTCGCCGTGGATGCCGTCGCCGGGGCGCTCTGCCGCCAGTATCGCGCGGATCGCTTGCTCCGCTTCCTTGTCGGCGATCGTCACGGGGCTCTGGTCCTGCTTGCCCTCGATATGAAAACCGGTGCGGAAGTATTTGCGGATGACCTCTCCGCTGGCATCGGCGAGTCGGTGGGCGAGGGTGATTAAATCCTCGGAAACATTGGAATTTTCAGAGATAATTGCTTTGTTAATGACTGTCATTGTATAACGATGTGTTTGATTTGAACGGTTTTTACCAGAGGTCACCATGACAAGCGTCGCCGAAATCCGCAAGACATTCCTTGAATTCTTCAAGAGGAACGGGCACGAAATCGTCCGCTCGTCGCCGCTGGTGCCGCAGAACGATCCCACGCTGATGTTCGCCAATTCCGGCATGGTGCAGTTCAAGAACGTGTTCACGGGGCAGGAAAAACGCAGCTACACCCGCGCAACCACCGCGCAGAAATGCGTGCGCGCCGGCGGCAAGCACAACGACCTTGAAAACGTCGGCTATACCGCGCGCCATTTGACCTTCTTTGAAATGCTCGGCAACTTTTCCTTCGGCGATTATTTCAAATCCGATGCGATCCCGTTTGCGTGGGAATTGCTGACCAAGGATTATGGTCTGGATGCGAAACGCCTTTGCGTCACCGTCTATCACGATGATGACGAAGCAGCGGCGATCTGGAAGAAAGTCACCGGCTTCGGCGATGACAAGATTATCCGCATCCCGACCATGGACAATTTCTGGATGATGGGCGACACCGGCCCCTGCGGCCCGTGCTCGGAAATCTTCTTTGACCATGGCGACAAGATCGCGGGCGGCCCGCCCGGTTCGCCCGATCAGGACGGCGACCGTTACGTTGAAATCTGGAACAACGTCTTTATGCAGTTTGAATCGCTGCCCGATGGCACGCGCACCAAGCTGCCCAAACCCTCCATTGATACCGGCATGGGGCTGGAGCGCATGGCAACGGTGTTGCAGGGCAAGCATGACGTGTTCAGCATTGATCTTTTGCGCTCCATCATCGAGCAGGTCGGGCACCTGACCAATACCAATCCCGATGGCGACAACAAGGCCGCGCACCGCGTGCTGGCCGACCATTTGCGCGCTTCCGCCTTCCTGATCGCCGACGGCGTGCTGCCGGGCAATGAAGGCCGCGGTTACGTACTGCGCCGTATCATGCGCCGTGGCATGCGTTACGCGCATATCCTCGGCTCCGAAGAACCCTTGATGTACCGCCTGCTGCCGACCTTGATCGCCAAAATGGGCGATGCCTATCCGGAATTGAAAGAGGCTGAAACGCTGATTTCCGAAACCTTGAAACTGGAAGAAACGCGCTTCAAGAAAACGCTCGCCAACGGCCTCGACCTGCTGGGCAAGGAAACATCGAAACTGGGCAAATCCGACAAGCTGCCGGGCGATGTGGCGTTCAAGCTGTACGACACCTATGGCTTCCCGCTCGATTTAACGCAGGACGTTTTGAAACGCGACGAAGGCCGCGAAGTGGATACCGCCGGCTTCACCGCCGCGATGGACAAGCAAAAAGAAGCCGCGCGCAAATCGTGGCAGGGTTCGGGCGAAGCCGCTGATGAAAAAGTCTGGTTCGAGATCAAGGAAAAATTCGGCGTGACCGAATTCCTCGGCTACGACCTTGAAAAGGCCGAGGCGCAAGTGCTCGCGCTGGTATCGGGCGGCAAGATCGTGCAATCCGCGAAAGAGGGCGATGATGTTTCCATCGTCGTCAACCAGACGCCGTTCTACGGCGAATCCGGCGGTCAGGTCGGCGACCGTGGCCGTATTGTGACGGCGAAGGGCGGCGAGGTCGACATCACCGACACCAACAAAAAAGCGGGCGGCGTTTTCATCCATCACGGCAAGGTCGTGAAGGGCAGCGTGAATACGCTGGATGCCGTCGAGCTGACGATTGATGCGCGCCGCCGCAACGCGATCCGCGCCAACCATTCGGCGACCCACCTGCTGCATGCCGCGCTCCGCCGGAATATTGGCAAGCATGTGTCGCAAAAGGGCTCGATGGTCGATGACGGCCGTTTGCGCTTTGACATCAGCCAGCCGACCGCGCTCAGCGAAGAACAGATTGCGACGGTCGAGCGTGAAGTGAACGACCGCATCCGCATGAACAGCGACGTCACCACCCGTTTGCTGCCGGTCGATGATGCCCGCGCACTCGGCGCGATGGCGATGTTCGGCGAAAAATATGACGATGAAGTCCGCGTGCTCGCCATGGGCGGCGCGGATATCGATGATCCCAAGCGCACCTACTCGATGGAACTTTGCGGCGGCACGCATGTGCGCCGTACGGGCGATATCGGCTTGTTCAAAATTGTCGGCGAAAGCGCGCTGGCATCCGGTGTGCGCCGCGTCGAAGGTGTGACGGGCGAGGGTGCGTTGAAATATCTGGGCGAGCAGGAAAACCGCCTCTATCAAGTCGCGAACCTTTTGAAAACCTCGCCCGCCGATGTGGTGGCGCGCGTTGAATCGCTCGCGAACGACAAAAAGAAACTGGAAAAAGAAGTCTCCGACCTGCGCCGCAAACTGGCGGCTGGCGGCGGCGGATTATCCGCGCCCGAAGCGAAAGTGATCGCGGGCGTGAATTTCACCAGCCGCGTGCTGGAAGGGGTGCCGGCGAATGAATTGAAACCGCTCGCTGATGAACTTACCGCGAAACTCGGCTCCGGCGTTGTCGCGCTCGTGTCTGTCGATGAAACCGGCAAGGCGTCGCTTGTGGTTGCTGTCACCAAAGACCTCACATCGAAACACGATGCCGTGAAGCTCGTCAAAATCGGCGCCGAAAAAATGGGCGGCAAAGGCGGCGGCGGCCGCCCCGACATGGCGCAGGCCGGCGGCCCCGAAGGCAAGCTTGCGAATGACGCCGTCGGTGCAATTGAAGCGGCGCTGGCGAGCTAACATTTTCCGTCATCCGAAGTGTAGCGAAGGATCCCCCTTTCTTGCCGCAAAGCAGGGAGATCCTTTGGTGCGCTCAGGATGACAAGATTAAACTATTAAATATCAATCCCTTACAAACAATTGCATTTCCGTTCAAAAACCCATATACAGAAGCCCTGTTAACCAGAACGCTTACACAAGAGGGAATTTTAAAATGGGCGCAGCCAAGGAACGTACACTGTCGATCATCAAGCCGGACGCAACGCGCCGTAACCTGACCGGCAAAATCAACACGAAATTCGAAGACGGCGGTTTGAGCATCGTCGGCCAGAAACGTCTGCAATTGACGCAGACCCAAGCCGAGAAATTCTATGAAGTCCACAAGGAACGCCCCTTCTTTGGCGACCTCGTGAAATTCATGGTGTCCGGCCCCGTGGTCGTCCAGGTGCTGGAAGGCCCCGACGCGGTTGCCGCCAACCGCAAGATCATGGGCGCGACCAACCCCGCGAACGCCGATGCCGGCACGATCCGCAAGGAATTCGCGGAATCGATCGAAGCAAACTCCGTCCACGGCTCCGACAGCCTCGACAACGCGAAACGCGAAATCAACTTCTTCTTCGCGGAAACCGAACTGGTCTAAGCGATAAAAGATTTCAGGATAAAAACCCGCCGCGCGCAAGCCGGCGGGTTTTTTCTTGCGTAAGTATTCCCGTGATTGCCCCGTTACAGGGAGTGAAGGGTTGTGCGGCCCTGACAACGTATCAACCTTAACAGGAGATTAATAATGACAAGCATATCAGGGACAGGGGGCGGATCATCCTCCCTCATCCAGATGCGGCTTCCGCCAGCGATGACGATACGGCGCAACTGCTCAACCTGCTGAAACAGGCCTCCGACCTCTATGCCAGCCTGACGGCGAAGGGCGCGGGCGCATCGAGGGTTGCTGTCAGCGCGTAAAAACGTTTGATAAGGGAAACCCGCCGCGCGGCCCCGTGGCGGGTTTTTCTATTCCTGAGTTTGGCGGGATGGCGTTTAAACCTTCATCCACTTTTCAACGATCGAGCGTGTGTCGTAATAAGTGGGGCGCATTTTTTTCACGATATCAGCGAGGATGTCGATGGCGAAGTTTTCCTTCGCCTGACGTTCAAGGCGCGCGCCAAGGTCGCTGATCGCAGTCAGGCCGAAGTTGGAGGTCATGCCCTTGATGTCGTGGCCTGCGCCCTGCAGCGCCTTGAGGTCTTTTGCCTCGATGGCTTTTTCGGCGGTGCCGATCAGCTCCTCGGTTTTCTCGTAGAGGCCCTGCATCATCTCGTCCATCTGGTCCTTGCCAAGGCTGCCCTTCAGGCCGCCCAGCACATCGGTCGAGAAAAGTTTTTGCTGCTCGAAGATCGCCATGTTGACGGGCGGCGCGGCGGGGGCAGGCGGCGCGGCGGGTGTTTCAGGAATGGCGTTTGCGGCGGCGGGCGCAGCAGGTGCAGCTGCTGCCGGGGGTGTTGCAGGCGCATCCGTCGGCTTTGCCAGCGTCGGCGCGGTTGCGGGTGCTGCGGCGGGCGCGGCGGGCGGCGTCGACATCACGGCGGAAACGCCCTGCGGTTTTGGCACCACGGGCTGCTGGTCGGGATATTTTTTCTTGCCGTACTGGATCAGCAGCTTGCGCAGGTTTTCGGGGTTCACGGGCTTGCTGATGTAATCATCCATGCCCGCGTCGCGGCAACGCTGCACGTCTTCCTTGCCCACGTTGCCGGTCATGGCGATGATCGTGGTTTTCGATTTCGCGGGGTCAGGCAGGCGGCGGATCATCTGCGTTGCCATCACGCCGTCGATCTGCGGCATTTCCATGTCCATCAGGATGACGTCGAAGGGGATGTTTTTCAGCTCCGCCATCGCGGCCTCGGCACCGCCGACGGTCACAATCTTGTGGCCGTCTTTTTCCAGCAACCCCGCCACCACGCGCTGGTTGATGATGTTGTCGTCCACCACCAGCAGCTTCATCGGGATCACGCCCTGCGCGGCGGCTTCGGCTGCCAGCTGCGCTTCGCCCACGCCGTATTCCATCGACAGGATGAAATAGAAAACCGTGCCTTCGCCCATTTTCGATGCGATCTGCACCGACGATCCCATTGCTTCCACAAGACGTTTGCAGATCGACAGGCCAAGGCCGGTGCCGCCGAATTTGCGGGCGGTGGTGCTGTCGGCCTGCTGGTAAGGCTGGAACAGTTTTTTCTGCACGTCTTCGGTGATCCCGATGCCGCTGTCCTTCACGCCGAAATAGATGCGGGGTTTTTTCGCGGTCTTGTCATGCGCTTTGATAATCAGCGTCACGCCGCCCTTGTCGGTGAACTTGATGGCGTTGGAAATCAGGTTCAGCATGATCTGGCGCAGGCGGGTCGGGTCGCCCTTCAGCGCGGTCGGGCATTCGGGGTCGATTTCGGCCTTCAGGTAAATCTTTTTCTCTTCCGCGCGGCCGGACATCAGCAGCACGACGGATTCGGCAAGCTTGTTCAGGTCGAAATCGATCGTCTCGATCGTCATCTTGCCTTCCTCGACCTTGGAAAGGTCAAGGATGTCGTTCAGCAGCGTCAGCAGCGCGTCGCCGGAATACTGGATGGTCTTCGCGTATTCCTTTTGCTTGTCACTCAGCGGTGTATCCAGCAGCAGGCGGATCATGCCCATCACGCCCGTCATCGGCGTGCGGATCTCGTGGGAGATGACGGCGAGGAAGTCGGATTTTGCCTTGTTCGCGCTGTCGGCGGCTTCCTTGGCGCGGCGCATCGCCTGGATGCGTTCCTGCTCGCGGTTGCGAAGATCCGCCATCAGTTCTTTTTCACGCTGCAAGACGCCCAGCATGCGGGTCTGGTCGGCAAGCTCTTTCGTCTTGCGCATTTCCATCTCTTCCTCGCGGCGGCGTTTGGCCTCGGTCATGTCATGCAGGTGCATGGTCTCGGTCACGGTCATGTTGCGCAGCGACGAAAAGGAAAGAAGGCTGAGATGCAGCACAAAGCACATCCAGTAGAAATTGATGCCGCTGACGCTGTAGGCCGATATGCCGGATGACGCGGCCTCCGTCATCGCCGCGCCCGCCAGCAGCAGGACCCAGGCGAAGGTATAGGCGACGGTCTGCGCGCGTTCGGCGCGGATCACGCTGTAGATGCCGAGCGCCGAAATGATGGCCGGCACCGCCACGGGCAGCAGGCGGATCAGCACGGTGTTGATGGGGCCCGACAGCGCGTCGACCATGCTGCCGGCAACGGCCAGCACGGCGATGGCGATGGCCGTCCCGGTGAGGATGCTGCGCTGCTTGTTTTTCTTTTCGCGGCCGAACAGCACAAGGCGGCTGAGCAGCAGCGCGGCAATCGCGGCGCCCGCATGGAGCAGTTCCATGTATTGCGCGGCGGTGTTGTTGCCGCGCGGCACGATTTCGTCCGATGTCATGAAAATGAAATACTGCGCGAGCGCATAGGCCAGCAGGCAGGCGGGAGCAGCCTGACGGTATCTGAACCAGTAGACAAGGAACAGGATGCACACCGCCGCAGCGCCCGCGCGCACGACGTTGGATTGCAGGCTGTACTGGTCATGCGCTGTCGTGAAAACGGAGGGCTCTTCAAGGTGCATATCCAGCGCCAGCGGCACGCCCGCCGCGGGTTCCACATACACGCCGATAATACGGCCCTGATTGGGCTCGAAGTTAAAGGGCACGGCGTTGCGTTCCTGCCCCTTGACCTGTTGTTTATAGGCGGCAAGGCGGCCGTCGATCATCAGCGGATGCTCGGGGCTTAAATCGCTGAACACGGCGATGCGGTCGGCGATGCCGATCGTGCCGGTCATGCGCGTGCCGAAATTGAGCGTCCATAGCGTTTTCGCCTGATTGCGGTTATAAACGCCGAACACGATCCAGTAACCGCGCTGCGTGTAGCCCAGATATACGGGGTTGCCGCCGGCAGCGGCGCCCTGACCCGCGCGGAACTGCGCCATGATCTGGGCGAAGGACATTTGTTTCGATGCGTCTTCGAATACCTTGGCCGAGGGGGCGATGTCATAGCTCGACGATTTCGACGACAGGAAGATCGGGCGGAAGGCAGGGGGCGGTGACAGATTGACGGGCGTGAGGTTTTGAATCGGCTGCAGCGGCTGCACGGGCACAACCGGTTTTGCAACGGGCACGACAGGTCTGGCGACAGGGATGACCGGTTTCGTCACGGGCGGCGGCTGCACCGGCGGCGTGTTATCGCCCAACGTGCCGGACATGCCGTTGGTCCCTTGTGCAATGGCATTGCCGCCCGCAAAAGCGAGAAGCATCAATACCAGCAGCAGACCACGCCACGTTATCCGCAAAAATTATCCCCCGGAGTCCGAAGTTTCCTGAAGCGGAAACCTCAGTGCGTCAGAAACAGTGCCATCAGCGACAGGATCGCCGCCACGATGACAACGGAAATGGTTGCACCCTTGGTGAAGACCACCCAGCCGTGCCATGCCTTTTCCGTCTCTTTGTCCATATCCATATCCATCGAAGTCACTCATCCATTTGAGAAAAACAGCGCGCGGGACGCGCCCCTTGGCGCAAGAATAACGGCCTTCTTGCGCTTACTCAACAATAGCATGAGAATTTTAACAAAATATGACTGGAATATCTGGATTTTAGGTGCATCTGGAGATAGTGTCAGTCAATGGAATCTGTCAAAGCCGTGGTCGCCCTAATTATGTCCAAATTACCATCGAAACTCATTTTACCCGCATTGTTTTCTATAACTCTTGGCCTATTCGCCATAACTTCCCCTGTTTCCGCCCAGATCGGGCCCAAAAACGGCGATACATGGCGTCCGAACCTGCCGGGTCCCGCGCCTGCGGTTGCCAACCCGCTGGTGGTGGCCGATGTGGTGGTGGACAAGGAAGCCGAAAACTCGGTCGTCGCCCGTGAAAAAGCCATTAACGATTCCCGCCGCGAAGCCTTCAGGAAACTGGCCGAGCGCAATATGAGCCCCGCCGAATTCAAGGCGCTGAAAATGCCCAAGGATTCCGATATCGCCATGCTGGTGCAGGATTTTGAAATCCAGGACGAACAGATGTCGACCACGCGTTATGTCGGCACCTTCACCGTCCGTTTCAGGGATGCCGTGCGGAACTACATCAATGTGCATGCCGAAGCCCCTGCCGCCGAAGACTACGCGGATGACAATTCCGGCAGCCCGTCCGATGCGACCGAGAATTACATCGAAGCCGGCGCCGCCGTGAAAAACCTGCCGCCGGTTGCAGAAGAAGACATCGACGCAGATCCGCAGACCGCGATGCAAAACCGCGGCGGCGACTGGAAAGAAAATATTTACGGCCAGAAATCCCGCCCCGGCCTGATCCGCAGCACCACGCCCCCGCCGCAGGAATTCGAGCCGATTGCGAAAACCGTGCTGATCCTGCCCTATTTCGAAGACATGGCAGGACAGACGATGCTGTGGGAAGAACAGAACCCGTGGCTGCTGATGTGGCAGGGCGCGCTGCCGAAATCATCCGCGAATGGCCGCCAGTTTTTTGTGCCGCTGGGCGATATCAGCGATATCGCGGCGGGCCCCGGCAACGGCGTCTGGTCGGGCGATTACCGCGCGGTCGATAAACTGATGGATAATTACCATGCCGAACAGGCGGTGCTGGCGGTTGCCAACCGTTCCGGCCCTGATCTGTCGATTGAAATTTACACCTATACCAACGGCAAACTGCGCCGCCGCGACACGCTGAAACCCTATGCCGCCGACATGACGGCAAGCGAGGCATATCGCAAGGGCATCACCGAAACGATCGGTTACCTGCAGGCGCCGTACCAGCCGCGCCGCCCCGGCCTTGTGACGG
This sequence comes from Bdellovibrionales bacterium, assembly GCA_038247245.1. GTDB lineage: Bacteria > Pseudomonadota > Alphaproteobacteria > Micavibrionales > UBA2020 > JAPWJZ01. Next base: position 17,916 of record JBBRVE010000015.1, on the reverse strand, counting down.
AAACGATCAGCCGTGAACTGACCGCGCAGACAAGACAGCCGAATGACACCGTTATCATCGACAGCCGCGGCGAAGATGCACCGTATACCGGCGGCCGTCCTTCCATGGTGACAGCGCAAGGCGGTTATGTGCCCGGCGAAGCGTGGAACCCCAACGCGGTCAACCCGCTGACCGCCGGCGGCGCGACGCGCCTTGACGCCACCATGCAGTTCAGCGACAGCCGCAGCTGGATGGATATGCAGCGTCGTCTTGCGGGTATGAACCCGCCGGTGCAGATCGATATTTCATCGCTCAGTTCAAACAGCGTGGCCTTCACGCTGTCATCCGCAGCGCCACTGGCGGCCGTGAAGCAGTCGCTCTATTCGCGGGGCGTGGAACTGCATCCGCCGTCGATGCAGATGGGCGGGCGCGCGATTTATGACCTGCGCCTTGCGCCGCTGACGCGCTAATAATGAAGCCGCAGCAGCTTCCCTTCGATCTCGGTCACCGCGCAGCCTTCGAGCGTGAAGATTTGTGGGTGTCGCAATCGAATGCCGATGCCGTGGCGTGGCTCGATAAATATCCGGACTGGAACGCCCCCGCGCTTGTCATCTACGGCCCTGCCGCATCCGGCAAGACGCATCTTGCCCGCGTGTGGCAGAAACAGACCGATGCGCTGGACGTGACGCCGCAGAACATCAACGACCTGCGCGGCATCAACGATTTCCCGCAGGCCGCGATCATCGACGACGTTGAAAAATTCATCGGCGACGGCGACGGCGAAACCGCGCTGTTCCACACCTATAACCGCGCGAAGGAAGAGGGGGCGCATATCCTGATCACCGCCGAAATTCCCCCCGCCCGCTGGAACTTCACGCTGCCCGACCTGAAATCGCGCATCATGGCGGCGCCCGCCGTCGCAATCGCGGAGCCCGATGAACAATTGATGTCGATCGTGCTGGCCAAATTATTTTCCGACCGCCAATTGGCCGTGCCCGCCGAGGTCATCGAATTCGTGGTGAAGCGCATCGAACGCAGCTTCAAGGCGCTGCGCGACGCCGCAACCGAAATCGACAAACAATCCCTCTCCCAAAAACGCCCCGTCACCGTGCCATTGGCACGCGAAATTTTGCAGGCACAGGGGATTTTGATTTAGGTGTGCGCGCAACGCGCCATCCCGATGAAAATCGGGATGCCGTTTACAAAATTTCTATCTCGAAAATATTGCGATGGCGCTATCGGCCTTCGGCGTTTTGCGGATCAATAACCGCCGAAATTCCTGAAATTGGAATGGCGGATGGCGGGGCAGATGCCTTTGTTGGCGGGGCAGGTGCCGCCGTCTTTGGGCGCTTCTGCCGAGAAGGCTTTTTTCAGTTTGCCGAGGAGGCTTTTCAGGCCGGAGAAACGCTCCTTCGGCTCCGGTTCCTTGCGCGGGCCGTAGATGATGGCGAGGGCTTCGGGGCTGCCGGCATCGCCGAACAGGGATTCGCCGCTGATTTCGCCTTTGGCATTGGGGTTAATCGGCATGGCGCATCCTCCGGATAAATGAAAACAGTCCCGAAAGACTAGCAGAGAGCTATGATTATGTCAAATATTGTCTACGGGAGCCGTTTCATAATACTGCCACCATTTTCGGCTAGCAGGTTGATTTTATTCGTTGAGGGGCGGGATAAAGTTCGGGTTTTTCAGCTCGCGCCCGTTCACGCGCACGGTGCCGGTTGTCCAGATTCGCAGGTTGTCGCCGGAGATACCCTTGATATCGATCGCAGGATCGCCGCCGCTGAAACTGCGGCGCGTGATGGTGACCTTTTCATGGCAGACGTTGACGGTGGGCGGGCCATCGCAGGGAATGTCCTGATATTCAGGGAAGCTTTCGACCGGCTGCGTCACCGTCAATTGCACGTTGTCGCCCGTATTGCCCGTGACCACCAGCTTGCCGTTATCGATGTTCAGGATAACGCCGTCCGGCAGGTTGCCTTCCACAATCAGCACGCCTTCGGCGCGATAGGTCAGGTGCGGGCGCAGCATGGCCGCGCTGATGCGCGTATGCGGGCGCAGCTTGGGCTCGTCCTTGAACACATAGGTCATCGACGTGTCGCCGCGCAACGCTGCCACCGCCGCCTCCGGCCCGATCGCCTGCATGGAACATCCGCCAAGCAGCGCGAGCATGCAGAGAAGGGCGGGGATGCGGATCAAGGCGGTGAACTCCTTAACGGCCGGGATTGCGGTCCCATTTGTATTTCAGGTTGCTGTCGATATCGGCCATGCCGCGCACGCCCTTGTCGATTGCCGTCTTGATGCGGTGGTCGATTTTGCCGAGGCGCGTCAGGTCGGTTTTATATTCCGCCTTTTGCAGCGATACGGCAACGGGCAGTTTCAGGCCGGGCAGCACTTTTTGTTCAAAGAACTGCGCGAATGAACTGCGCGGATCGCCGCTGACGGGCAGCACGATGTTGTCCGCCCCCAGTTTTTTGCCAAGGTCGGCCATGCGCGTGATGATGGCGGTAAATGATTTATTCAGGTCTTCATGGCGGAATTTTTCGCCCGGATCATACCAGGTGGAAAGGGCGGCAAAGCGGCGCGCTTCCTTGACCATTTCCTTCACCAGTTGCGGTTCGCCATAGCCGGCATGGCGGCGGAACGCATCGCTCAGCTGAATGGTATCCAGCGTGCGCTGGAACCCGATATCGATTTTCTTGGCGGTCATGTTGTTTTCTCCTTAAATGCTGAAACGGCTGCCCGGTTTCGGGTGGGGCGTTGATGTTGCGGGAATGGTGACGCCGCTTTGGTCGACGACCCGGAATTCGGGCAGTGCATTCGCAACCGCCTGTCCCGCGCGGCGCGTGGACACGATTAAAAATCCTTCCAGCTGTTCGGCGGCCTCCGGCTGTGTGATGCGGCCGACCATGAAACGCTGGACTTCGTTTGTGGGGTAATAGGGCTGCAATGCGGCTTCGGTACGCTCCACCAGCGGGCGCAGGCTGTCATCGCTCCAGCCGATCTTGCCCGATGTCATGTCGTCAATCACCACGCCATACAGCGCATAGGGGCCGGGCGCGTGGATGGGCTGCAGATTCTCCTGCGTGATCGCGGCGAAGGTCTTGTTCACGATATGCCGTTCATGCAGGTCGAGGGCAAGAAACAAATGCTTCATGCCGTCCACATCGCCGCCCGCATGGTTGACCGACACAAACGACGTCATCATGACGACCGCATTATTGACCGCGTCCTGCTTCTGCGATGTTGCATGGGCGATGCCGTGAATTTTATCGAGGCTCTCCTGCGTCATCGGGATCAATTTGGCGCGGTTCGCCGCAAGCCAGCTGTTGCATTCCGCAACGGTGTCGGTATAGCTGAGCGACATGCTGCCGCCCAGGCCGTTCCAGCTCATCACCGACTGCCACAGCGCCGTGCCCTTGCCAGCGGTGTTCTGCTGCGCGTGGAACTGCAAGATTTCGCCCAGCTGCCCGAACACATCCATCACGCCGGAATTTTTCACGGCATGGATCAGCGACATGTCGTCCAGCGCCGCCGCAATCGCGCCCAGTTTTGATTTGCCCGTGACGGGGTCAGCCACGCGCAACGCATCAATCTGCGCCTGCGCCGCCCCGCCCACCGGATATGTTTCCAGCAGGACAAGGGTGTCGTGGATCGAAGCGATCAAATCGCGCTGTTCAACGCCCAGATAGGAAGGCATGGGAAAACCCCCTTATGAAATACGAGGGCAGGGTAGCGGAATGGGTGGTTATGTCAAGAAAACTGTCGTTTTGAGCGCAGCGATGAATTCCCCTTAATGCCGTGCCAATAGCTCGATGCCAGCAAAGAGAGATTCTTCGCTGCGCTCAGAATGACAATGTTGTTTATGAAAATTAAGCGATAATATCCGGCAGCAGCATGCTCTCGAGCTTCGAGATGGAGTCCTTCAAAAACAGTTTCCGTTTTTTCAGGCGCTGCAGGCGCAGGAAGTCGATGGGGGTGGCGTTGCTGAGCTGCTGGAGGATAATGTCGAGGTCACGGTGCTCGGTCTTGAGCTCGTGCATCATTTTCTGGATGTCTTCTTCGTCTTCTTGCAGCATCGGATCCGTAACAGTCCTTTTCTTCGCCTTCTGAGTCCCAAGGCACAAATATATTATCAGGAAACCCTTGTTTTTTTAAGCTTTATTTGTTGCAATGCGCCAAGCCCGACTCTCAAATGGCAAAGATTGCAAAAAAGCCGTTCGATTCAACGGGGCGCTCTGTTCAATATACGGCATAATCGTTAAGGGAAATATAATATGGGAAAGAAACGCATCGGCATCCTGACTTCGGGCGGGGATTGCGCGGGATTGAACGCGGTCATTCGCGCAGCGGTGCATGCAGCAGCGGAAAAAAACTGGGAAGTGATCGGGCTGGAGGATGGCACGGCAGGTTTGCTGGATCGTCCCTTGCGTTACCGCGTCCTCAACCGCGCGATGTTCGATACGACCGTGATGCGCCAAGGCGGCACGATCCTTGGCACCACGAACAAGGGCAACCCGTTTAAATTCCCGATGAATGACGGCACGGAAAAAGACCGCACCGGCGAAATCATCGAAGGCATCCAGCAATTGGGATTGGAAGCCGTCATCGGCATCGGCGGCGACGGATCAATGGCGATTTTGCGCACGCTGGCGCAGCGCGGCAAATTCGGTCTGGTCTGCGTGCCGAAAACAATCGACAACGATGTGGGCAAGACGGAAACCTCGGTCGGTTTCGAAACGGCATTGTATGTCGCAACCGAAGCACTCGACCGCCTGCAGCCGACCGCCGCGTCGCATGACCGCGTGATGGTATTGGAAGTGATGGGCCGCGACGCGGGCAACATCGCGATTTCCACGGGCATCGCGGGTGGCGCGGACGTTATCCTGATCCCCGAAATTCCGTACGACATCAAAAAAGTCGCCGAAAAAATCATCCGCGTGCGCGACGAAGAACAGCGCAACTTCGCGCTGGTGGTTGTTTCCGAAGCCGTGAAGACGATCGAAGGCGGCGCGAAGCAGATGGAATACAAGGGCGGTGAAAAACGCTTTGGCGGCATCGGCTATCACATCGGCGAACAGATCGCGGAACTGACGGGTTTTGAAACCCGCGTCACGGTTCTTGGCCACGTCCAGCGCGGCGCACCGCCCATCCCGTCCGACCGCCTTGTGGCGGCCGCCTTCGGCGTGCGCGCGGTCGAACTGGTCGCGGAAGGCAAATTTGACAGAATGGTCGCCTGGTCGAACCGCCAGGTCATCGATGTGCCGATCGAAGAGGCGATTGCCTCCTATCAGCAGGTCGATGTGAAGGGCCCGCTGGTGCATACCGCCCGTATGCTCGGCATTTGCCTTGGCGATTGATGCGACCTTGGTTAAGATAGGGTCGAAACGGTAAGGAATTTAAATGCTTTACGTCCAGCAGTCACTCGGCCCGAAAGAAGAGATCCTGATGGGGGCGCGCTTCCATTGGATGTACACGCTGCAGGCGATCGGCTGGATTTTGTTCGGCCTCGCGCTGGGCATCGGCGTCGGCTATGTCGCGATCTGGTGGATCGTCAATTCCGAAATCCGCGCCTCATACGGCCCCGACCTTTCCAAGGAAGACTACGACAAGGTCTGGAACATCATCGTCACGCAAAAGGGCGGCTACCTGAAGATTTTGTGGAAGCTGCACCCGCTGATCCGCTTCAGCATCCTCGGCATGTTCCTGCTGGGGCTTTATTTCTTCGCGCATATGATGATCGTGAAGGCGACGACCGAAATCGCGGTCACGTCGGAGCGTCTTGTGTACAAAAAAGGCCTGATCGCCCGTAACGTCGGTGAATTGAACATCGACCGGATCGAGGGTGTGTCTGTGCGGCAGGGCGTGCTGGGCCGTGTCTTGGGCTATGGCAACGTCGTCATCCGCGGCATGGGCGTGGGCGAGGTTGTGTTGCCGCCCATCGAAACCCCCATCGAATTCCGCCGCGCGATCATGGAATCGCAGGCGATCCAGCAAAAGGTGCAGGCGCAAATGGGCACCACCCGCCCGATAGGCTAATGAGCGCCGGACTTGACTTAATTATTATAATATTATAAAATAATCCATTCTTTAGTAATTTATGCGACAGGGTCGGATCAATAATCATGATTATCGATTACTCACGCGAGCCTGCCAGCGGCAAAAAACCGGAAACACTGGTTATTTTCATGCATGGCTATGGCTCGTCAGGCCATTTGATGGAGCAGTATGTGGGCGATTTGCTGTCGCCGCTGCTGCCCGACGCCAGGCTGCGCTTTCCCGATGCCCCCGTGCAGATGGGGTTTAACAATCACAGCTGGTTTGAATTGCGCGACGTAATCGACAATCCCGACCTGAACGCGGTGCGCCATGCCGTGCAGTCGCGCGCGCCTGTTACGGCGAAGGAGCTGAACGATTACATCACCCGCGTTGCGGCCGAAGACGGCATCCCCGAAGACCGCATCGTGATCGCCGGATTTTCGCAGGGCGGCACGATGGCGTTTTACACCGGACTTGCGCGCGATACGGAGGTTGCGGGCGTTTTTGCCATTTCCGGCGGCGCGCTCGACTGGATACCCGAAATCAATTCCAAGCCGCCCGTGAAACTGGTGGCAGGCGAGCTGGAGCATCAGGACTATTCCGGCGCGCCCCACGCGACCCATGTGCAAGCCATTCTGAAACAATGGGAATTTCAATCTGAATCCGAAATCATCACCGGCCAGAAGCACGAGACCAGCCCTAAGTCGATGGAATTGCTGCGCGATTTCGTTCTGAAAGTGACTGCACCAAACACCCCCGTGCAAGCACCGAAAAACGACATAAAACGCACCCCTCCCGCACCGGTTTAAAAGTTGACATAATAAGACAGCGGGCGTAAGTTTCCGGCTGGCGACGGGTATCGTCCCGCGCCCGATTTTTGAAGCCGGATGACCGCCATGAAACTCTCCCGCATCTTTCAATCCAAATCCGACGCCTTCCGCGAAACCGTCAAAACCGACGACCTGCCGCGCATGGAACAGTTGATGCAGAAAAAGGGCTATGACTTTTTCTTTGAAATCCTGAGCGGCGAATATGTGGCCGACATCACGCCGCGCATGGCGACGCTGCTGGTGGAAAAACTCGATGACGCGGTGCTGAAGCGCTGGCACATGAAACCGGGATCGAAACAGATCATCGTCGATGCGCTGCTGGGCCAGTCGATCTATCGTAACAGGCTGGAAGTTGCCGAAGTGATGATGGAAAAAGGCGGCACGGATTTCAACGAAAAATCCGGCAGCTGGTATCTGAGCATCGTGATCGCAAGTGAATTCCCCGACGACGTGAAACTGCGCATGCTGAAAAAGATGCTGGCGAACGGCTACGACAAAATGGGCGATCCAGACAAATCGCTGCAAACCGCCGTCGACAAAAAATTCACCGAAGCCGTCGACCTGTTCGCGGCCATCGGCCTTGACCTGCATAAAAACAACGAACAGCTGCTGCGCGGCGCGGCGCGCGATAAATCAACCGGCATGGCGCTGCATCTGGTGACGCGCCACGGCGCGGATATCGACCTTGCGATCTCGACCGAAATGGCGCTTGGCAATGCGCCTGTGTTTGAATTCCTGACGGGGCTGAAAAAACAGCTGCCGGCAGCCGCCCCCGCGCCCCGCACCGTCGAAAGCCTCACCTCCGAAGTCGGCAGTTTGCAGGACACCGTGCGTGAGCTGACGCAGAAACTCGCGAAGATGGAGGGCGGCACGCTCGATAAACCCGTGCTGCGCAATCCCGCGCCATGAGGTATGTCGGCGACGCCTATGAATTTTCCCGCGCCGCGCGCGACAATAATGTCGAGCGGCTGCGCGAATGGCTGGGCTATGCCGACCCGCGCATTGCAAAGCAGCTGGAAGAGCTTGATCGTAACAGCAACCGATATGATAGCTGGCGTATGCAGCAGGAAACGATAAAGTTCTTCACCAAAGAGGCGAGCGATGCCGACTGGACCGCCTGGGGTTTTGAAACCCGCGACGCCCGCGACCAGTTTTTGGAGAAGCATTTCCGCGCCGCGATCAACGACAAGCGGTACGAAACCTTTGAACTTTTTCTTGATGCCGGTATCGACTTCAATAAGGCGGACGGTTGGTCGCATATCATCCCGGCCGTCTTGCATTCATCTATCGATGACGGGCGAAAGGCGATGCTGGTGGAGCGCCTGATCGAAAAAGGCATCGACAAGATTAAATACCCGGAACGCTTTGTTGAAAATGCGCTGCAGGCGGGTGCCATGCGCGCCTATACGCTGCTCGTCGAGGCGGTGGGGGTGCAGCCCAGAAACCTGCAATGGGCTTTGCGTGAAGCAGCATCGCGCGATAAAAAACACGTCGTGCGTTATTTGGTGGAACGCCACGGTGCCAATATCGACGAGGCGATTGAAAGCGTCAAAAAAGAAGGTTTCAAAGGAAATCGCGCGCTGTTGGAGGAAGTGAAGGAAGAAATGTTCGCCATCCGCGATTTGCAGGCGAAGGTGGCGGCGCTGACCGAAGAACTCGACGCCCTGAAAAACCCGAAACTGAACAAGCCGCCCTATTTGCCGCCGAAACCCTAACCTGCACCGCCGCCCGGACTTGACCGCGCAGGTTCAGGCAATCCCGTTTTCCCGCAGAGCTTTTTTTTCGTCGCCCATGATGTAGGAAAAAATCTTGGGCGCGCCGGAAAGCAGCGTCAGGAAATACACGACATCAAATCCGATCGTGCGATGGTCGCCGTTCTTTTTCTTGTACGACGAATCCCAATGCGCCTGTGCCATGTAATGAAGGTCGTCGATGCGCGTCAGTTTCAGGTTGGCCAGCCTGATGCTCGTTGATCCCAGCTTGCGGAAATTGCGGAAGCCGCGCGGAATGACGAGGCGGAACAGCAAACCGTTCTTGCCGCCCTGCACCCCGTTCGGGCTGGATTCCACAAAGTAATCGGCAAATGAATCGCGCACGGCATCCGCGTCAACCGTTGCCCCCGCCTGCAAAGAGTCATTAAAGCGTTTTGTATATTCCGGGAAAAACCGGCGTAGTTTTTGTTCGGTATCCATCATGCAAACCTCCTTTTACATCGGCCTTGAAACAGCCGTTTTGTGGTGGTTCCGTCATTCATTAACGGTTGACTAAATACTTTTGTGCGATGCAGTAATATCCTGTCTTATTTGGCGCGTAATCTGAATTAATCCTTCTAATATTATGTAATAACTTGAGATTTTTACTTGATAACCCAATTAATTTGGTATTCTCTACTCGAGAGAAGCAAAGTATTAACCATACATGGGATAAACTCATGAACCGCTTTATTGATCCCGCCGAGCTGATGGCCAAAAACAGCTCCGCTGCCGACGCTTTTGAAGCTGATCGCCGCTCTTTTCTTAAAACAGGTCTCGTTGCCGCGGCCGCGCTTGGCTGCTGGATGCCCGATCTTTCCATGGCTTCGACCGGTCCCGCCCTGAAAAACGTGGGTCGCGAGATGCGTCTGACAAACATCCATACCGGCGAAAAGTTTCGCGGTGAATACTGGTACGGTGGACGCTACCTGCCCGACGCATTCGGTGAAATCAAGTCGGTCATGCGCGACCATCGCACCGGCGAGCGTTTCCCCATCGATCCGCGCCTGATGGACATCCTGTATGTCCTGCAGCACCGCCTGTCGAACACCAGCCAGATTGACGTGTTTTCGGGCTACCGCTCGCCCAAGACGAATGCCAAGCTGCGCGTCGCCAGCCACGGCGTCGCCACCCGCAGCCTGCATATGTCCGGTCAGGCCATCGACATCAAACTGCCCGGCACCCAGCTGAAAAACCTCCGTCAGGCGGCAATCAAGCTGAACTCGGGCGGCGTCGGTTACTACCCGTCCTCGAACTTCGTCCACGTCGATACCGGCCGCGTTCGTCATTGGTAATAACGGTAATCTGATACCCAATTCAAAGCCGGACACCGCGTCAAAGCGGGTCCGGCTTTTGAATTTCCGCCGTTTCCCGATATGGGAATATATCTTCCCCTTGTAACAGCCCCCATCCATCAATCACAATCGGTGCTGGAAACGAACGCGCGAAGGACCGCCTGGGCTATGCTTTGGGAAGTAATGATCGAGATGACGATTGAGCTCCTGCGCGTCATGGGCGAAATCCTCTCGACCTTCGTCCAGATGATCAAGTCGATGTTCGAATATTTCACCAAGAAGAAAAAAGACGCCAAGAAGCCGGGCACGCCCGGCGCCCCCGGCCCCGGCGGGCAGAACGAAGTCACCAAGGAAGAAATTCAGGCCGCCAAGAAAAAGGGCGAGATGGTGATGATCTTCACCATCCTCGGCCTTGGCTGCGGCGTCGCGCTGATGTTTCCGCAGGTGCGCCATAAACTGTTCGGTGGCAACGGCAACGTGCTTGCCAATATCAGCGGCGAGGTATCGGTCGAGCAACCCCGTAACGATTTCCCGATGGGGCAGTACACCACGCCCGCGCTGTTCAAGAAGAAAAAATTCGTCATCGACGACGACGGCATCAAGCGCGCCGTATTTTATTACTGGTACGCGCCGCCCAACGCGAATGACCGCAAATTGCCGGTCGTCGTGATTTTGCACGACAAGGACGGCGTCAGCCAGGCGGCGATCCAGCTGCGCGGCGCCGCCGTGCAGAAAACGTTTCCGTCATACCTGATGATCCCGCTATCGCCGAAGGGCAAGATATGGGACGCGCCCGCCAGATATACGGGGCAGGAATTCCCCAAATCGGAGGAGCTGCAAAACCCCGGTGCCGCCGGCACATCACTGCGCGATGCGATCATGGTGCTGGCATCGCTCAGCGACCTGTACCCGATCGACGAAACGCGCCGCTACATCATCGGCTGCGACGAAGGGGCAGGGGGCGTGTTCGGCGCGCTGGCGCATTACAAGGGCGTGTTCGCCGCAGGCGTCGCGATTGCGGGCAAGTGGAGCTTCGCCGATGGCGGCGTGCTGGCGAAAACGCCGCTATGGATGATTCACGGCGCAAAAGACAAAGTCGTGCCGCCGAGCGCCGTCAGCACCCTTAAGCAAGTCATCGAGGCATCGGGCGGCAAAAACATAATTTACAGCGAGCTGCAGCCCGTTGGCCATGAATGTGAATCGCCGTATTTCTACAATAACGCCGTGTGGAACTGGATGTTCGGCATCAGCCGCCCCGTGCCCCCGCAGACGCAAGTGCAGCCGGTGGCGGCGACGGGCAAGCAGTAGTTGTTAAATGAGGCTGGGAGAGGGTTGGCGCGCGCGATATGCAGGGGCGCGTGGCGCGCCCGGAGGGATTCGAACCCCCAACCTTCGCCTTCGGAGGGCAACGCTCTATCCAGTTGAGCTACGGGCGCATAACACCCTGTTTATCGGGTATTGTGCCAGTTCTGTCAACTTTTGCGCCAATTTATAATTCCATAACGTGAAATTGCCGTTAACACTTTCACATAAGGATTTAAGAGATTGACATTGCCGCCCCATCGGGCATATACACCTAGCTTGGAATTTTATGTAGAGATGATGGAGATTCTGCCGTGAAACGTACTTACCAGCCCAGCAAACTCGTCCGCAAACGCCGCCATGGCTATCGCGCCCGTATGGCAACCAAAAGCGGCCAGAAGGTCGTTGCTGCACGCCGTGCCAAAGGCCGTAAAAAGCTGACCGCCTAACCGGTATTTTGCCCCATGTGCGCCGCCGTGACGATGATCAAGGCGTCGCCGGATTTCCAGCGCATCGCGCGGAACGGCAAAAGATGGTCCGGTTCCGCTTTTATCCTGCAGGTACTGAAGACTGATTCCCCCACCTTCCGCCTGGGCCTCACCGCCAGCCGCAAGGTGGGCAACGCTGTGTTGCGCAACCGTGCCAAGCGCCGCATTCGCGAAATGGTGCGCCTGCAGCTTAAATCCCGCGCGCTGTCCGGCTTTGACCTTGTGATCATCTGCAAGACCGCCGCCTGCACCTATGACTTCGCCCTGATGAATGCCGATTTTGAAAAGGGGCTGATCGCGCTCAAGGTGGCAGCATGAGCCAGCCTTCGATCGTTGCGCGCGCGCTGCTGGGGTTGATCCGCCTGTACCAGTTCACCTTCTCTACCATTATGGGAAAACAGTGCCGCTTCTATCCCAGCTGCTCCAACTACACCGCCGAAGCGATACGCAGGCACGGGGCAGGGGCGGGCGGCTGGATGGGATTGAAGCGGATTTTACGCTGCCACCCCGGCAATGCAGGGGGGCACGATCCGGTACCGGATAAAATCTGTTCCCATGCAGGTACTTGTGATAAAACCCCCTGACGATTCCGACAAAGACAACAGGACAATAATAAATGGCTTTCCAACCCAACGACCCGAACGCAGCCCGCGACCGCGCCAACATGATGATGGCCGTCGTCATTTCGCTGTTCATCCTTCTGGGTTTCCATTTCTTTGTCGAGATGCCGCGCCAGGAAAAACTCGCCGCCGCCGCCAAGGACAAGGCGCAGCAGGAAAAGAACGTCGAGACGATGACCGCCACCGGCGCGAAGCCCGCAATCGCGACCGCAACCGGCGACACGCCCGACGGCGCGATCATGACCACCGCCAACGCCATCCGTATTCCGATCAAGGGCGCGCGCGTGACCGGCACCTTCCCCACCACCGGCGGCCGTATTGACGACCTGACGCTGAACGATCATTGCGTCCATGTGGATGAAACCTGCAAGACCAACCCGCAGGCCGACCATGTGGCGCTGCTGACCAAAGACGACGCGGCGCAGCCCGCCTATATCGACAGCGGCTGGCTGACCGATGGCGCGACGAAAATCCCGAACGAACAGACCGTCTGGTCGGTTGCCTCCAACAGCCCCCGCGAGCTGGTCAGCGGCGGCGCGCCCGTGACCCTGGCCTGGGACAACGGCGACGGCCTGCATTTCGAGCGCAGCGTCAGCATCGATGAAAATTTCCTGTTCACGATCACGCAATCCGTGCGCAACACCGGCACCGCGCCCGTCAAACTGCGCGCCTATCACGCGGTTGCGCGCCGTGGCGTGCCGCCCGATTTCACGGGTTTCTACACGCTGCATGAAGGCCCGATTGCGTACCTGAACGGCAAGGAACACGCACCCGGCTACAAAGACGTGGCCGAAGGCCGCGGCGACTGGCTGCAGGTCGACAAGGCCAAGGGCTGGATCGGCATCACCGAAAAATACTGGATGGTCGCGCTGCTGCCCGAACCCACCGTTGAATTCAAGGCCCGCGCGGTTTGCAAACTGGGCAAGGATGATTGCACCGGCGGCCTCGACAAAAAACTGCCGCAGCATTTCCAGGCCGATATCCGCGGCGATGAATTGACCATCGCCCCCGGTGCCGACGCATCTGAAACGACCTATGTTTATGCCGGCGTGAAAAACATCGACATCATGCGCGCGTATCAGGGCAAGTATAAATTCGACAAGCTGGAACTCGGCATCGATTTCGGCATCTATTACATCATCACCAAGCCGTTCTATTACATCCTGCATTACCTGTTCAAGGTAACGGGCAGCGTGGGCCTTGGCATTTTGCTGATGACCGTGATCGTGCGCCTGTTCGTGTTCCCGCTCGCCTCCAAATCTTTCCGCTCGATGGCCAAGATGAAAATCATCGCGCCGCGCCTCAAGGAACTGCAGGAGAAATATAAAGACGACAAGGTAAAGCTGCAGGCGGAAATCTATGAGCTGTACCGCACCGAAAACGCCAACCCGTTTTCGGGCTGCTGGCCGATCATCGTGCAGATCCCGATTATCTTTGCGCTGTACAAGGTCATCCTGATTTCTGTCGACCTTCGCCATGCGCCGTTCTGGGGCTGGATCCACGATTTGTCGGCACCCGACCCCACCTCCATCTTCAACTTGTTCGGCCTGATCCCGTGGACGCCGCCCCATGCGCTGATGATCGGCGCGTGGCCCGCGCTGTTCTGCCTGACCATGGTCCTGCAAAAACGCATCACGCCCCCGATGGCGGATGCGACGCAGGAACGCCTGCAAACATGGTTCCCCTTCATCGCAACCGTGATGATGGCGCAGTTCGCGGTCGGCCTTATCATCTACTGGACATGGTCGAACGTGCTGTCGATCTTCCAGCAGTATTACATCTTGAAAAAAGTGGGCGGCGAAAACACCTCGCTCATCCGCGGCCATGCCGACCGCCGCAAGAAAAAACCGAAGCTGCCGGTATCATGAGCCAGGGTTTCGTCTTCGACCCTGAATCGTTGAAGGCGGGGCAGCGGCTGTTCCAGCGCGAATGCAAGTTCGTGGCGGGCGTCGCCAACCATGAGGCGATGCCGCCCGATGACGGCATGCCCGAAATCGCGGTGGCGGGGCGGTCCAACGTCGGCAAATCCAGCCTCATCAATGCGGTCACAGGCCGCAAGGCACTGGCGCGCGCGTCGAAAACGCCGGGCCGCACGCAGCAGATCAACATGTTCGAGATCGACGGCAAATTCCGCCTCGTCGACCTGCCGGGCTATGGTTACGCGAAAGAGTCGAAGGAAAAAATCGCGGCGTGGAACGGCCTCATCTATGATTACCTGCGCGAACGCCGCAACCTGCGCCGTGTCTGCCTGCTGGTCGATTCCCGCCACGGCATCATGCCCGCCGACCGCGACAGCATGGAAATCCTCGACCGTACCGGCGTGCGCTATGTCGTGATCCTGACCAAGGCCGACAAGCCCAAAGCCGCCGAGCTTGCCGCCACCATCGCGACCGTCGAAGAAGAATTGCGCATGAAGCACGTTGCCGCCCATGGCAAAGTTTTTCCCACCAGCTCCGACAAAAATATTGGCATCGCCGAGCTGCGCGCGATTCTGCTGCAGGTCGCGCAGGAGCCTTAATCAGGCGGGATTTAGTCATTTATTATGTCATTTACTGTGTAAGATTTTTATGCGATAAAACGCATAAAATAGTTTTATGCGATAAGAAGCATAAAGTTTGTTTATGCGATAAATAGCATATTGTTATTTTATGCGTTTTATCGCATAATGACGTATGGAGATTTCCCATGAATGATCTAGCACGATCCCCGAAACAAATAGGGCAACTTATCCAACGGCATCGGGATGCCCAAGGCATGACCCAGACGACCCTTGCGGGCAGGGCAGGCATGCGACAGGAAACGGTCTCACGGATCGAGGGCGGATATGACGGCGCAAAAATAGGCACAATATGCGAGTTGCTGGCGGCGCTTGGCTTGGAAATGACGATCGGGAAGCGCTCTAAAAGCTCATCGACCGACATTGCCGATATCTTCTGATGGGGCGTCGCAAAAGCCATATACCGCTGAACGTTTTTATAAACAACCGACTTGTCGGGCGTCTGGAAAAGAATGCGGGCGGAACCATCGCCTTTCAATACGAAGAAAGCTGGCTGGCATGGCCCCCGCATTTTCCGGTGTCGCTGTCGTTGCCGCCCCGCCCGGCGCCTTACCGCGGCGAGCGGGTGGTAGCCGTTTTTGACAACCTGCTGCCCGACAACCCCGATGTGCGCCGGCTGGTGGCGGAAAAAACCGGCGCGCAAGGCACGGATTCCTACAGTCTGCTGGGACAGATTGGACGCGACTGCGTAGGCGCAATGCAGTTCATGCCGGAAGGCGAAGCGATGGACGCGCTTGCGCCTGTTGCGGGCGAACCGGTAAGCGAACGGGAAATAGAAACCATTCTTGCCAACCTGTCGCGCGCTCCTCTGGGCATCGACACAGAACAGGAATTCCGCATTTCCGTCGCGGGCGCACAGGAAAAGACCGCATTGCTGCTACATAAGGGATGTTGGGTGCGTCCATCGGGTGCGACCCCGACCACACATATCCTGAAACCCCAACTGGGTGAAATTCCCACGCCATGGGGAATGATCGATTTGTCTGACAGCGTGGAAAACGAACATTACTGCCTGAAGCTTCTTGAGGGGTTTGGCTTAAGGGTGGCGCAGACCGAGATCTCCACTTTCGGCGTGCGAAAGGTGCTTGTCGTGAAACGCTTCGACCGGCATTGGCGCAGCGCCGACGAACTGATACGGCTGCCGCAAGAAGATTGCTGTCAGGCGCTGTCATTCCCGCCCGGGCGGAAATACGAGAACCATCAAGGCCCGGGCATCATCGACATATTGAAATTGCTGGGCGGCAGTGACGAGCCATTGCGCGATCAGAAGGACTTTTTTAAAAGCCAAATCATCTTCTGGTTGATCGGCGCGACGGACGGCCACGGCAAGAATTTCAGCATCTTCCTGCGCCCGGGCGGACGTTTTGAATTAACTCCCTTCTATGACGTGCTCAGCGCACAGCCGGCTTTCGATGCAGGCGTCATTCCGCACAACAAATACAAACTTGCCATGTGCGTCGGTGCAAACCGCAAATATGAAATCCTGCGCATCCACGGCCGCCATTTCGTTGAAACGGCAAAACAGGCGGGGCTGGGAAAAGCTATTGTCAAAGAAATATTGAATGAGGTAAGGCGAGAGGCGCAGCTTGCCTTGGCCCATGCCCGAGGGCTGATGCCTGAAGGCTTTAATGCTAAAACACATGAATCGATTGCGGCGGCAATAGAACTGCGGCTTCCGCAGCTTCAGTCCGCTGATAGAGAGCTGGTTTAGTTTATTTCACTTCCTTGCTTTTTCAGTTACTTGCTGGTGGTATTTTGACACCCCATGCCGTTCTGCTAAACTCTTCCTATTGTTTGAATTATTTTGGCAGGATGAATGGCGCTGAACACGGTGACCAACCCGTTCCTCGCCGCGCTGGGGATCGAGCATGCCCTTGAACGCGCGACGGTGGCGACACTTGCAGGGTTTCACCTGCAGCTTTTAAAATTATACCGCGTCGAGGCGCAGGTGGAACGGGCGCGGCTGATGCGCCAGAACCCGATGGATTACCACGCGTTGCGCGCCATGGACCGTGAGCTGGAAGAGGTTAACTTCCTGATGCGCGAGCTTGAGATGGAGCAGCGGCTGGCTTGACTTGATGCGCGCCCCCGCCTAAAAATAACCATCATTTTACGGATAACGGCAGGATGCCATGCAGAACCACGGCAAAAAGACGCCGCGCGAAACGATTGACGCGCTGCGCCAGCTGAAACAGCAATTCGACACTGCCGCCGACGCGAGCGAAAAATCCGCGCGCGTTGTGGCGGATGCGCTAACGCTCGCGCCTGAACTGGCCGATGATGCGGCGGCGCTGAAACGTCATTTCGACCGCGCCGCCGAAGACCAGCGGCAACTGGCAAAATCCGCCGACCGTATCCTGCGCAAACTGGAACAGGATGAAGCGAAGAAGGCTGCAGCCGAAAAGGCGCGCTTCCGCACCCGCACCAATGATATGCAGGCGCATATCAAGTCCGCACGCGCAAACGTGAAGAATACTGCCGTCGCTGTTTTCATCGACCGGTCGGGCAGCATTACCGCGAAACCCTTCGCCGCCGCGCTGGATGGCGCGGCGGTGCTGGGCGCGCCCGTCTGCCTCTATGCGGGCGCGCGCAATGCGGAATGGGTGCGGGGCGATATCCTTGATCCTGAAACGCGCAAGGCGCTTTTCAAAAGCGGCCCGTCGAGCGATTTCAAACCTGCCGTGACGGAAATGATCAAGACAGCATCCGTGAACAAGCTGAAAGGGCAGAAATCGCATTTCGTCGTGATCTCCGACGGCGGGTTCCACGATTATCCGGCGGCGAAGGCGGAGATGGAAAAACTGCTCCGCAACCATCTGCGCGCGACGGTCGATTTCGTGATCTTCGGCCGCACCGATACCGGCATGGAATTTTTATCCGAACAGCTGGCCAAGGAATTCCCCGGCAAAGTGCGCGCGCATATCGTGAACGGCCCTGCATACTGGCAGGGCACGGAAGAGGATCTTTCGAAGGCAACGCAGGAGACGGTGGCCGCCGCCATCACCGCAAGGCTGCACCCGCCGCGCAAACCGAAGCCGGCGACGCAGCCGGTTTAATC